>NZ_JBWKTH010000016.1:97156-147844 GCF_059420225.1 Pseudomonas sp. GW821-FHT04D07
CACCATATTGCGTTACTTGTGCCAAAGCTGCCTAATGGCGCACCCGGCAGGACTCGAACCTGCGACCATCCGCTTAGAAGGCGGATGCTCTATCCAGCTGAGCTACGGGCGCCTTATTAATCTGTATTCGCTGACGACTACAAACCAAGTGCTTCAATCTTGCTGAGCCAGACATCAACTCTGCTCGACCTTCTCAACCAGTGCTAGGCTATGCCCGACAAGCGCGACAGATGTTATAGACGAGTCGAAAGGTCGTCAACTCCTTTTTGAAAAAAACTCAGAAATATAAAGGGCTTAGGGGAATATCCGGACCAAGCGCCTTTGCCCTCGCGCCACGACATGCGAGAATGCGCACTCTTTTTCAACCCCTCTCGATGGTTAATCACGCGTCATGACTGCACAACTAATCGACGGCAAAGCGATCGCCGCCCATCTGCGCAAGCAGATCGCCCAACGTGTCGCCGAGCGTCGCCAGCAGGGCCTGCGCACGCCAGGCCTCGCGGTGATTCTGGTCGGCAGCGATCCTGCCTCTCAGGTTTATGTTTCGCACAAGCGTAAAGACTGCGAAGAGGTCGGCTTCATTTCACAAGCCTATGACTTGCCCAGCGACACTACGCAACAGGCGCTCACCGAGCTGATCGATCGCCTCAATGACGATCCGCAGATCGACGGCGTGCTGCTGCAATTGCCGCTGCCGGAACATCTGGACGCCTCCAAACTGCTGGAGCGCATTCGCCCGGACAAGGACGTCGACGGCTTCCATCCTTATAACGTCGGCCGCCTGGCCCAGCGCATCCCACTGCTGCGTCCGTGCACTCCGAAAGGCATCATGGCCCTGCTGGAAAGCACCGGGGTCGATCTTTACGGGATGGATGCGGTGATTGTCGGCGCCTCCAATATCGTCGGTCGCCCGATGGCCATGGAGCTGCTACTGGCCGGCTGCACCGTGACCGTCACCCACCGCTTTACCCGTGATCTGGCCGGCCATGTCGGCCGCGCCGACCTGGTCGTGGTGGCCGCTGGCAAGCCGGGCCTGGTCAAGGGTGAGTGGATCAAGGAAGGCGCCATCGTCATCGACGTCGGCATCAACCGCCAGGCAGACGGCAAGCTGGTGGGCGACGTGATCTACGAAACCGCCCTGCCCCGCGCCGGCTGGATCACTCCGGTCCCGGGCGGCGTAGGCCCGATGACCCGCGCCTGCCTGCTGGAAAACACCTTGTATGCCGCTGAAACGCTGCATGCCTGAAGCCAGGAGGCCTCCCGCGGTGCCACGCCGCTGAGAGACCTTCAGCCAACAAAAAACCGCCGAATGGCGGTTTTTTGTTTTTACCCAGGTCCGACTCAGTCAGCCAGACGCCAGGTGGTGCCGCCCTTGCCGTCTTCCAGCACCACGCCCATCGCGGTGATCTGGTCGCGGATCCGGTCGGATTCCGCCCAGTCCTTGTTGGCCCGCGCCGTCAGGCGCGCCTGGATCAACGCTTCGACTTCAGCCGCGTCGACCCGCCCTTCGGCGCCCGCCCGCAGGAAATCATCGGCTTCCAGCTGCAAGACACCGAGCACGCTGGCCAGTTCTTTCAGACGCGCGGCCAGACCGGCCGCAGCCGCCGGATCGCTCTCGCGCAGACGGTTGATCTCGCGCACCATTTCGAACAACACCGCACAAGCTTCCGGCGTGCCGAAGTCGTCGTTCATCACCTGGGTGAAACGCTCGACAAAAGCCTCGCCACCGGCTGCCGGCACCTTCGGCAGGCCTTTCAACGCATGGTAAAAACGCTCCAGGGCACCCTTGGCGTCTTTGAGGTTGTCTTCCGAATAGTTGATGGCGCTGCGGTAGTGGCTCGATACCAGCAGGTAACGCACGACTTCCGGGTGATACTTGTCCAGCACGTCGCGAATGGTGAAGAAGTTGTTCAAGGACTTGGACATCTTCTCGCCATTGATGCGAATCATGCCGCAGTGCATCCAGGCATTGGCGTAGGTCTTGCCGGTGGCCGCCTCGCTCTGGGCGATTTCGTTTTCATGGTGCGGAAACTCGAGGTCGCTGCCGCCGCCATGAATATCGAAGGTCTCACCCAGACAGCAGGTGGACATCACCGAGCACTCGATATGCCAGCCCGGACGCCCGGCACCCCATGGCGATTCCCAGCTCGGCTCGCCGGGCTTGGCGCCTTTCCACAGGACGAAGTCCAGCGGGTCCTGCTTGGCTTCGTCGACTTCGATCCGCGCACCGATGCGCAGGTCTTCGATTTTCTTGCGCGACAGCTTGCCGTAGCCCATGAACTTGGCGACGCGATAGTACACGTCGCCATTGCCCGGAGCGTAGGCGTAACCCTTGTCGATCAAGGTCTGGATCATGCTCAGCATGCCCGGGATATGATCCGTGGCGCGCGGCTCCATGTCCGGCTTGCGGATGTTCAGGCGCGCCTCGTCCTCGTGCATCGCGGTGATCATGCGCTCGGTCAGCGCCCCGAACGATTCGCCGTTCTCGTTGGCCCGATTGATGATCTTGTCGTCGATGTCAGTGATATTGCGCACATACGTCAGGTCGTACCCGCTGAAACGCAACCAGCGGGTCACCAGGTCGAAAGCAACCATGCTGCGACCATGGCCCAGGTGGCAGTAGTCATACACGGTCATCCCGCAGACATACATGCGCACCTTGTTGCCATCCAGCGGCTTGAAGACTTCTTTGCTCTTGGTGAGCGTGTTGTAGATCGTTAGCACAACGCTTTCCTTAAAGAATCACTGGCCCCACGAATCACGCAAGGTCACGGTACGGTTGAAGACCGGAGCACCGGGTTTCGAGTCCTTGATATCCGCGCAGAAGTAACCTTCGCGCTCGAACTGGAAACGGTCTTCCGGCTGTGCATTGCCCAGCGAGGGTTCAGCACGACAACCAGTGAGCACTTGCAGGGAGTCAGGGTTGATGTTGTCCAGGAAACTGGCGCTGTCTTCGGCCTTCTCGGGGTTGGCCGAACGGAACAGACGATCGTACAGGCGCACTTCGCACTCGACGCTGGCCGCCGCCGGCACCCAGTGGATCACGCCCTTGACCTTGCGGCCCTCGGGGTTCTTGCCCAGGGTCTGCGGGTCATAGGAACAGCGCAGCTCGACGATATTGCCGTCGGCATCCTTGATCGCCTCATCGGCACGGATCACATAGCTGCCGCGCAGGCGCACTTCACCGCTCGGTTCCAGGCGCTTGTAGCCCTTGGGCGGCTCTTCCATGAAGTCTTCGCGATCAATGTAGATCTCACGGGCGAATGGCAATGCGCGCACGCCCATGTCTTCTTTCGGGTGGCGCGGCAGTTCGAGGTTCTCGACCTGGCCTTCCGGGTAGTTGGTGATCACGACTTTCAGCGGGCGCAGCACGCACATGGCGCGCGGGGCACTGTGGTCGAGGTCGTCACGGATACTGAATTCCAGCATGCCGAAATCCACCACGCCATCGGAACGGTTGGTACCGATCATTTCGCAGAAATTGCGGATCGATTTCGGCGTATAGCCACGACGACGGAAGCCCGACAGCGTCGACATGCGCGGGTCGTCCCAACCGTTGACGTATCCCTCGTCGACAAGCTGCTTGAGCTTGCGCTTGCTGGTGATGGTGTAATTCAGGTTCAAACGGCTGAACTCGTACTGGCGCGGGTGCGCCGGCACTGGCAGGCTGTCCAGGAACCACTCATACAGCGGACGGTGGCTTTCGAACTCCAGGGTGCAGATCGAGTGGGTAATGCCTTCGATAGCATCCGATTGACCATGGGTGAAGTCGTAGTTCGGGTAGATGCACCACTTGTCGCCGGTCTGGTGGTGATGTGCATGGCGGATGCGATACATGATCGGGTCGCGCAGGTTCATGTTCGGCGAAGCCATGTCGATCTTGGCCCGCAGCACGCGTGCACCGTCCGGAAACTCACCAGCGCGCATGCGCGCAAACCAGTCGAGGTTCTCTTCCACCGAACGCTCGCGGAACGGGCTGTTCTTGCCCGGTTCGGTCAGGCTGCCACGGTATTCCTTGGCCTGCTCCGGGGTCAGGTCGTCGACATAGGCCTTGCCGGCCTTGATCAGTTCCACCGCCCAGTCGTGCAACTGGTCGAAATACTGCGAGGCGTAGCGCACTTCACCGGACCACTCGAAACCCAGCCACTTGACGTCGCTTTCGATGGCATCGATGTATTCCTGGTCTTCCTTGGCCGGGTTGGTGTCGTCGAAACGCAGGTGCGTGACGCCACCGAACTCCTGGGCCAGGCCGAAGTTCACGCAGATCGACTTGGCGTGGCCAATGTGCAGGTAGCCGTTAGGCTCGGGCGGGAAGCGCGTCACGATCTGAGTGTGCTTGCCCGAGTCCAGGTCGGCCTGAATGATCGGGCGCAGGAAGTTGACCGGGACAGCCGGTCCGGTCTTGGCGTTCGAGGTAGGGTCGACAGTGGGCTTGCTCATAGGATCCTTGGGCTTGCGGGTGCGCGGCCGGGTCGGCCTGATCAATCAAAACGGATATCATAGCCGATGCGATCAAGCCCCTGACAGTGGCGCGCCGAAAACGGGGCCTATTAATAGCGACTGGATGAAAAAACCGCCTCGAAATTCCCGCGCCGCACGCTAAACTGCGCAACCTGGTGGATTGATGCCAGATCGGTTCGGACCCGCGGGCGCTACCCGCACTCCGAAACCCACGAATTCCTTCAAAGAGTAGCCAAGATGACCCAAGTCAAACTAACCACCAACCACGGCGAAATCGTCCTGGAACTGAATGCCGAGAAAGCCCCGATCACCGTGGCCAACTTCATTGAGTACGTCAACGCCGGCCACTACGAAAACACGGTGTTCCACCGTGTGATCGGCAACTTCATGATCCAGGGCGGCGGTTTCGAGCCGGGCATGAAAGAAAAGAAAGACAAGCGCCCGAGCATCCAGAACGAAGCCGACAACGGCCTGCCGAACGAGAAGTACAGCGTCGCCATGGCCCGTACCATGGAGCCGCATTCGGCCTCCGCGCAGTTCTTTATCAACGTCACCGACAACAGCTTCCTCAACCACAGCGCCAAGACCGTCCAGGGCTGGGGCTACGCGGTATTCGCCAAAGTGGTTGCCGGCACTGACGTGGTCGACAAGATCAAGGGCGTGGCCACCACCATGAAGGCCGGCCACCAGGACGTACCCGCAGAAGACGTGATCATCGAGAAAGCCGAGATCGTTGAGTGATACTGCTGATTTCAGATTTGCATCTGGAAGAGGAGCGCCCGGACATCACCCGGGCGTTTCTGGATTTCCTCGCCGGACGCGCCCGTTCGGCACAAGCGCTGTATATCCTGGGCGATTTTTTCGAAGTCTGGATCGGCGACGATGCCATGACCCCCTTTCAAAGCTCGATCTGCGCCGCCTTGCGCACGTTGAGCGACAGTGGCACGCAGGTTTTCCTGATGCACGGCAATCGCGACTTCCTGCTCGGCAAGGCCTTCTGCAAAGCGGCCGGCGCCACCCTGCTCAAGGACCCGAGCGTGGTGCGGATGAATGACGAGCCCGTGCTGCTGATGCACGGCGACAGCCTGTGCACGCGGGACGAGGCTTATATGCGCCTGCGTCGTTATCTACGCAACCCCATCACCCTGTTCATCCTCCGGCACCTGCCACTGCGCAGCCGCCACAAGCTAGCGCGCAAACTGCGCAGCGAAAGTCGCACGCAGACACGGATGAAAGCCAATGACATTGTTGATGTGACGCCGCCGGAGGTCGTGCGGGTCATGCAGCAGCATGGCGTGCAGACCCTGATCCATGGCCATACCCATCGACCAGCCATTCACAAGTTGCAACTCGGCGCGCAAGCGGCGAAACGGATTGTGCTGGGCGATTGGGATCGCCAGGGCTGGGCCTTGCAGGTGGATGAGCAGGGTTTCCAGCTGGCGGCGTTTGATTTCACGCCGCCAGCCTGAACACAGAATCCCTTGTGGCGAGGGGGCTTGCCCCCTCCACATCAGCACCTCGCCGTCAGTGTCCGGCCGCCGCCGGCCCGGCCTTCGCCGCGAACGGTGGCTTGGCCAGCCATACCAACAGCATCAAGGCCATGAAGCCCCAGCCCAGCAGCGTGAAGTAATCCACGGTCGAGAGCATGTAGGCCTGGCTGGTGAGCACCTGTTCCAACTGAGCATAAGCCGGGCTGCCCGCCCCGCCGAGATTGCCCAGGACATCACGGGTCGCCGGGTCGAAGGGGGTGATGCTTTCACTCAGGTAAGCATGGTGCTGGTCGGCCCGGCGAATCCAGATCCAGGTCGTCAGCGAGGCCGCGAAGCTCCCCCCCAGCGTACGCAGGAAGGTGGCCAGACCGGCACCATCGGCGATCTGGCTCGGTGGCAGGTCCGACATCAGGATGCTCAAGGTCGGCATGAAGAACAGCGCCACGCCGATCCCCATGAACAGCTGCACCATGGCGACATGCTGGAAGTCCACCTCGTTGGTGAACCCGGCGCGCATGAAGCAGCTCAGGCCGATCGCCAGGAACGCCAGGCCGGCGAGCAAGCGCAGGTCGACCTTGTTGGCATATTTACCGACGAAAGGCGACATCAGCACCGGCAGGATTCCGATCGGCGCCACCGCCAACCCCGCCCAGGTGGCGGTGTAACCCATCTGGGTCTGCAGCCACTGCGGCAGGATCAGGTTGATGCCGAAGAATCCGGCGTAGCCAAGGACCAGCACAATGGTCCCGATCCGGAAGTTGCGATGGGCGAACAGGCGCAGATTGACCACCGGATGTTGGTCGGTCATCTCCCAGATCACGAACACTGACAGGGCAATCGCCGAGATAACTGCACCGATCACGATGAAGTTCGACTCGAACCAGTCCAGATCATTGCCTTTGTCGAGAATCACCTGCAAGGCCCCCACACCGATGATCAAGGTCAACAAGCCGACATAGTCCATTGGCTGGCGACTGATCTCCACCGGTCGGCTCTTGAGTTGCTGGCGCACCACCATGGCGGCGAATACGCCGATGGGTACGTTGATAAAGAAGATCCACGGCCAGCTGTAGCTGTCGGTAATCCAGCCACCGAGAATCGGTCCGGCAATCGGCGCGACCACCGTGACCATCGCCAGCAGCGCCAGGGCCATGCCGCGCTTGGCCGGCGGATAGACCGCGATCAACAGCGTCTGGGTCATCGGGTACAGCGGCCCGGCCACCAGCCCTTGCAGCACGCGAAAGCCCACCAGCTCGGGCATCGAGGTGGAAATACCACAGAGAAACGAAGCCATTACAAACAGGATCGTCGCCCAGATAAACAGCTTCACCTCGCCAAACCGCCGGCTCAGCCAACCGGTCAGCGGCAAGGCGATGGCGTTGCTCACGGCAAAAGAGGTGATGACCCAGGTGCCCTGCTCCGAACTCACGCCCAGGTTGCCGGAAATGGTCGGCAAGGCCACGTTGGCGATGGTGGTGTCGAGCACCTGCATGAAAGTCGCCAGCGACAGGCCGATGGTACTGAGCAACAGGCTGGGCGGAGTGAAAGATGCGTTCGAGCTCATCGCGAATCCTTGGAAACGAGGCAGCTGCCGCGACGTTCGGGTCGCGGCAGGATTGGCGACTCAGCGTTGCGCGGTTTTCGCCGCGGTGGCGCTGTTTTCATGGATCAGACGGGTAATCACCGCATCGGCATCGGCCAGTTGCTGGGTGTACACGTTGGTGCTGAACGAAGCTTTTTGTGGCGGCTGCTGGGCCAGCACCGGACCGCTCTGGTCATGCAGATTGACGTCGACCTGGGTCGACAGGCCGACCCGCAGCGGGTGTTTGGCCAGCTCTTCGGCGTTGATATGAATACGCACGGGGACCCGCTGGACGATCTTGATCCAGTTGCCGGTGGCGTTCTGCGCCGGCAGCAAGGCAAAGGCGCTGCCGGTGCCAGCACCGAGACTGTCGATGGTGCCGCTGTATTTCACCGAACTGCCATACAGGTCAGCCTCGATGTCCACCGGCTGGCCGATACGCATGTCACGCAGTTGGGTTTCCTTGAAGTTGGCATCGACCCACAGCTGGTCCAGGGGAATCACCGCCATCAGCGCGGTACCCGGCTGAACCCGCTGACCCAGTTGCACGGTGCGTTTGGCGACATAACCGGTGACCGGCGCAATCAGGGTGGTCCGGGCGTTGGCCAGATAAGCCTGGCGCAGTTGCGCGGCCGCGGCTTTGACATCCGGGTGATTGGAAACCACGGTGTCGTCCACCAGGGCGCTGCTGGTGTTGAGTTGATGCTGGGCGTTGTTCAGGGCGCTCTGGGCGGAGGTCAGGTCGTCACGGGCGTGGGACAGTTCCTCCTGGGAAATCGCACCACCGGCCGCCAGGTTCTTGCGGCGAGTGAAGTTATCCTGGGCTTTCTGTACCGCGGTCTTCTGCTCCGCGACCTGGGCCTTCATACCGTCGACATTGCTGTAGAGGCCGCGCACCTGACGCACGGTCTTGGCCAGGTTGGCCTCGGCGCTTTGCAGGCCGACCTCGGCATCGCTCGGGTCGAAGTTCAGCAGCACCTGGCCTTCGTGCACCAGGTCGCCGTCGTCGGCGCCGATGCTGACCACGGTGCCGGTCACCAGCGGCGTGATTTCCACCACGTTGCCATTGACGTAGGCGTCGTCGGTGCTTTCGCTCCAGCGCCCGTAGACTTCATGCCAGCCCCAGACGCCGAGGCCGCCGAGGATCACCAGCAGGGTGAGACCGGTCAGCATGACTTTGCGCTTGCGTGAATTGCCAGCGTCCTGGGTTGTTTCAGTAGTGTTGGTTGCAGTGGCCATGGCAGGTACCTTGAATTAATAAGTCTGAGCCGAGGGGCGGGTGGCGTTTGCGGCGATGTTGTCGGCCTGAAAACCACCGCCCAAGGCCTGCATCAGCTGGATGGAAAAATCGATCTGCTGGGCATTCAGGTCCGCCAGTTGACGCTGGGCCTGCAACAGGGTCTGCTCGATGGTGAGCACGTCCAGGTAGTTGCCGATGCCGGCGCCATAGCGCTGCAACACGGTGTTATAGGAGTCCTGGGCGATATCCGCCGCATGTTGCTGGGCCACGATCTGCTGGCCGAGGGCGCGCAACTGCTGGAGGGTGTCGCTGACATCGCCCAGCGCCTGGACCAGGCTCTTGTTGTACTGCGCCACCGCCAGATCGTAGTCGGCGTCCTTGGCATCGAGGCCGGCGCGCAGGCGACCACCGTCGAAAATCGGCAGCGAGACAGTCGGGGCAATGCTGAAGAAGCGACTGGCGGAACCGAACAGGGCGTCGCCCAGCAGCGATTCACCACCGGCGGTGGCACTCAGGTTGAGGTTGGGGTAGAAGCGGGTCTTGCCAGCGGCAATGTCCTTGCTCGCGGCCTCGACGCGCCAGCGTGCGGCCACCAGGTCCGGGCGCCGTCCCAGCAGTTCCGCCGGGAGCACCGACGGCAGAGCCACGGCACTCGGCTGGAGAATCTTCGGCCGGGCGATCTCATTACCACGATCCGGCCCCTTGCCCAGCAGGACGGCCAGGGCGACCTTGGCACTTTGCAGCTTTTTCCCGGCGTCGATCACTTGCTCTTCGGCGCTGGCGGCGAGGCTTTCGGTCTGTTGGTACTGGTAGTGGCTGTCGATGCCGGAGCTCAGGCGGCGCTTGCCCAGGTCCAGCAGCTTGTGAGTGCGCTGCAGATCATCGTTGGCCAGGTCATAGACGATATGCGCCTGCCCCAGGTTGCTGTAGGCCCGCGCCACGTCGGCGGCAAGGGTCAATTGCGCGGCCTGACGATCGACTTCGGCGGCACGCGCCTGACCCAACGCGGCTTCCCAGGCATCCCGCTGACCACCCCAGAGATCGAAGCTGTAGTTGAAGCTGACGCCCAGCTTGCGCACGGTGTCATAGACCCCGCCGCGACCGCTGGGGTCCTGGTCTCGCGCCAAGCGCGAACGGCTGACACTGCCGCTGGCATCCAGGGTCGGCATCCGCGCCGCATCGGCGGCAGAGGCCGCCGCGCTGGCCTGGTGCGCCCGCGCACTGGCGACCTGCATGTCAGGGCTGTCATGCAAGGCTTCGCGGATCAGACCATCGAGTTGCGGGTCGCCGAGGCTTTTCCACCAGTCGTTTTTCGGCCAGGCCGCGGGTGACAGGGTCACGCCCTTGAGGGATTGTGCGGCCTTGAGGTTTTTCGCCTCGAGGCTGACGCCTTCGGTGTGCAGGCCGCTATAGCTGGCGCAACCGGCCAGGAGCATCGACAGGAACACCAGGCTGAAACCGCTACGCAGGGTTTTACTGCTCATTTTTTTCACCCACCCGCAGCAGGGTGATCGAGTCCCCGGCCGCCAGCAAAATTTTTTTCAGGATGTCTTCCAGAGTCCGCAACTCTTGCTCGGTGACAGCCCCCGCCAGTTCGTTCATCGCATCGGCACCGATTTCCGGCAGACGGTCGGCGAGAACCTGCCCCTGTGCCGTGAGCACCAGTTGGACCTGACGCCGATCACCCTCCGAACGCCGACGGGCGAGCAGATCCTTCTGCTCCAGGCGATCGAGCATGCGAGTCATGGAACCGCTGTCCAGGGACAGATGGCGGCACAGTTCGGCCGGGGTATCGACCCCGAACTGGGCCATGATGATCAACACCTTGAACTGCGCGGCCGTGATGCCGTACGGCACCATGTGGGTGTCGATGATCCGGTCCTTGAGCAACGCGGCACGGCCCAGGAGCAAGCCGAGATGGCAGTTGTGAAAGTCGTCCGGGGTGAAATGCTTCATAAGGCCACCAAAAGCTGCTTAGGCAGAGAGTTGCTCAAATATTACTGCTTAGGCAGCTAATGTCAAAGCATTAGTTAGCAGGCTTTTTATTTACCCGATAGAAGGCCAGGTCGCGAATAGATAACTCTAGACACACCTTTGAATTCGATGTTTGATAGCAGGACGGCTAGGATTCCCTGACATACCTGACAAGGAGTCACAGGTGAAAAGCAGGGATTTGATCGCCGAACTGGAGGCCGCTGGCTGGATGCTGCAACGAATCAGGGGCAGTCATCATGTTTTCGTCCACCCCAGCAGCCCCCACTCGATCCCCGTGCCACATCCGAAGAAGGATCTGCCGCTCGGGACCATCAGAAGCATCAGAAAACGGGCGGGCTTGTTATGAACCCGTTCAGTCAGGAGACCATCATGCAATATCCCATCGCCATCGAATGGGGTGATGAACACACCGCCATCGGCATCCAGATTCCGGATATTCCGGGTGCCGTGACCGCCGGCGATACGTTCGAGGAGGCGTATAACGCCGCCCTGGAAATCGCCCATATCATGCTCGAGGAGATCGTTTCGAACGGCCAGCCCGTGCCGACGCCATCGCCCTCCTTCACCCATCGGAAAAATCCCGAGTTCGCGGATATGGGCTGGGGCATGCTGGAAATCGATATCTCGCCCTATCTGGGCAAGACCGAGAAGGTCAACGTGACGCTTCCCGGCTTTGTGATCCAGCGCATCGACCGTTACGTGCGCGACCACCGGATCAAGAGCCGTTCATCGTTCCTCGCGGACGCGGCGCTGGAAAAGCTGGTCCGCACTTAAGCACCGGCAAGGGCCGGGACACCGCTGTGGAAGCGGAATTCGTCGTCGGGCGACTCGATCAGTTCCTGCTCGACCGCCCGCACCCGCTCGATGACCCGGCCAATATCCTCGGCGTCGCCGTACTGGTAGGCCAGTTTCAGGTAGCCCTGGAAATGCCGGGCCTCGCTCTTGAGCAGGCCGAAATAGAATTTGCCCAATTCTTCGTCCAGGTGCGGCACCAGGGCTTCGAAGCGCTCGCAGCTGCGCGCCTCGATAAAGGCACCGACCACCAGGGTGTCCACCAGCTTGACCGGTTCGTGGCTACGGACCGCCTTGCGCAGCCCCGAGGCATAACGACCGGCGGACAACTGCTGCAACTCGATCTTGCGTCGCTTCATCAGGCGCATGACCTGTTCATGGTGCACCAGCTCTTCCCGGGCCAGGCGCGACATCAGGTTGATCAGGTCGACATGGGAATGGTACTTGGCGATCAGGCTCAACGCGGTGCTGGCCGCCTTGAACTCGCAGTTCTTGTGGTCGATCAGTAGCGTTTCCTGATCCGCCAACGCCGCCTGCACCCAGCCTTGCGGGGTCGGGCAACCGAGGAACTCGTGGATTTCCGGCAGAGTCACAGGAAAACTCCCGTCACAGGAAAGGCTTGGCAGGGGTGCAGCACGGGAATAGTCGACATGGGACTCACAAAAACCGGGGGGGGCAGGCAGGACAAGGCCGCCGATTATACGGGGCCCGGGGCAGATCGCCAGCCACCGCACTTGATATGCATCAAGGTTGCAGTCGGCAGACTGCAACTATAGTTGTAAGCAGTCGCCTTCAACCTTCCTTGGAGCACCCCGACCATGCAAGCCATCCGCAGCATCCTGGTGATACTCGACCCCGACCACGCCCACAGCCTGGCCCTCAACCGCGCCAAGCTGATCGCCGGGGTCACGGATGCGCACCTGCACCTGTTGATGTGCGACCCCAAGCACGATCACAGCGCCCTGCTCAGCCTGCTCAAGAGCCAATTGCATGACGACGGCTACAGCGCCACGGCCGAGCAGGCCTGGGACCAGACCCTGCACGACACCATCATCGGTGTGCAACAGGCCGAAGGCTGCGGCCTGGTGATCAAGCAGCATCGCCCCGACAGCCCGCTGAAAAAAGCCCTGCTGACCCCTTCCGACTGGAAACTGCTGCGTTACTGCCCCTCCGCCGTCTTGATGGTCAAGACCGAGACGCCCTGGTCAGGCGGGGTGATTCTCGCGGCGGTGGACGTGGGCAACACCGATGACGAACACCGCCATCTGCACGCCAGCATCATCGATCACGGCTATGACATCGCCAGCCTGGCTAAGGGCCATCTGCACGTGATCAGCGCTCACCCCTCGCCCATGTTGTCGGCCGCCGATCCGGTGTATCAGCTCAGGGAAACCATCGAAGGCCGTTATCGCGATCAATGCCGAGACTTCCAGACGCAATTCGATATCGATGACGAGCACCTGCACATCAAGGAAGGCCCCGCCGACGTGCTGATTCCCCATATGGCCCGCACACTCGGGGCCGCGGTGACGGTGATCGGCACGGTGGCACGCACCGGGATTTCAGGGGCACTGATCGGCAATACTGCGGAAGTGGTGCTCGATGTACTGGAAAGCGATGTGCTGGTGCTGAAACCCCAGGAAATCATCGATCACCTGGTGGAGACCGCACCGCGGCCCTGAAGGTATCTAGCGACCTTTTGATCGCCTTCGCGGGCAAGCTCCGCTCCCACAGGTCCCGTGCCGTACACAAAATTCAGACCTGACTCAAAAACACGGTGGGGGCGGAGCTTGTCGGGACGCCGCACCGCTGCGAAGAGGCCAGAATAGGCGCAACAGCTTCAGGCGCCGAACGCATCCTTGAGAAAACCCGGGGCGATATAGCGCTGGTAATGCGCCTCGGACAGCAGGAAAAACTCCCGGTCGATGGCATCGCGCAGCTCCGGCAGGCCCCAGTCGCGAAACTCCGGTAACAGCACCATGCCGTAGGCCTCCAACTGGCTGATCACCCGCGCGCCACGGGCAATCAACTGGTACGCCCAGCAATATTCCGATTGATGCGGCACGAAGCGAATCTTGCGGGCCTCCAATTGCTGGCGCAGCTTGGGCGGATCGAACACCTCGATTTTGGCGACCATGACCTGGACCAGCAATTGCTCCAGGCGCAACCACACCGCACGCTTCTCTTCCTCGTTGTAGCCGTTCCAATGGATGACTTCATGATGGAAGCGCTTGCAGCCGCGGCACACCAGATCGCCGTAAACAGTGGAGCAGAGGCCGACGCAGGGAGTCTTGATGGTCTGATTGGACATGGGCAGGGGGCACGCGAAAAAGCAAAACAGGTCCGCATGTTAGCCCTTTGTCTAACAAGGGTCACCCCCGAACCTGTAGGGCTTAACTTACCTTTCTTTGGAATATACCGTAGAATCAGCCTGCCTTTTTAGGCGCCAATGTCCGTTGGAAGCTGTTTTCAAAGCGTCACGAGCACAGTGTAGGGTGAAATTACGTCCGATGACGCTTCACCCATCGGGCGTAAATCGCCCTCGATCCTAAAGAACGGCGTTGGCGCAGGAATTCCCCCCGGAAACCCCTGCGCCGACCCTCATCAGCTCCCGTTCCGCAGGCGTAAAACTTTGAAAACAGCTTCTGTTGGAAAGCTTGGAAACTCTGGCTAAGCGGCTCAAAAAGCCCCGCAGCGCATGAGTGCCGTGCATTTCTGGATGAGCGTCCCGGACACCCATTTGGGACCACTGATGAGGGTAATAACTGTGCTTGAAGCCTACCGCAAACATATCGAAGAGCGTGCAGCACTGGGTATCGTGCCCCAGCCGCTTAACGCCGAACAAACCGCAGGCCTGGTCGAGCTGCTGAAGAATCCCCCGGCTGGCGAAGAAGCTTTCCTCGTTGACTTGATCACCAACCGCGTTCCGCCTGGCGTGGACGAAGCGGCCTACGTCAAGGCCGGTTTCCTTTCCGCCCTGGCCAAGGGCGAAGTCAAATCCCCCCTGATCGACAAGAAGCGCGCGGTAGAACTGCTCGGCACCATGCAGGGCGGCTACAACATCGTGACCCTGGTCGAGCTGCTGGACGACGCTGAGCTGGCCGCCGTTGCCGCCGCGCAACTCAAGCACACCCTGCTGATGTTCGATGCCTTCCACGACGTCGCGGAAAAAGCCAAGAACGGCAACGCTCACGCCAAGGAAGTGATCCAGTCCTGGGCCGACGGCGAGTGGTTCAAGAACCGCCCGGTACTGGCCGACAAGATCAGCCTGCGCGTGTTCAAGGTCACCGGCGAAACCAACACCGACGACCTGTCGCCGGCACCAGACGCCTGGTCGCGTCCGGATATCCCGCTGCACGCCCTGGCCATGCTGAAAATGGCCCGTGACGGTATCGTCCCGGACCAGCAAGGCGCCATCGGCCCGATGAAACAGATCGAGCAGATGCGCAACGACGGCTTCCCGATCGCCTACGTCGGTGACGTGGTCGGTACCGGTTCGTCGCGTAAATCGGCCACCAACTCGGTGCTGTGGTTCTTCGGCGACGACGTCCCTTACGTGCCGAACAAGCGCGCAGGCGGCTTCTGCTTCGGCAGCAAGATCGCCCCGATCTTCTACAACACCATGGAAGATGCCGGCGCACTGCCGATCGAGTTCGACGTTACCAACATGAACATGGGCGACGTGATCGACCTGTACCCACATGCTGGCAAAGTCACCAAGCACAACAGCGATGAAGTCCTGACCACCTTCGAAATGAAGACCCCGGTCCTGCTCGACGAAGTCCGTGCCGGCGGTCGTATTCCGCTGATCATCGGCCGTGGCCTGACCGAGAAGGCGCGCACCGAACTGGGCCTGCCACCTTCGACCCTGTTCAAGCTGCCGGAAGCCCCGGCTGAAAGCACCAAGGGTTACACCCTGGCGCAGAAAATGGTCGGCAAGGCCTGCGGCGTGACAGGCGTTCGTCCTGGCACCTACTGCGAGCCGAAGATGACCACCGTCGGTTCCCAGGACACCACTGGCCCGATGACCCGCGACGAGCTGAAAGACCTGGCCTGCCTGGGTTTCTCCACCGACCTGGTCATGCAGTCGTTCTGCCACACCGCGGCCTACCCGAAGCCGATCGACGTCACCACGCACCACACCCTGCCCGACTTCATCATGACCCGTGGCGGTGTTTCCCTGCGCCCGGGCGACGGCATCATCCACAGCTGGCTGAACCGCATGCTGCTGCCGGACACCGTCGGTACCGGTGGTGACTCCCACACCCGTTTCCCGATCGGCATCTCGTTCCCGGCCGGTTCCGGTCTGGTGGCTTTCGCCGCCGCCACTGGCGTCATGCCGCTGGACATGCCGGAATCGATCCTGGTGCGTTTCAAGGGCAAGCTGCAACCCGGTGTCACCCTGCGTGACCTGGTTCATGCCATCCCTTACTACGCCATCCAGAAAGGCCTGCTGACCGTTGAGAAGAAAGGCAAGAAGAACGCCTTCTCTGGCCGCATCCTGGAAATCGAAGGCCTGGAAACCCTGACCGTCGAACAGGCTTTCGAACTGTCCGACGCCTCGGCCGAACGTTCCGCCGCCGGTTGCACCATCAAACTGTCGAAAGAATCGATCGCCGAATACCTGAAGTCGAACATCACCCTGCTGCGCTGGATGATCGGCGAAGGCTACGGCGATGCCCGCACCCTGGAGCGTCGTGCTCAGGCGATGGAAGCCTGGGTAGCCAACCCAGAGCTGCTGGAAGCCGACAAGGACGCCGAGTACGCGGAAATCATCGAAATCGACCTGGCCGACGTCAAGGAGCCCGTGCTCTGCGCGCCGAACGACCCGGACGATGCGCGCCTGCTCTCCAGCGTTGCTGGCGAGAAGATCGACGAAGTGTTCATCGGCTCCTGCATGACCAACATCGGCCACTTCCGCGCTGCGGGCAAGTTGCTGGAACAGGTCAAAGGCCAGTTGCCAACCCGTCTGTGGCTGTCGCCGCCGACCAAGATGGACGCTCACCAGCTGACCGAAGAAGGCTACTACGGCATCTACGGCAAAGCTGGCGCCCGTATGGAAATGCCGGGCTGCTCGCTGTGCATGGGTAACCAGGCACGGGTAGAACCGAACGCCACCGTGGTTTCGACTTCGACCCGTAACTTCCCGAACCGTCTGGGCGACGGCGCGAACGTCTACCTGGCTTCGGCCGAGCTGGCGTCCGTGGCTTCGATCCTGGGTCGCCTGCCGACCGTCGAGGAATACATGGAGTACGCCGGTAAGATCGACAGCATGGCTGCCGACGTTTACCGCTACCTCAGCTTCGACCAGATCGCCGAGTTCCGTGAAGCCGCGGCGAACGCCAAGATCCCGGTCGTTCAAGCCTAAGCTCTACGCGCAATAGAAAAAGCCCCGATTAGTCGGGGCTTTTTTATGTCAGCAGAAACCTGATTTTTACCCAGGGAAATAGGACCTTGAAAACGCTATAAAACCTGTGGGAGCCGGCTTGCCGGCAATGAGGCCCTTGAGTTTTGCATCGTCCTTTCAATCGCCATCGCCGGCAAGCCAGCTCCCACAAGGTTAGCGTTCAACCTTACTGCCGAACCAACCGCAGGTTCTGAAACTCGGCCTTCTCGGTACTGCGATACGGATTGATATCCAACCCGCCCCGCCGCACATAACGCGCATACACGGTCAATTTCTCCGGTTTCAGCAAGCGCTGCAGGTCGAGGAAGATCCGTTCCACACATTGCTCGTGGAAGTCCGAGTGCTGGCGGAAGCTCACCAGGTACGCCAGCAAGCTCGCGTGATCCAGCGCCGCACCGCGATACTCCACCACCACACTGCCCCAGTCCGGCTGGCTGGTCACCGGGCAATTGGACTTGAGCAAATGGCTGTGCACCACCTCCTCGACCCGCCGCGATGCGTCGCAACGCAGCAGTTCCGGACGCGGATGGGCGTAGTCGCTGACGCTGATCTCCAGATCGTCGATGCACACCCCCGGCAAGGCGACTACGCCCTCGGCCTGTACCTCGCTCAAACGGCGGACCCGCACGCCCACCGGCTTGCCGGCCGCCGCCGATAGATCGGCACGCAGCACCGCTTCCAGGCTGGCGGTGTCGACGAACGGCGTCTGGTTCAGGGAATTGAGGTACAGCTTGAAGGACTTGGATTCGATGATATTCGGCGAATCCGCCGGGATACTGAACTCGCCGATCGCCACCACCGGCTTGCCGGACGGCAGCAACCAGGACAACTCGAAGCAGTTCCAGAAGTCCACGCCGACATACGGCAAGGTCTCGGCGCTCAGGCCCAGCTCGGCCCATTTGGCCGCCCGTGGAATCGGGAACAACAAGGAGGGTGTATAGGTGGCGATGTACTCACTGGACTTGCCCAGTGGCGAGTGTTCGGCGGCGGGATGCATGACAAAAACCTGACTGAATAAACCCCGCCAGTCTAGCGCAAATCACCCACTCGCACGAAAGCCCTCGGTCCAGCCAGATCACTTCAAGGTTCGATCTTCAACGTCCCGACCATCCCCGCCTGGTAATGCCCGGGAATATTGCAAGCAAACTGCAGGTTCTCGGCCTGACTGAAGGTCCAGGTCAACTCGGCGGTCTTGCCCGGTTCCACCAGCACACTATTGGGATCGTCATGCTTCATTTCGTGCCCCATGGACGCGTGATCCATACCGGCCATATTCATATCGTTCATCTGCATGCCGGTGGCCGTCAATTGGCCACCCTGCTGCATCTTGAGCATCTCCTGCTGGTGCTCGGCATGGGCCGCCGCATGCCCCAGGTTGAATTCATGCAGCAGATGGCCTTTATTGATCAGCACGAAACGCACGGTTTCACCGGCCTTCACATCCAGCTCCTTGGCACTGAAGGCAATATCGGTCATGGTCACTTCAATAGTGCGCGTGGCCTTGCTCGCCGGTGCCGGCTGGCCGAAGTCGTAGCTGCCCGCAGGCGAGGCCCAGACTGGCAAGCTCAGGACCAGCAAACCGACAAGCAGCAAGCTGTTACGCAAAAACATAGTCACACTCCAACTTCGATGGGCTCCAGATTGTGTGAAACTGTAAGGCCAGGTCGCTGGCATTGAGCTGACCCGCAGATTACAACTTTGTCAGTTTGCCCCTCGTCCACCGCGTGCTCGGTATAACGCACCGTTCCATTTACCACGAGTCATCCATGAAACTGCTGATCGTCGAAGACCAACCAAAAACCGGCCAATACCTGCGCCAGGGCCTGAGCGAGGCCGGCTTCAACACCGAACTGGTGGCCGACGGCACCACCGGCCAACACCTGGCCCTGACCGGCGATTACGCGCTGCTGATCCTCGACGTCATGTTGCCCGGTCGCGATGGCTGGCAAATCCTCCAGGCCGTGCGCAGCGCCGGCCTGGACATCCCGGTGCTGTTCCTGACCGCCCGCGACGCCGTCGAGGACCGGGTCCATGGCCTGGAACTGGGGGCCGACGACTACCTGGTCAAGCCGTTCGCCTTTTCCGAACTGCTGGCCCGAGTCCGCAGCCTGCTGCGCCGAGGCAGCGCCGCCACCCAGGAAACCCAGCTGCAACTGGCCGACCTGCGCCTGGATCTGATTCGCCGCCGGGTCGAGCGGGCCGGACAACGCATCGACCTGACCGCCAAGGAGTTCGCCCTGCTGGAAATGCTCCTGCGCCGCCAGGGCGAGGTACTGCCGAAATCCTTGATCGCGTCGCAGGTCTGGGACATGAATTTCGACAGCGACACCAATGTCATCGAAGTGGCTATCCGCCGCCTGCGCCTGAAGATCGACGACGCTCACAGCCACAAACTGATCCATACCGTGCGCGGCATGGGTTATGTCCTCGAAGAGCGCAACACCTGATGCGCCGCCTGTCCCTGGGCAGCCGCCTGGCCTTGCTGTTCGCCGCCTGCACCGCCGTGGTGTCGTTGAGCGCGGGGGTGCTGTTCAACCGCGCCAGCGAGTCGCACTTCATCGAACTTGACCAGCAACTGCTCGACGCCCGCCTGCTAGCGCTACGCAGCACACTCGCGGGAGTCAAGAACCTCGACGACTTCCAGCAGCGCCGCGAACGGCTGCCTGCCGAAATCAACCTCAGCCCGGATCTGGCCTTGCGCGTCAGCGGCACCGATGGCCAGCGCTGGTTCAATACAGCGAATGCCCTGCCCGGCGACTTGCCGACACAAACGGGGCTCACCAGCCTGTGGATCGAGGGCACTGCCTATCGGGTCTTCAATGCCCCGCTGGAGCCGAACCTGGCCGACTCGCCGCAACTGACCCTGATCCTCGATATCACCCACCACCAGCACTTCCTGCAACGCATGCAGCACCTGATCTGGCTGACGGTCAGCCTCTCGGCCCTGGCCACCGCCCTGCTCGGCGCCTGGGCCGCGCGCAGCGGCTTGCGGCCGTTGCGGCGCATGAGCGAAATCGCCGCCGGGGTCTCGGCCAGCTCGCTGACCCAACGCCTGCCCGAGGAACAGATGCCGCCGGAACTGGCCGAACTGGCGCAGTCGTTCAATGCCATGCTCGCGCGCCTGGATGACTCGTTCCAAAGACTCTCGGCGTTCTCCGCCGATATCGCCCACGAACTGCGCACGCCGCTGTCGAACCTGTTGACCCACACCCAGGTCACCCTGACCCGGCCCCGGCCGCTGGAGGACTATCGCGAAGCCCTGCACAGCAATCTTGAGGAGCTGCAGTGGATGGCGCAATTGGTCAACGAC
Organism: Pseudomonas sp. GW821-FHT04D07; assembly: GCF_059420225.1. Classification (NCBI taxonomy): domain Bacteria; kingdom Pseudomonadati; phylum Pseudomonadota; class Gammaproteobacteria; order Pseudomonadales; family Pseudomonadaceae; genus Pseudomonas; species Pseudomonas sp. GW821-FHT04D07. Next base: position 117,434 of record NZ_JBWKTH010000016.1, read on the forward strand.
ATGTTGTACCTGGCCAAGGCCGATCACGGCCTGCTGACGCCGCGCCGCGAAGCGCTAGAACTGGCCGATGAGGTGGACGCCCTGCTGGAGTTCTTTACGCCGCTGGCGGAAGAGAATCGGGTGCGACTCAAGCGCGATGGCAAGGCGAGCTTGGCGGGAGATCGCGGCATGCTGCGCCGCGCTCTGTCCAATCTGCTGGACAATGCCTTGCGCTTCACCCCGGAAGAGGGCGAGATCACGGTCAGGCTGGAGAATGTGCCGCAGGGCTTGCGGGTCAGCGTCGAGAATACCGGGGAAGGTATTGCGCAGGAATTGTTGCCGCAGCTGTTCGACCGATTTTATCGGGCCGATCCGGCACGCCGCGAAGGCAGCAGTGAACATGCGGGGTTGGGACTGGCGATTACCCAGTCGATCATTCGTGCCCATGGCGGGCAGATTCGTTGTGAGTCAGAGGCGGGCTGGACACGGTTTGTGATCGAGTTACCGCGTCAGGCTTAAGACCACGTCGCGGCCTTCGCGGGCAAGCTCCGCTCCCACACTGTTTCTGAGTCAGGCCTGGATTTTGTGTACGGCACAGGACCTGTGGGAGCGGAGCTTGCCCGCGAAGGGGCCATCCCCGACTACGAATAGCGCAGAGCGTGCGCCGGCTCGATCTTCGCCGCCCGATACGCCGGGTACAGCGTTGCCAGAAAGCTGAGAATAAACCCGGCCGAACAGATCAAGAGCACATCCCCCGCCTGCAACTGCGATGGCAGATTACTGACGAAATACACGTCGGAACTGAAGATATGCTGCCCGCTGACGCGCTCGATCCAGCCCACCATCTGGCTGACATTCAACGCCGCGATCACCCCCAGCACGCCACCGATCAAGGTCCCGACAATCCCGATCACCGTGCCCTGAACCATGAAGATCGCCATGATCTGCCGTGGCGTGGCGCCGATGGTGCGCAGAATCGCGATGTCCGCGCCCTTGTCGTTCACCACCATGATCAGGGTCGCGATGATATTGAACGCCGCCACCGCGACGATCATCAGCAACAACAAGCCGATCATGGTCTTTTCCATCTTCATGGCACTGAACAGACTGCCCTGGGTGTGGGTCCAGTCATCGGCCTTGAAATCGCTGCCCAGGCTCGCGGCGATATCCGCGGACACCTGCGGCGCCGCATACAGGTCCTTCATCGCCAGCCGCACGCTCTGCACCTGGTTCGGCTGCCAATGCTGGATATCCGCCGCATCGCTCATATGAATCAGCGCCATGGAACCATCCAGCTCGGCACCGACCTTGAACACCCCGACCACATTCAGGCGTTGCAGGCGCGGAGTAATACCGCCAGGCTCGGTGCTGGGTTCCGGAACGATCAGGGTCAGCTTGTCGCCAACATTCACCCGGAAGCGCCGCGCGGTGATTTCACCGATCACCACCCCGAACTCACCCGGCCTCAGATCTTCCAGGCGGCCCTGGACAATATGCTGGGCCACAATCGACACCTGGCCTTCCAGGGCTGGATCGACGCCACTGATCTGGATCGGCTGCATCGAACCCTTGTAGGAGAGCATGCCGTCCATTTCGGTAAAGGGCACCGCCGCCGTCACTTCAGGATTCTTCAGCGCTGCCGCGGCCACCGGCTGCCAGTCGTCGACAGGCTTGACGCCGACGATGGTGGCATGGGGCACCATGCCGAGGATCCGCGAACTCATTTCCTTCTGGAAACCGTTCATCACCGACAACACCACGATCATCGCCAACACGCCCAGGGCGAGGCCGATCATCGAGGTCATCGAGATAAAAGAGACAAAACGGTTGCGGCGCTTGGCGCGGGTATAGCGCGTGCCGATGAAAATCGATAACGGTCTGAACATTCGCTGGCCACCGTAGAAAAATAATCGACCCGACACCCGCGCAATTCAACGGGTGCAGGTCCTGGCGAATCAGATAGCGACGAGTTTCCCGTCTTCCAGGTGCAACACGCGATCCATCTGCCGGGCCAGGCTCATGTCATGGGTCACCACCAGGAACGCCGTGCGCATCGAGGTGCTGAGCTCCAGCATCAGGTCCTGGATGCCCTGGGCAGTGTGGTGGTCGAGGTTGCCGGTGGGTTCGTCGAGCATCACCAGTCCCGGCTTGTTCACCAGGGCCCGGGCAATCGCCACCCGCTGGCGTTCGCCACCGGACAGTTCCGCCGGTTTGTGCTCCAGGCGGTGGCCAAGGCCGACCCGCCCCAGCAACGCCGTGGCGCGCTGACGCGCCTCGGGAATCGCGGTGCGTCCGATCAACAGCGGCATGCAGACGTTCTCCAGCGCGGTGAACTCGGGCAGCAGGTGGTGGAACTGATAGACGAAGCCCAGCGAGCGGTTGCGCAGCAGGCCACGGGCTTTCTCGCCAAGGGCGGAAAGCTCCTCGCCGGCCAGCCAGACGCTGCCCTGGGACGGTGTATCGAGGCCGCCGAGGAGGTTGAGCAAGGTACTTTTGCCCGAACCCGAGCTACCGACGATCGCCACCCGCTCACCGGCGTGCAGCTCCAGTTGCAGTCCCGACAGGACCACCACCGATTCCGGGCCTTCCTCGTAGGACTTGCCCAGGTTGCGGCAACTCAGCACTGCTTTTTCACTCATGCCCAACTCACTCATAACGTAGCGCCTCCGCAGGCTGGGTGCGCGCCGCACGCCAGGCTGGATACAAGGTGGCGAGGAAACTCAGGAGCAATGCCGCGCCGCAGACCATCAACACATCCTCGGCCATCAATTGGGACGGCAGGTAGTCGATGAAGTACACGTCGGCATTGAGAAACTTGTGCCCGATCAGGCGCTCGAGGGCGGCAATCGCGGCGCTGACGTTCAGCGCCGCAAGAATCCCGACCACCGCGCCGATCAGCGTACCGATCACCCCGATCACAGTGCCCTGGACCATGAAGATCGCCATGATCTGTCCGGGCGTGGAGCCCAGGGTGCGCAGAATGGCGATATCACCCTTCTTGTCGTTCACCACCATCACCAGGGTCGAGATGATGTTGAACGCCGCCACCGCCACGATCAGCAACAACAACAGGCCGATCATGGCCTTTTCCATCTTGATCGCCTGGTACAGGTTGCCGTGGGTACGGGTCCAGTCACGGGCATAGTAATGACCATCGCCCAGTTGCTGGGCAATTTCCCAGGCCGTGCGTGGTGCCTGGAACAGGTCGTCGAACTTCAGGCGCAGGCCCTGGACCTGGTCCGGCTTCCAGCGGTGCAGGCGCGCCAGGTCGTCGAGGTTGGTCAGGCCCAGGTAGCCGTCCAGCTCACCGGCGCCAACATGGAAGATACCGACCACGGTAAAGCGCTTCATCCGCGGAAACATGCCCGCCGGGGTCACCGTGACTTCCGGGGCGACGAAGGTCAGCTTGTCGCCGAGTCCGACGCCCAGCTTGGTCGCGGCCTTGTCGCCGATGACGATGCCAAAACTGCCTGGGGTCAACCCGTCGAGCTGGCCCTGCTGCATGAACTGGTCAATGATCGAGACCTTGCGCTCCTGCGCCGGATCGATGGCATTGAGGATCACCTTCTGCACCTGGCCGTTGTTGGTCAACAAGCCCTGCATCTGGGTGAACGGCGCGACCGCCAGCACTTTCGGGTTCTTCAGGACCTTGTCGGCCAGCGCCGGCCAATTGCTAATCGGCTCGTCGGACTCGATGGTCGCGTGGGGCACCATGCCCAGCACGCGGGTGCGCATCTCATGATCGAAACCGTTCATCACCGAGAGCACCACGATCATCACGACCACGCCAAGCGCGAGTCCGATCATCGAAGTCAGGGAAATGAAAGAGACAAAATGATTGCGACGCTTTGCACGGGTATAACGCGTGCCGATAAATACGAAGAGTGGTCTGAACATGTCGGGGCTTGTTCGGAGGAAAAGAAGACGTCCTTGTGGCGAGGTAGGGTCAGCAGCTTTACACTCAGACCATCACCTCTGCCCTGGGTTCGCCATGTCGACATTAGATGAAGAAGATCGCCGCGAATACTACCGTATCGAGGACACGATCGCACTGGAAATCAGCCCCTTGTCCGCCCCCGACGCGGCGAACAAGGAAGTGTTACAAGATGCTTCGCCGCTCTTCAACCTGCTGAGCGAACTGCACCTGAGCGAATTCGAGTCCCAGCACCTGCTGCGCCAGATCAGCGAGCGCGATCGAACCCTGACGGCCTTCCTCAAGGCCCAGAACAAGCGTATCGACCTGCTGAGCCAGGTGATGGCCTATTCGGTCCTGGGCGAGTTCGGCGAACCGCAACGAGTGACCCTGTCCGAAGGTGGCCTGGAGTTCGAGCATCATATCGCCTACCCCGCCGGCAGCCACCTGGCGGTCAAGATGGTATTGATGCCCCAGGCGCTCGGGCTGTTGCTGCGGGCCCAGGTGACCCATTGCGCGCCCCGCCACTTCGGCACCTTCGACATCGGCGCCGAGTTCGAAGCATTGACCGATGCCCAACGCCAGTTGCTGGCGCGGCATATCTTGCAGAAACAGGCGCAGGAGCGACGCCTGGCCCGGGAACAGAACGGCCCCGAGGCCACTTGAAGCCGGCGACTGAAACCACCCTACCGTCTTAACCTTGCAACAACATTTTCCCCCTGAAGGAGCAGTCGTGACTCTGATTTATGGCCATCGTGGCGCCAAAGGTGAAGCACCGGAAAACACCCTGACCAGTTTCCAGGAATGTCTCAAGCACGGCGTACGCCGTTGCGAACTGGACCTGCACCTGTCCATGGACGGTGAGTTGATGGTCATCCATGACCCAACCCTCAAGCGCACCACCGACCGCCGTGGCAAGGTGGTCGAGCATTCCGCCGCCGAACTGGTGACCTATGACGCGCGCCAGGGCGGTCCGGGCTGGATCAAGCCTTGCCCGATTCCACGTCTGGACGAGTTGTTCGAACAGTGCGATTTCGAGCATTGGCAACTGGAAGTCAAGAGCGCCTCGCGCACCCGAGCAGCGACCACCGTGCTCGCGATCCGCGAAATGGCCCAACGTTTCGGCCTACTGGACAAGGTCACCGTCACCTCCAGCTCGCGGGAAGTGCTCAAGGCGGCCCTGGAACTGACCCCGGACCTGTCACGCGGGCTGGTAGCCGAATACGCCTGGCTCGACCCGTTGAAGGTCGCCCAGAGTTATGGCTGCGAGATCCTGGCATTGAACTGGACACTCTGCACCCCGGAACGCCTGATCAAGGCCCAGCGCCAGGGTCTGCATGTGTCGGTGTGGACGGTCAACGAACCCGCGCTGATGCGCAGGCTCGCCGACTTCGGCGTCGATAGCCTGATTACAGACTTTCCCGGTTTGGCCACGGCCACACTTGGGAAAGGCTGAAATCGGTCTCCCCGGCCGGCTCAGGCCACCGGCCGGAGCCGCTCAAAAAAGCCGGTTGAGACCATCGTAAGCAGCTACCCGATAGGCTTCGGCCATGGTCGGGTAGTTGAACGTGGTGTTGACGAAGTACTTCAGGGTGTTGTTCTCGCCCGGCTGGTTCATGATCGCCTGACCGATGTGCACGATCTCCGATGCCTGATAGCCGAAGCAGTGCACACCCAGCACTTCCAGGGTTTCACGGTGGAACAGGATCTTCAGCATGCCTTGCGGCTCGCCGGCGATCTGCGCCCGGGCCATGCTCTTGAAGAACGCCTTGCCCACTTCGTAAGGCACCTTGGCCTTGGTCAATTCTTGTTCGTTCTTGCCGATCGAGCTGATCTCCGGAATGGTGTAGATCCCGGTTGGCACGTCATTGACGAAACGCCAGCTGCCATTGTCGACAATGCTGCCCGCCGCCGAACGCCCCTGGTCATGGGCGGCACTGGCCAGGCTCGGCCAACCGATCACATCGCCGGCGCCGTAGATGTTCGGCACACAGGTACGATAGTTCTCGTCGACTTCGATCTGGCCGCGGCTGTTGACCTTGACCCCGATATTTTCCATGCCCAGCTTGTCGGTGTTGCCGGTACGGCCGTTGCACCAGAGCAAGGCGTCGGCCTTGATCTTCTTGCCGGACTTGAGGTGCAGGATCACCCCGTTGTCCAGGCCTTCGACCCGGTCGTACTCCTCGTTGTGGCGCACGGTGATGTTGTTGTTGCTGAAGTGGTAGCTCAACGCCTGGGAAATCTCCGAGTCGAGGAAGCTGAGCAACTGGTCGCGGTTGTCCACCAATTCCACCAGCACCCCGAGACCACTGAAGATCGAGGCATATTCGCAACCGATGACACCGGCCCCGTAGATGATCAGTTTGCGCGGCGTGTGGCCGAGGCTGAGGATGGTGTCGCTATCGTAGATACGCGGGTGATGGAAATCGATATCGGCCGGACGATACGGGCGCGAGCCGGTGGCGATGATGATGTGCTTGGCCACCAGTTTCTCGACCACCCCGTTGGAGCAGACCACTTCGATGGTCTGCTCGTCGGCGAAGCTGCCTGTGCCGAAGAACAGGTCGACGCGGTTGCGGGCGTAAAAGCCGGTGCGCGAAGCGACCTGCTTGGCGATGACCTTCTCCGCGCTTTTCAGCACGTCCGGAAAGGAAAACCAGCGTGGCTCACCAATGGCCCGAAACATCGGGTTGGTGTTGAACTGCATGATCTGCCGGACCGAGTGACGCAAGGCCTTGGACGGGATGGTCCCCAGGTGGGTGCAGTTACCGCCGACCTGGCGACGGCTGTCGACCATAGCCACCTTGCGCCCCGCTTTCGCGGCGTTCATTGCCGCGCCTTCACCAGCCGGGCCGGAACCCAGTACCACTACGTCGTAGTTGTAGACAGCCATGCGTACTCCTCAGAACAGGCCGAGGCACCCCTCTGGCACCTGCGGCTAAATCATGTCGCGGCCAGCGACATGAAGGATCAAATCTCGGTGTGCAGTCTATAGAAGCTTCAACGCCGCGCACATTAACCCTTGGTCGCGTCGTAGGCCAGCTTTGCCTGCACTACATGTTATGCCCGTCACCCGTGACCAGGCGTTCGAACGCCTGGTTTGTCCGTGTCACGAAACCTGTATCGGCACGCATCACAAAAAATGCGCCGATGTTGTGTTTCTCCGCGTACTCCCAGCCGCGCTCGGGACCCAGTATCAGCAGCAGGGTCGAGAGGCCGTCGGCCATCAGCGTCGACGGATGAATCACCGTGACCGACGCCAGATTATGGGTAATCGGCGCGCCGGTCAGGGCGTCGAAGGTATGGGAATAGCGTTTGCCGCCCTGTTCGAAATAATTACGGTAGTCGCCCGAGGTGGAGACCCCATAACCATCCAGGGCGATGATCCGTTGCGCCACTTGTTCGTCGTCCCGTGGCACCTCCAGGGCGATCCGCCAAGGGCTGCCATCGGGCTTCTTGCCCACGGCCTTCAGTTCACCAGTGGCGTCGGCGAGAAAGCTGTCGAGGCCCATCGCTTTCAACCGAGCGACGATACGGTCCACCGTGTAACCCGCCGCGATGCTGTTGAAGTCCACCTCCACCGCGGCATCCTTGCACAACTGGTCGCCGTCGATACGCAGGTACCGGTGTCCGACGCGCTGGCGCACCTCGGCCAGTTGCGCCGCGTCCGGCACCTTCTCTTCGCGCCCCTGCGGGCCAAAACCCCAGAGGTTCATCAACGGCTCGACCGTCAGATCATAGGCACCGTCGCTGTCCTGCGACAGCTGTTCACCGACCCGGACCAGTTCCAGGATCGCCGCTGGCATGACCTGGCAACTGTGGGCCGGCAGCTCGTTGAAGCGCGCGATCAGCGAGTCACCGCGATAGGTCGACATCTGCCGGTCGACCTCGGCCAGGATCGCCTCGACCTCAGGCTGAACCTCGGCGACCGCCGGGCCACCGGCATGCCGGATATACTGGATGGAATAGGTACTGCCCATGGTCGGGCCGCCGAACTGCTCCAGCGAGTCGGCGTTGCCGCAAGCGCCGAGCAAGGCCAAAAAACCACCCAGCACCAGGGTTCGTAACAAAGACGCGCTAGCTTGTAGATTTGGCATAGTTTCAGGGAAGGCTCTTTTCGAGATTGGCCATTATGCGTCAGACAACCAGCGGCTTATTACCGATCTTCTCACCAGCCTGGGCCAGCCCTGCCAAACACCTGCGGGAAGCCCTCTAGATCAAGGGTTATGCCACTTAGCCAGCAAGCCAGGTTTTTTGTTGCCTGATGACGCTATTACACATATCGTTACAAAGCTGTCCTGCCAGCGTGCGTATGCCTGAACGGTTCAGTGAGGACGAGCAGAGACGACGGATTGCTTATAAGACAGATAAAGCGAGTGGACAAAAATGGCCTCAAATACAGGCAAGGGCAAGGCGATTTTTCGCGTTGTCAGCGGCAACTTCCTTGAGATGTTCGACTTCATGGTTTATGGCTTTTATGCCACGGCCATCGCTAAAACCTTTTTCCCCAACGACAGCGCTTTTGCGTCCCTGATGCTCTCGCTGGCTACCTTCGGTGCCGGCTTCCTGATGCGCCCGCTGGGTGCAATCTTCCTCGGTGCCTACATCGACCGTCACGGCCGTCGCCAAGGCCTGATCATCACCCTGGCCCTGATGGCCGCGGGTACGGTACTGATTGCCTGCGTGCCGGGGTATGCGACCCTGGGTGTCGCGGCACCGCTGCTGGTCCTGCTCGGCCGTTTGCTGCAGGGCTTCTCCGCCGGCGTGGAACTGGGCGGTGTCTCGGTGTACCTGGCCGAGATCTCGACGCCGGGTCGCAAGGGCTTCTTCGTCAGCTGGCAATCCGCTAGCCAACAGGCCGCGGTGGTCTTCGCCGGTTTGCTGGGCGTGGGCCTCAACCATTGGCTGAGCCCAGAACAAATGGGTGACTGGGGCTGGCGCGTGCCGTTCCTGGTGGGCTGCATGATCGTTCCGGCGATTTTCATCATTCGCCGTTCGCTGGAAGAAACACCTGAGTTCCAGGCACGCAAACATCGTCCGAACCTGTCGGAAGTAATGCGTTCGATCGGTCAGAATTTCGGTCTGGTACTGGCAGGCACGGCCCTGGTGATCATGACCACCGTGTCCTTCTACCTGATCACCGCCTACACCCCGACCTTCGGTAAAGCCGAACTGCACCTGTCGGATTTCGACGCGCTGCTGGTGACCGTGTGCATCGGTATATCGAACTTCTTCTGGCTGCCGGTCATGGGTGCGCTGTCTGACAAAATCGGGCGCAAGCCGCTGCTGCTGGCGGCGACCATCCTGGCGATCCTTACTGCGTATCCGGTGTTGTCCTGGCTGGTATCGGCGCCGAGCTTCAGTCACCTGCTGATTGCCTTGCTGTGGCTGTCGTTCCTCTACGGCTCCTACAACGGTGCCATGGTGGTGGCCCTGACCGAGATCATGCCGGTCGAAGTGCGGACCACCGGTTTCTCCCTGGCCTACAGTCTGGCGACGGCGACCTTCGGTGGCTTTACCCCGGCGGTCTGTACCTACCTGATCCACGTACTGGACAACAAGGCGGCACCCGGCATCTGGCTCAGTGCCGCAGCGGTACTCGGGTTGATCGCGACCCTGGTGTTGTTCCGTGGCAACAAGCATGAACTGCGCACCGCGCAGATGGCCGTGTCCAGCCGCGGCTGAGCAGACGCCTTCACCCGCCGGCAAACGCCCGCAATGCAGGCGCTTGCCGGTCACCTCGCGCGCGGCACGGACGCCGCGCGGCGGTTTGCCAAGGACTCTCCGCGCCCATCACGACCCCGGTTTTGGCGGTTCCGCCCGCTGCTCACCGGCGACCTTCAAGGACTGGCTCCACCCCCCTCCCAGAGCTTTGTACAGGTTCACCTGATTGATCTCCCGCGCCAACTCCAGTTGCGACCATTTCTGCTGCGCCTCGAATAGCGAGCGATGGGCATCCATCGTCGAGAAGTAGCTGTCCATACCCGCCTCGAAACGCAATCGCGACTGGCGATAGGCCTCCTGATAATCCTCCACCAGACGCTTCTGCGCCGCCACCTGGGTGAGCATCTCCTGACGCGCATTGAGCGCATCGGCGGCTTCGCGAAAGGCATTCTGCACCGTCGCTTCATAGGCCGCGGCCCGGCCATCGAATCGCGCGTGCGCACCATCCACCTGAGCCCGTCGGGCACCGCCATCGATCAGGGTCACGGAACCACTCAGGGCGGCCGACCAGAACTGCGCCGGGGCGCTGAGCAAGCGGGAAAAATCGCCGCTCAGGCTGCCCAGTGCCGAAGTCAGGGAAAAGGTCGGGAAGTAGGCGCTACGCGCTGCGCCAATGTCCGCATTGGCCGCTCGCAGCAAGGCTTCGGCCGCCATGATGTCAGGGCGGCGCGTCATCAGTGACGAAGGCAGCCCGGCCGGCACATCGGCGGTGGCCAGGGACTCGCCCAGCACCCCGCTGGGCAATAACGCCGCCGGCACCGGCTGCCCGACCAGAACCCGCAGTGCGTTCATATTCTGCGCCACTTGCATGCGATAGGTATTGATCTGCACCGCCGCGGTATTGGTTTGCGCATCGGCCTGATGCACATCGATCTGCGCGCTGGAACCCAGGTTGTAGCTCTTGCGCAGCAACTGCCCGTAGTTGTTCTGGGTCTCGTAGGTGGTTTGGGCCAGATCCAGCAGGTTCTGGCTGGCCTTGAGGCTCAACCAGGTGCTGGCAACCTCGCCGATCAGCGCCAACCGAGCCGTCTGATAGTCCGCCTCGGAGGCTTCGAAACGAGCACCGGCGGCGCTTCTCTGGCTGCGTATGCGCCCGAACAGATCCAGCTCGTAGGAGGTGAAGCCGGCTGTCGCCTGGAAGGTGTTGGCGATACTGCCCGCGCTGTCGCCACCGCCCGGCGTGCGCACCAGCGGCGGCAACTTGCTGCGTCCAGCGTAGGTATCGATACCGATCGAGGGAAACAACCCTGACTGTGCGCCGGCATAGCCGGCCCGGGCCTCTTCCACGCTGGCGGCGAACTGACGCAGACCGCGATTGTTCTCCAGTGCCAGCTCGATCAGGCTACGCAGCCGCTGATCGACGATAAACCCATGCCAATCGTGATCGAACGCCTCCCTGGCCGCACAGCAGGAGCCTGTCGAGCTGGCCGGCCACTGCTCGTCGATCGGCGCATCGGGCTTTTTGTAGGACGGGTCCAGTGAACAAGCGCTGAGCAGCAACAACGACAGCAGACAAGTAGAAGGTACGCAACGGTTCATGATCCACCTCTATCAACGCATGCCCAACAAGGCCCGCAAGGGTGAAACCAGGGCATCCCACAGGCCACCACGGGCCCCGGCCACCCGTGACAGGGGCTGTTTGCGCAAACGCACAGCCGCTCGATAACTTGGTAGCGCGTCATATGACGGTAGCCTGGATGGCCGAGAGAAAGACGGCCGTGAACGGCGCTCGCCCAGCAGCGAACGGCGCAACAAAGTGCCAAAGGCCATGGCCGGCTCGGCCTGGCTGGCCACATTGACGCTGGCATCACTGAACAGCCGGGCGATAAGGCGCTGGCGCAGCCGTTCATCGAGGTCGACAAAACGCACCCCCAGACGCTCATTGCCCTGGTTGCGCATGACCTCGACCTCAAGCCAACCGAGCGAGCGGATCCACAATTGGCCACGCACACCTGGTTTGATCAAGGCGGCCAAGGTGCAAGACAAGGACGCCCCGCTGACCGAAACATCCACCAGACGCCCGGCAAAGGTTTTCGTCCCCAGGCGCAAGCCAGTGGCTTCATCGAAGGGAAAGCGTTCTTCGCCATGCAGCCGCGGCCGGTCAACGCAGGCCACCAGCGTCGCCAGGTTGTAGATCAGCGCGACCACGGTCCAGCACAGGTTGAACAGCATGTTGCCGTCAAAGGCCGCGGCCGTGGCAATGGCGGTGAACGCGCCCACCTGGGAAAACAGGATCAACGCCAGAAAGAACCCGAACAGCTTCCAGTGGATCAGCGTACGGGTCCGATCGAGGCCCTTGGCGGTCACCTTGAAGGGGCGGCCGAACGGACGAATCATTGCACTGGCAATCGTCGCGGTGACCGCCAGGGACGCGACGATCTGCGTGACTTCGGTGAACACCGGCAAGGTTCGACGTGCCGTGACCCAGGTGCCATACCCCCAGAAGGCGATCAGTGCCGGCATGCCGAAGGCCAGGAAGTCCACGGGTTTGGCATAGAACCCGGCAATGCCGAAGTACCAGTAGAGCACCGGTGACACCAGCAGCATCAGGATGAAGGGCTTGGAGAACCAGTGCATCAGGCCGTGCAGATAGTGCACGCGATCATTGAGACGGTAGCCACTGCCACGCAGCGGCCCCTCCTTCAACAGCGCGACCTGCAGGGTTCCCAGACACCAGCGCGCGCGCTGGTTGATGTATTCGGTCAAGCCCTCCGCCGACAAGCCAATGGACAGCCGTTCGTTGAGCCAGCGGGTCACGTAGCCTTGTTGCAGCAAGCGGCAGGTGGTGTAGATGTCCTCGCAGACCGAGCCGGTGGGAAAACCGCCGATGCGGGTAATCAGGTCGCGTCGCACCACAAAGGAGGTGCCTACGCAAAACGCCGCGTCCCAGCCGTCCTTCGCCGGCTGGAAGACATCGAAGAAGACTCGCTGCTCGTCCACCCAGCAGTCGGAGGAGCCAAGGTTGTGCTGGATCGGATCCGGGTTGTAGTAGAACTGCGGCGTCTGCACCAGGCCCACCCGTGGGTCATCGAACAACCCCAGGATGCGCATCAGGATCGGTTGCTGGGCGGCGAAGTCGGCGTCCAGCACCAGGATGTACGGCGCATTGCTGCTGGCGGCCGACTGGCGCAGCCCATTGTTCAGATTGCCGGCCTTGGCATGGGTATTGTCCGCACGCCGGGCATACTGCACCCCGGCCTGGGCGCAATACTCTCGCAACCAGTCGCGCCGGGTATCGTCCAGCACCCAGACGGTGAAATTGGGGTAATCGATGGCCTGGGCGGCAATAATGGTTTTCTCGAGGATCTCCAGGCCTTCGTTGTAGGTGGCGATAAACACATCCACCGCCGGCACGTCGTGCCCGGCCGCCCGTAAACGGCGCTCGCCAGCATCGGCACTGGCCCGATGATCGCTACGACCGAGCATGACGATAATGGAAAACAGCGTGTAACCAATGGCCATCAGCTCGAAAAACAGAAAGCTGTAGGCCCATACCGTGGCAAATCCGCCATGCCCGTCGGGCAAGGTATCGCGGATGCGCCAAGCGGCGTAATTGATCAGCAGCAAGGCGGTGATGGCACCAAAACCAGCTCGGGCCCCCCATTGCTCACGCCGGGTCAGGCAACTGAAAAGAATGACCACCGCCAGGGTCCAGAAATTGATTTGCAGCAGTTGCAACGAGTCCAGTGCCTGCATGTCAGTTCGCCTCCTGGGCGCCGGTAAAAGGGTTGACGCCGGTGGCCGCAATAGCGGCCCATGCCGTGGCGCCCAGATGAGGCAGGTGGTAGTAGAAAAAATCGTTGCGCGGCGAGTCCGGGCCGATGGCCAGCCCGGTGCTGATTTGCGCCTGCGGCGTCGCGAAGAGCCAACCGTGGCTGGCCTGCAACGCCAGTAACACCTGCCACAAGGGTTGGGCCCGGTCGGGCAGGCCACTCAGGCGCGCCACCGCCGCGGCCTGGGCGGTGCCCTCGGTCCAGACGCCGTCGGGATTGCGGTTGAACCCATAGCCGTCGGCGAAACGGTGGCTTTGATCGATAAAGGCAAATACCCGACGCCAGTCCTGCGGTGGATCGGGAACCGCCAGCAACGGCCAGAGCTGCGCATCCAGCCCTGAGCGCTGGCGATCCGACGTCCGGCCGTCTTCGCCCGTACCAATCAGGAAGCGCCCCTCACGGTCATCCCACTGGCTTTGCACGAAGCGCAGGGCAACCTGCGCCTGCAGCCGGGCATCCGGGTCCGCCGCCAGGCGGTCGAGTGCGGTCCAGGCGGCCATCAGATCGACATTGTGCTCGGTGGACTTCCAGCCTTGCCGAACCTGCCGGTTGAGGTAGCCATAGACGCCACCGCTGAAGCCCAGGGGTACCTGGGTGTCGTAGGTGTTCTGCTGGACCCAGTGCAGCACCCGGCGTGCCGCTGCAAGATAAGCCGGCTCGGCGGTCTGGCGGAACGCCTCGAGCAGCGCCAGCGCCCCCCAGGCCTGATTGCCGGTGGCACTGCTGACCTGATAGGCATCCTGACTCCAGGCGTTGCGCTCGGCACTCCAATACCCCGACAAGCCCATGGCCTGGCCCTTGATGGGACCGGCCGCATAGGCATTGCGCAAGCGCCCGTCGCCGTACTCGGGGTCATGCTCCACGGCGAACGCCAGGGCATCGGCCAGCCGGCGAGCGGACTGCGCCTTGCCACAGGCAAACAAGGCGATGCTGGCCAGAGCGTTGTCATAGGTGAAGGCCACCCCCCGCAGGGCCAGTATTGCCGGAGGCTGTCCGTCCAGGGCCGGATAGCTGGCCAGCAGCACCGGGGCGGTCCCCGGATAGGCCCGTGTCGCCTGCTCCAATGCCGCACAGGTGTCCGTCGCCAGTTGCACCCGAGCCGGCACCGCCCAGGCCAACGGCCCGACGCCCAGCAGCAACCCGCCGAGCGCCCAGGCCACGCCGCGCCCGCGGCTCATTTCCCCACAACCTCGGCGGAAGCCCAGAGCCCGGGCTTGCACACCATGCTTCGTTGCCTGTCACTGAGACTCGCGGCAAAGGTGGCGACCACATACACCGAGTTCTGCTCGGCGTAGGGGAAAGGCACGCTGTACGTTCCCGGCTGCAGGTCGGATGAGTGGGACAACAGTTGCTCGACCTTGGCAATCAGCGGCTCGTCCAGGCCACGGATGCTCACCTTCAGCACCGTGTCACGATCGATTTTGCTCGCCACACGCTCGGGAAACACCGCGATGACGTAACTTTGCTCACAATTGGTCGCGCGTACCAGGGTCGAGCCGGCGCGCACCAGCGTACCTTGGGGCGCCACCACCTCCTGGACCGTCCCGGCGGAATAAGCCACCACGTCATAGCCGGACATCAGCTTGATCCGGCTGTTTTCCGCCTCGATCAACCCGTCGAGCTTTTGCAGTTCCTGCTGCACCGTGGAGCGGTTGCGCTCCTGATTGTCCAGGCTCAGCTTCAAGGTGACCAGATGCGAGCTGAGGTCGAACATACGCAACTGGTCAGGGTCCAGGTAGACCTGCTGATTGGCCGCGCTCAGATCGCCATTACTGATACCCAACTGCGACCTGACTGTCTCCGCAGCGCCCTGCAACGAGGCCAACTGGGCTTTCGACGAGTCGACCAAGGCATTGCTCACCGCGCCCTGGCGGAACAACTCGAGATTGCGCTCCACCGTTTCCTCAGCCTCTTTCAAACGCGCGTTGGCGGCGAAATTTTCGGCGCGCAGGGCTTTCTGGCCGAACAACTGGCGGGTACGGAAAGCCGACTGGTATTGCTGGCTGCTTTTCTCCAGCGCCAGGTAGTACTGCTGGTCGTGTTCGAACTGGCTGAGGGAAGACGACAGCTCCTGCTCCAGGCTCAAGCGCCGGGTTTGCAAGGTCAGCAAGGTGTCTTGATTAGCCCGGGGGTTTTCCACCACGGCCACCTTCTGTCCCTGGACAAAGGAGGTTCCCGACTTGATGTCGAGGGAACTCACGACACCATCGATGGGGGTCGTCAGCAAAATCACCGGCGCATTGAGAATGGCCCGAGTGGCCGACGTCGATAGCAACGGCATGAACAAGGTCGACAGCAGCAACCAGAGGATAAAGACCAGGATGCCCACACCCACCAGACGGGGTAACAGGGACAATGGAAAGTGCCTTTTGCGCTCTTCGGTCATGTCAGGTTCTCCCGATAGGACATGAAGACATTCATTCTCGACAAGCAGCCAATAGCCGCACGTTATCGTGAAAGGCATAAAGCAGTGTTACCAGCAAAGATGTCCCATCATCAGGCCACTACTTGACCCACCTGACTTAGTTGGTTTCTTAGTGTTGTGAGCAGGAATGATATTCCTGTCTTTTTGGAAGTTGGCATGCGCTCATAGTGACCACTTATCCACTATTTATGTTGCCTGTTTATTACCGAAAGGAATCTAACAACTTCACCCTTGCCTGATGGCTAAACGCAGGCATTTTGATAGCTATCGCTTGGAAAGCTTGGGCGTTGTCAGAGGCGACACTAAGTTCAGTCCTTTTCAGTGTCAAGCGCCAAAGTGCGAACAATTTAATGACGCCAATTATATAGCGCCTCAAAAAAATGGATCCATTAGATGGCCACTCTCAACAAGCGACCCGCAAGTAATTATTTTTTCTAGACTTTTTAATTCATCGAAAAATAAAATTAAAAATCCTTCTATATTAATATCGTTTCAACCCAACAACTTACCAGATGAAAGCGATATAAATCACCGCCTCATTCAGCACATCGAAACAGCCCTCGCGCGCCCTCTGTCACACACTTCGCCAATAAAAAAACGCCCCGACAAGTCGGGGCGTTTTCATGTGCGGCGAGTGCTTAGCGCGGGAACGCAGGTGGGTTGACCCCGGCCATGTCTTCCATCACGCGCACCACCTGGCAGCTGTAACCGAATTCGTTGTCGTACCAGACATACAGGACAACACGGTTATCGTTGCAGATGGTGGCTTCGGCATCGACCACGCCGGCGTGGCGCGAACCGACGAAGTCGGTGGAAACCACTTCCTGGGAATTGACGAAGTCGATCTGCTTGTGCAGATCCGAGTGCAGCGCCATGTAACGCAGGTACTCGTTCATCTCTTCGCGAGTGGTGGCTTTCTCGAGGTTCAGGTTGAGAATGGCCATCGACACGTTCGGCGTCGGCACACGGATGGCGTTGCCGGTCAGCTTGCCGGCCAGCTCAGGCAGGGCCTTGGCAGCAGCGGTGGCGGCACCGGTCTCGGTGATCACCATGTTCAGCGCGGCGCTACGGCCACGGCGATCGCCCTTGTGGAAGTTGTCGATCAGGTTCTGGTCGTTGGTGTACGAGTGAACCGTTTCAACGTGACCGTTGATGATCCCGAACTTGTCGTTGACGGCCTTGAGCACCGGCACGATGGCGTTGGTGGTGCAGGACGCCGCGGAAACGATCTTGTCGTCGGCGGTGATTTCGCCATGGTTGATACCGTGCACGATGTTCTTCAGCTTGCCCTTGCCCGGCGCGGTCAGGACCACGCGGTCGATACCCGGGCAGGCCAGGTGCTGACCCAGGCCGTCGGCGTCACGCCAGACACCGGTGTTGTCCACCAGCAGGGCATGCTTGATGCCGTACTGGGTGTAATCCACCTCGGTCGGGTTCTTCGCGTAGATGACCTGGATCAGGTTACCGTTGGCGGTGATGGTGTTGTTTTCTTCGTCGATGGTGATGGTGCCGTTGAAGGAACCGTGCACCGAGTCGCGACGCAGCAGGCTGGCGCGCTTGGTCAGGTCGTTCTCGGCGCCCTTGCGCACGACGATGGCACGCAGGCGCAGGCCGTCGCCGCCACCGGTTTTCTCGATCAGGATACGGGCCAACAGGCGACCGATACGACCGAAACCGTACAGCACCACGTCGGTGCCCTTGCGACCGGAAACGTTCTGCTGACCCACCACATCGGCGAGTTCTTCGCGAACGAACTGCTCGGCGCTACGGCCATTGCCTTGCGCCTTGAATTTCACGGCCAGCTTGCCCAGGTCCACCGAAGCGGCACCCAGTTTGAGCTCGCTCATCGCCTTGAGCAGCGGGAAAGTCTCGTGGACGGACAGTTCGACATCATCGCACTGACGATGGCGAGCAAAGCGGTGAGCCTTGAGAATCGCGATGACAGACTGGTTGATCAGGCTGCGGCCATAGATCGAACTCACCACATTGTTATTGCGGTAGAGCTGACCGATAAGCGGGATCATCGCTTCTGCAAGCGCTTCACGATCAATCCACTCACCAAGACACTGGTCGGGCTTCTGAGTCACGGGAACCTTCCACATGTAGGGGCTGAAAAAAGGGGCTACATTATGCCGCCGAGTGGCCCTGCGAGCAATGCGCGCCTGTCGTGCACAGGCCAAGAAAAAACCATTTGAAAAAAACGCCCCCCGCGCCAGCCCAGCAAATACGCGGCTTGCAGCAGGGCACGGAATGAGCGCTCATTGGCGACTTGTCCGTAACCCTCCAAAACATACGCCCAATACGGCACTACATAATGGCTCGAAAAGCGCTATTTATTGTCATAGCCACTACATTTCCCTCAATGCGTAATAGAAACAGTCTGCAACTGACAGGCGGCACCCGGGACCGTTACAATTACCGACTTTGTCGCAACGCTTGGAGCTCAACCTTCCGTGCCCGTTCTGCGTCTACCGCTTCTCCCTGCCGCGGCAGGTAAACAGCACTGGGGCAATCTCCCCGGTGCCGCCCTGAGCCTGGCGATTGCCGAGGCTGCCAGCGCTGCCAAGCGCTTCACCCTGCTGCTGACCGCCGACAGCCAAAGCGCCGAGCGCCTGGAACAGGAGCTGAGCTTCTTCGCTCCCGACTTGCCGGTGCTGCATTTCCCGGACTGGGAGACCCTGCCCTACGACCTGTTTTCGCCGCACCAGGACATCATCTCCCAGCGTATCGCCAGCCTTTACCGGCTGCCGGAACTGGCGCATGGCGTGCTGGTGGTGCCGATCACCACCGCCCTGCACCGCCTGGCTCCGACCAAGTTCCTGCTGGGCAGCAGCCTGGTCCTGGACATCGGCCAGAAGCTCGATGTGGAGCAGATGCGCACACGGCTGGAGGCCACGGGTTATCGTTGCGTCGACACGGTCTACGAGCATGGCGAGTTCGCCGTGCGCGGCGCCCTGATCGACCTGTTCCCGATGGGCAGCAAGCTGCCATACCGCATCGACCTGTTCGACGACGAAATCGAGACACTGCGTACCTTCGATCCGGAAAACCAGCGTTCCATCGACAAGGTCGAGTCCGTGCGCCTGCTGCCGGCCAAGGAGTTCCCGCTGCAGAAAGAGGCGGTGACCCGTTTCAAGTCGCGTTTTCGCGAGCGTTTCGATGTCGACTTCCGCCGCTGCCCGATCTTCCAGGACCTGAACAGCGGGATTACCCCCGCCGGTATCGAGTACTACCTGCCGCTGTTCTTCGAGGAAACCTCGACCCTGTTCGACTACCTGCCCCAGGACACCCAGGTGTTCTCCCTGCCGGGTATCGAGCAGGCGGCGGAAAACTTTTGGAACGATGTGCGCAACCGCTACGAAGAGCGCCGCGTCGACCCGACAAGACCGCTGCTGCCACCGGCCGAACTGTTCCTGCCGGTGGAAGACTGCTTCGCCCGCCTGAAAAGCTGGCCGCGGGTGGTCGCCAGCCAGCAGGACGTGGAAACCGGCATCGGCCGTGAACGCTTCGCCGCCCGCGAACTGCCGAACCTGGCCATCGAGGCCAAGGCCAACCAGCCGCTGGCGGCACTCTCCGCGTTCCTCGATGAGTTTCCTGGCCGCGTGCTGTTCACCGCCGAATCCGCCGGGCGCCGGGAAGTCCTGCTGGAACTGCTCGAACGCCTGAAGCTGCGGCCCAAGACCGTCGACAGCTGGCCGGACTTCGCCGCTGGCCAGGAGCGCCTGGCGATCACCATCGCGCCGCTGGACGAAGGCCTGGTGCTGGACGATCCGGCCCTGGCGCTGATTGCTGAAAGCCCGCTGTTCGGTCAGCGTGTGATGCAGCGCCGGCGCCGGGAAAAACGCGCCGACGCCAACAACGACGCGGTGATCAAGAACCTCACCGAACTGCGCGAAGGCGCGCCGGTGGTGCATATCGACCACGGTGTCGGCCGCTACCTGGGCCTGGCGACCCTGGAGATCGACAACCAGGTCGCCGAATTCCTCACCCTGGCCTACGCCGAGGGCGCCAAGCTCTACGTGCCGGTGGCCAACCTGCACCTGATCGCCCGCTACACCGGCAGCGACGACGCCCTCGCCCCGCTGCACCGCCTGGGTTCGGAAATCTGGCAGAAGGCCAAGCGAAAAGCCGCCGAACAGGTGCGCGACGTCGCCGCCGAACTGCTCGACATCTATGCCCGTCGCGCCGCCCGCGAAGGTTATGCGTTCGCCGATCCGAAGGCCGACTACGCGACCTTCAGTGCCGGCTTTCCGTTCGAGGAAACCCCGGACCAGCAGACCACCATCGAAGCGGTGCGCGCCGACATGCTGGCGCCCAAGCCGATGGACCGCCTGGTCTGCGGCGACGTCGGCTTCGGCAAGACCGAGGTGGCCATGCGCGCGGCCTTTATCGCCGTGCATGGCGGCAAACAGGTGGCGATCCTGGTACCCACCACCCTGCTCGCCCAGCAACACTACAACAGCTTTCGCGACCGCTTCGCCGACTGGCCGGTGACGGTCGAAGTAATGAGTCGCTTCAAGTCCACCAAGGAAGTCAACGCCGCGGTGGCGGACCTCGCCGAGGGCAAGATCGATATCGTCATCGGCACCCACAAGCTGCTGCAGGACGATGTGAAGATCAAGAACCTGGGCCTGGTGATCATCGACGAAGAGCACCGTTTCGGCGTGCGCCAGAAAGAACAGCTCAAGGCCCTGCGCAGCGAAGTCGACATCCTCACCCTGACCGCCACGCCGATTCCGCGCACGCTGAACATGGCCGTGTCGGGCATGCGCGACCTGTCGATCATCGCCACCCCGCCGGCGCGCCGGCTGTCGGTGCGCACCTTCGTCATGGAGCAGAACAAGAGCACGGTCAAGGAAGCCTTGCTCCGCGAGCTGCTGCGCGGCGGCCAGGTCTACTACCTGCACAACGATGTGAAGACCATCGAGAAATGCGCCGCCGACCTCGCCGAACTGGTGCCGGAAGCGCGTATCGGCATCGGCCACGGGCAGATGCGCGAGCGCGACCTCGAACAGGTGATGAGCGACTTCTACCACAAGCGCTTCAACGTGCTGATCGCCTCGACCATCATCGAGACCGGCATCGACGTGCCGAGCGCCAATACCATCATCATCGAGCGCGCCGACAAGTTCGGCCTGGCCCAGTTGCACCAGTTGCGCGGCCGGGTCGGGCGCAGTCACCACCAAGCCTATGCCTACCTGTTAACCCCGGGGCGCCAGCAGATCACTCCCGACGCGGAAAAGCGCCTGGAAGCCATCGCCAATACCCAGGACCTCGGTGCCGGCTTCGTGCTCGCCACCAACGACCTGGAAATCCGCGGGGCCGGCGAACTGTTGGGCGACGGCCAGAGCGGACAGATCCAGGCGGTGGGTTTCACCCTCTACATGGAAATGCTCGAGCGCGCGGTCAAAGCCATTCGCAAGGGCGAGCAACCCAACCTCGACCAGCCCCTGGGCGGTGGTCCGGAAATCAACCTGCGCCTGCCGGCGCTGATTCCCGAAGACTATCTGCCCGACGTGCACGCCCGGCTGATCCTCTACAAACGCATCGCCTCGGCAACCGACGAAGAGGGCCTCAAGGACCTGCAAGTGGAGATGATCGACCGTTTCGGCCTGCTGCCGGAACCGACCAAGAACCTGGTGCGCCTGACCCTGCTCAAACTGCAGGCCGAGCAGCTTGGGATCAAGAAGGTCGACGGTGGTCCGCAAGGCGGGCGCATCGAGTTCGCCGCGGACACCCCGGTCGATCCGCTGGCGCTGATCAAGTTGATCCAGGGCCAACCCAACCGCTACAAATTCGAAGGCGCCACCCTGTTCAAGTTCATGGTACCGATGGAACGTGCGGAAGAACGCTTTAATACACTGGAGGCGCTGTTCGAGCGCCTCGCCCCGAAAACTGCCTGAAGGACGCCGTATGCGCCTGATACCCTCGCTGGCCTTGTTGTTGGTCCTGATCGCTCCCGCGGCACTGGCCGACGAGTTGTATCAGGTCGAAATGATCCTGATCCGGCAGAACCTCGAGCAACCCTTCCAGAGCCAGCCGGCGCCCGAGGATTGGGCCAAGGGGGCCAAACCGCTCACCGCCGACCAGGAGCGCACCCCCAGCCTCAACGACATGACTGCCAAGCTCGGCGCCAGCGGCAACTACGAGGTGCTGCTGCACAAGGCCTGGCAACAGACCCTGGGCGACCAGCCGAGCATGGTGTCGATCACCGAAGGCCAGGAACAGTTCGGCCAGTTCCCGGTGCAGGGCACGCTGAGTCTCACCCTCAAGCGCTTCACCGACGTGCAGGCGCAGTTCTGGGTCAACCAGTTCGACAACAACGGCGTGGTCAGCGCCAGCGAACGCCTGAACCAGACCAGCCAGACCAAGAACGGCCAACTGAATTTCCTTGATGCCGGCCATCTCGCCCTGCTGCTCAAGGTGACCTCACTCGCCGCATCGAAACGCGAAGCGCCGTCACAGAATCTCGACCAGTGAACGTCCGATGCCCTCGTCCCTGACGCCCACCCTGACGAAACCGCTCGCCGCGTCCTGGGTCAGTCGCTTCAAGGAACAGAGCCTGGAACGGGGCCGGCGCTACGCCCTGGAAAACCGCGTGAGGATCGTCCAGGCCGGTGACAGCACCATTACCGCCAGTTGCGAAGGCTCCGGCGGTAATACCTACCGTCAGACCATTCACCTGCGCGAGTCTGCCAAAGGCACGCTGCTGGTGATCGACGCCACTTGCACCTGCCCGGTGCGCAACTGCTGCAAGCACACCGCCGCGGTGCTGCTGCAAGTCCAGGAAACCCTGGCCTACCCTGCCGCGGAAAAGGACGCCGAGCTGCTGCAAAAACTCCAGGCCGTGCTCGATGCGCGCACGCCGGCGCCCTTGCCGCAACAGCGTATCGACGACCTGATGCCAGTGCCGCGACTGTGGCTGGCAAGCATCGAGTTCAGCGCCTTCGAGCCGCGCAACGGGCGCATGCAGCGCTATATCCAGCACCGCGCGGCCCTGTCCTTCGACTACCTGGGCGAATATGTCAGCGGGCAGAAAAACGCCGACATCATCCTGCGCCAGGAACACCAGAGCCTGCGTATCAAACGCCAGCTCGAAGCGGAAAAGGCCTGCCGCGAACAGCTGCGCCTGCTCGGGTTCAAAATCGCCACGCGCCAGAGCAAGGCCCTGCCGGAAAGTGCTGGCGAGCTGTTCGAAATGGTCAACGACAGCGCCTGGCTGAACTTCACCCTCAACGAACTGCCCGGCCTGCGCGCCCAGGGCTGGCAACTGCAGATCGAGGAGGACTTCGGTTTCGACCTCAGTCCCGTGCAAGACTGGTACGCCACGGTCGACGAAGCCCCCGGGCGCGACTGGTTCGACCTGGAGCTTGGGATCATCGTCAATGGCGAGCGCCTGAGCCTGCTGCCGATCCTGCTGAATCTGGTGCGTTCGCATACCGAACTGCTCAACCCCGAACGCCTGGCCCGGCGCCGCGACGACGAACTGATCCTGGTGAATATCCCAGCCTCCCCCGGTGGCAACCACGGGCCGCTCCAGGTCGCCTTGCCCTATGGACGCCTGCGACCGGTGCTCAACACCCTGGGTGAGTTCTACCTCCAAGAACCCGGCACCACCCGTCTGCGCCTGCGCCATGCCGATGCGACCCGGCTCAATCCGCTGGATGAGCTGTCGTTGCTGTGGGAAGGTGGCGAACAGGTCCGTGGCTTCGCCCAGCGGCTGCGGGATATCCGCGATTACAGCGCGGCGATCCCCGAAGGCCTCAACGCCACATTGCGCCCTTACCAGCACGAGGGTCTGAGCTGGATGCAATCGCTCAGGCAACTGGAAGTCGGCGGTATCCTCGCCGATGACATGGGCTTGGGCAAAACCTTGCAGACCCTGGCGCATATCCTCAGCGAAAAGCTCGCCGGGCGCCTGGATCGCCCCTGCATGGTAGTGATGCCCACCAGCCTGATTCCCAACTGGCAGGACGAAGCCGCGCATTTCACCCCGCAGCTCAAGGTACTGGCGCTCTACGGGGCCGGACGCAAGAAGCATTTCGAGCAGTTGCAGGATTACGACCTGCTGCTCACCACCTACGCCCTGCTGCCCAAGGATATCGAACAGCTCAAGGCCCAGCCGCTGCACGTGCTGGTACTCGACGAGGCGCAGTACATCAAGAATCCCGGCAGCAAGGCCGCCCAGGCCGCCCGTGAACTGGACGCGCGGCAACGCCTGTGCCTGAGCGGCACGCCGCTGGAAAACCATCTGGGCGAGCTCTGGTCGCTGTTTCACTTCCTGCTGCCGGGCTGGCTGGGGGACGTGAAGAGTTTCAACCGCGATTACCGCACGCCGATCGAAAAACACGCCAGCGAAGTCCGCCTGCTGCACCTCAATGGCCGGATCAAACCCTTCCTGCTGCGGCGCACCAAGGAACAGGTGGCTACCGAGTTGCCACCCAAGACCGAGATCATCCACTGGGTCGAACTCAACGAGGCCCAGCGCGATGTCTACGAGACCATGCGCCTGGCCATGGATAAGAAGGTCCGCGCCGAGATTACCCGCAAGGGCGTGGCCCGCAGCCAGATCATTATCCTCGAGGCGCTGCTCAAGCTGCGCCAGGTCTGCTGCGACCTGCGCCTGGTCAACGACGCGCCCCTACCCGCACGCGGCAGCACCTCTGGCAAGCTCGACAGCCTGATGGAAATGCTCGAAGAGTTGTTCGACGAAGGTCGGCGGATCCTGTTGTTCTCGCAGTTCACCTCGATGCTGTCGCTGATCGAGGTCGAATTGCACAAGCGCGGGGTGGCTTATGCCCTGCTGACCGGACAGACCCGCGACCGGCGCACACCGGTCAAGGACTTCCAGAGCGGCAAGTTGCAGATTTTCCTGATCAGCCTCAAGGCCGGCGGCGTGGGGCTGAACCTCACCGAGGCCGACACAGTGATCCACTACGATCCGTGGTGGAACCCGGCCGCCGAACACCAGGCCACCGACCGCGCCTACCGGATCGGCCAGGAGAAGCCGGTGTTCGTCTACAAGATGATTGCCCGCGGCACGGTGGAGGAAAAGATCCAGCACCTGCAACAGGAAAAATCGGACCTGGCCGCCGGCGTGCTCGACGGTCGCCAGACCGGCGACTGGCAACTGCAGAACGACGACATCGAAGCCCTGTTCGCGCCGCTGCCGGACAAGAAAGCAGGTCGTTGAACGCGCCTGAGCCCAACGCTATTTCACCTTAGAACACCGAACCCATGTAGGAGCTGGCTTGCCAGCGATGGCGCCCGCGAGAACGATGCACGACTTGAGGGCCTCATCGCTGGCAAGCCAGCTCCTACAGGGATCCCGGTCTGCCTTTAGAGCCCCGACAGGACCCGCGCCAGGGTCGACTTCACCTGGCCCATGCCATCATGCAAGGCCTGCTCGATCTCGGCCATGGTGATCACTGCCGTCGACTTGCCCGCCGCCGGGTTCACCACCAATGCCAGGCAGGCATAGTCCAGTTCCAGCTCGCGAGCCAACGCGGCTTCCGGCATGCCGGTCATGCCAACGATATCGCAGCCATCACGTTCCAACCGGGCGATCTCGGCCACCGTCTCCAGGCGCGGCCCCTGGGTGCAGGCATAGACGCCATGGCTGCTATAGGCACAACCCTCGGCGGCCAATGCCGCAATCAGCCGCTCGCGCAGGCCTTCACTGTAGGGATAGCTGAAATCGATATGGGTTACCTGCTCCAGATCATCGGCAAAGTAGGTGTGCTGACGACCGCTGGTGTAATCGATCAACTGATGCGGCACGCAAAAATGCCCGGTGCCCATCGCCGCATGAATCCCGCCCACCGCGTTGACCGCCAGGATCGCCTCGGCGCCCGCCTGTTTCAGCGCCCAGAGGTTGGCCCGGTAGTTCACCTGATGCGGCGGAAAACGGTGCGGATGCCCATGACGTGCCAGGAACAGCACTTCACGCCCGGCGTATTCGCCGATCTGGATCTCTGCCGATGGGGCACCGTAGGGCGTGTCCAGCGCCAGGGACTGACGAATGCTCAAGCCTTCAAGCTGGGTCAGGCCCGTGCCACCGATAATTGCGTAAACCGTCATGCAAGCTTCCTCAGTCAATCAGTTGAGCGTCTTTGAGCGCCATGAGCGCCGTCAGCCAACGCGGGTCCTGGCGATAATCGGTGCGGGCGAACCCCTGGCCGCGCATCCGCGCAATGCGCGGCGACGGCCGGACCTTCAAGCGCTGGGCGGCACTCAGGGCCAGCTCGGCGGCGGCCCGGTCGTTGCACACCAGGCCCATGTCACAACCCGCGGATAAGGCCGCTTCGATCCGGCTGGCGGCATCGCCGACCACATGGGCACCGGCCATCGACAGGTCATCGCTGAAGATAACCCCGTCAAATTGCAATTCGCCACGCAGGATTTCCTGCAGCCAACGACGCGAGAAGCCGGCGGGTTGCGCATCGACCTGTGGATAAATCACATGGGCCGGCATCACCGCGGCGAGCTGCCGGCTCAGGCGGGCGAAAGGCAACAGGTCATTGGCGCGGATTTCATCCAGGCTGCGCTCGTCCGTGGGAATCGCCACGTGGGAGTCGGCTTCGGCCCAGCCATGACCGGGAAAATGCTTGCCGGTGGCGGCCATGCCGGCGCTGTTCATACCACGGATAAATGCTCCGGCGAGCAACGCCGCACGTTCGGGATCACCCTCGAAGGCACGGCTGCCGACCACGGCACTGCGTTGGTAGTCGAGGTCCAGGACCGGCGCGAAACTGAGGTCCAGGCCCGCCGCCAGCACCTCGGTCGCCATCAACCAGCCGCACTGCTCAGCCAGGTATTCGGCGTCCGGACTGTCGGCAAGAGCGCGCATCGCCGGCAAGCGCACAAAGCCCTGGCGCAAGCGCTGCACCCGCCCGCCTTCCTGGTCGACCGCCAGCAACAGGTCCGGGCGCACGGCGCGAATGGCCGCGCTCAGCTCGCGGACCTGACGCGGGTGCTCGATATTGCGCGCAAAGATGATCAACCCGCCGACTTGCGGCTGGCGCAACAACTGGCGATCTTCAGCCGTCAGCCAGGTACCGGCGACGTCCACCATCAGGGAGCCTTGCAGGGCAGTACTCATAGGGAATCCTTGGACAAAAGTGCCCATTGCCCTCCCGAACCACCGCGCCAGCCGTCGACAGACAGGCACGGCAACGCCTTGCCATGGGCGACGCCAGGCAAGCGGGAACGGACAAGCGGGACTTGGAACAGAAAAAAATCAGGCATGGGCGGCAGCTTAGCGGAACAAAGCCGGCGCGCCCACCCGTAACAGATTAAACCTTGGCTACCGCCGGCACCGGCGTCGACTTGCTGCGTGGGCGCAACTGCGCCGCCGCCATGGAGGCATCGGTGACACCGCTGTCGGCGCGCATACCGGCCGCGAGGAACGGCACCATCAGGCGCATGACCTGCTCGATGGAGGTGTTGACCCCGAAGTCGGTCTCGGCAATCGCGCGCAATGCCTTGATACCCGACATGCTGAACGCCGCCGCGCCGAGCATGAAGTGCACGCGCCAGAACAACTCTATCGGTGGAATCCGTGGCGCGGCATCGTTGACCAGCAACATGTAGCGGCGGAACACCTTGCCGTACATGTCTTCCAGGTAACGTCGCAGGTGACCCTGGCTCTGGCTGAAGGCCAGCCCCAGCAAACGCATGAAGATCGACAGGTCGTTGCCGCTGCGTGGTTGCACCACCATCGCCTGCTCGACCAGGATCTCCAACAGTTCTTCCAGCCCGGGCTTGACCTCGGGCTTGGCCTGGCGTCGCTCCAGCTCACGGTCGAGACTGATGCAGAACGGTCCGAGGAAACGCGAGAACACCGCCTGGATCAGGGCCTTCTTCGAGCCGAAGTGATAGTTCACCGCCGCGAGATTGACTCCCGCCTTGCTGGTAATCAACCGCAATGAGGTCTCGGCGAAACCTTTTTCCGCGAACAATTGCTCGGCAGCATCGAGAATGCGTTCAACGGTTTCCGACTGGGCCATGGTTACTCCGCCTGACAAACACTTGTTTGAAACATACGTTTCAGCCTCGCGAATGTCAAGTCTGGCGGTCCATTTGTGGCCCGCTGGTCAAGCATTAAATCATACAAACCCTGGCCTGTAGCCATCCCTCCGATCCGGCTCGGACAGTGCGGCCCGGTGACCGTCCGGCGGGCGCGAGAAAAAGGAGGATTGCCAAGCGCCTTGCACTGTATATAATCCCAGTCACTGTATAAAAAGACAGAGCGCTCAAAATGATAAAACTGACGCCACGCCAAGCTGAGATTCTGGCCTTTATCAAACGTTGCCTGGATGACAATGGCTATCCGCCGACCCGCGCGGAAATTGCCCTGGAGCTGGGCTTCAAGTCACCGAACGCGGCTGAGGAGCACCTCAAGGCTCTGGCCCGCAAGGGCGCGATCGAAATGACCCCGGGCGCGTCCCGCGGCATTCGGATCCCCGGCTTCGAAGCCAAGACCGATGAATCCACCCTGCCGATCATTGGCCGCGTGGCCGCCGGTGCACCGATTCTCGCCCAGCAGCACGTCGAAGAATCTTGCAACATCAACCCGACCTTCTTCCATCCCCGGGCCGACTATCTGTTACGCGTTCACGGCATGAGCATGAAGGACGTCGGCATTTTCGACGGTGACCTGCTGGCCGTACACACCTGCCGCGAAGCCCGCAATGGCCAGATCGTGGTGGCGCGGATCGGCGACGATGTCACCGTCAAGCGCTTCAAGCGCGAAGGCAGCAAAGTCTGGCTGCTGGCGGAAAACCCCGAGTTCGCCCCCATCGAAGTCAACCTGAAAGATCAGGACTTCGTCATCGAAGGTTTGAGTGTCGGCGTCATTCGCCGCTGAAGGAGGCGTCATGCAATTCCAGCAAACCCCACAACACGCACAGCTTTCCCTGTTTGAGGCGTTCATGGCGCAACCCCTCGCGCCCCTGCTCAAAGAGGTGGTCGAAGCCCCCTGGAGCCCCGAGCCAGAAGTTTTCAGTGAGCTGTCGTTGCGGGGCGCTGCCGGGAGTTGCCTGAGCCTGCTGGCCCCGATCCTGCGGGAGTTGAGCCTGGACCAGGAAGCCCGCTGGCTGACCCTGATCGCCCCGCCGTCGAGCCTGACCCAGGCCTGGCTGCGGGATGCCGGACTCAACCGCGAACGGATTCTGCTCCTGCAGCCGAGCAGTGCCCAAAACGCCCAGCAATTGACCTGTGAGGCCTTGCGTCTGGGCCGCAGCCACACCGTGGTCAGCTGGCTGAACCCGCTGAACGCTCATGCTCGCCAACAGCTGATCAGCGCGGCTCGTCAAGGCGATGCGCAAAGTCTGAATATTCGCTTGGGCTGACGAATTGAACGGCCGTCAGGGCCGATAGTACACACCGACCGCCTCAGGGCCTCTCCAGGACAGAGAAGCCGATCTGAAACGTTATCGCGCCGGACGAGCCTCGGTTCAGTGAAGAACCCGTGGCCCGCCGTCGTCTTTCTCGATTTCACCTTCGACCAAACGCCCCGCCATCTGCACGCCCACGCTCAACATGGCCTTGGCCACTTCAACGTGCTGGCCCTGCAGGAATGCCTTGGCATCTTCGGAAAAGTTAAGGGTCACCAGAGAACCTTCGTCCTCGGCCCGGCGCAGCTCGATACGGCCGTCCGGCAGCTCGACAATTTCTAGAAAGGACGTAGGCATAGTGTCTGTTCTCCACGAAAGGCCATCATTATATCAGTCATCGATGGCTCCTCGCAGGGGAACTGCAGCGCTTTCTTTACCGCTTGATGAACATCTGACAGATGGATACCACTTATATCGAAGAAAAAGACGACAAAACAATCGCCCTTTGTTCATCCATATGCCCGTTCAATCACTCAGCATTCGTTGAGCCCATCGCGGAAACGGATCGCCAGCGCCTTCAGATTCTGCCGCCAGCTCTCCAGCTCCTCACGGCCCAGCTCGGGCATCTCGTCCTCATCCAGGCTGACTGCCACGATCAACGGCTGCAACACGTCGCCCTTGACCTTCCTGGGAGCCTGGGGCGGTAGATACAGCGCGGCATGGGCACTGATCAAGCGGGCCAGCCAGGTTTGCGGGCTATGGGCCAACTCCACCAGCTCGGCCATTTCAGGGATGGCGATCGCCTCCAGCACCTCACGGGTCAGCAACAACTCGGCCCGCGGCGCAGCGGCCTGGGGCAAGCGGTAGAAACCGGCAATCTCATGGCACAGCCCGAGCAGCGCACCATACAGATGGAACACCGCCGCTTCACGCTCGGCCTGGATCAGCGCCAGGGCATTCATCGCCCCGCTCGCCTCGGCCTTGCCCAGGGCTTCCAGGGCGAGGCCGGCGTAAAAGATCTTCTGGTTGGTGCGGGTATAGAGTTCGTTGGCCATGACGGCGCGCTCCATGGAAAAAGGCTACAGGCAGGTCAGTCAGTTTCAGGGATCGACCAAGTTTGCTGCAAGCCCCAAAAAAAGGTCGCGTAAAAACCCTGATGAGGGAAGCACAGCCTGAAAACGCCAGAGAACCTGTGGGAGCGGGGGGGGGGGGGGGGGGGGGGGGGGGGGGGGGGGGGAGGGGGGGGGGGGGGGGGGGTGG
>NZ_JBWKTH010000017.1:0-140327 GCF_059420225.1 Pseudomonas sp. GW821-FHT04D07
ACTGGGGATTATTCGTTGCACCAGGGACTTGAGTTTCATGAGCGCAGTACCACGCCGCTGTCGTCTTCCCACCAGACATAGACCTGGTCACCCCAGGTCGGTCGTGCGCCACGACGCTCGGCGTTGGCGACGAAGGACTGGACCAGTTTGCCGCTCGGCAGCTCGACGTAGAACACCGAGTGGCCACCCAGGTAGGCGATGTCGTGGACCTTGCCGCTGGACCAGTTGTGCTCGCACTCGGGTTTCTGCAGGGTGACCAGCAGTTTTTCCGGGCGAATCGCATAGGTGATCGACTTGTCCTGCACCGAGGTGCTGATGCCATGGCCGACGTAGATGTCGCGCTCCAGCTCCGGGCTGGCGATCCGCGCGTAACCTTCGGCGTCGTCCACCACTTCACCTTCGAAGATGTTGACGTTACCAATGAACTCGCAGACCAGGCGGCTGGTCGGGGTTTCGTAGATGTCGATCGGGCTGCCGATCTGGGCGATCCAGCCCAGGTGCATGATGGCGATCCGCTCGGCCATGGTCATGGCTTCTTCCTGGTCGTGGGTCACCATGACGCAGGTCACACCGACGCGCTCGATGATCTCGACAAGCTCAAGCTGCATTTGCGAGCGCAGCTTCTTGTCCAAAGCACCCATGGGCTCGTCGAGCAACAACAACTTCGGCCGCTTGGCCAGCGAACGGGCCAGGGCCACGCGCTGACGCTGGCCACCGGAAAGCTGGTGTGGCTTGCGCTTGGCGTACTGGCTCATCTGCACCAGTTTGAGCATTTCGGCCACGCGGGCGTCGATCTCGGCCTTGGGGATCTTGTCCTGTTGCAGGCCGAAGGCGATGTTCTGCGCCACGGTCATATGCGGGAACAAGGCGTAGGACTGGAACATCATATTGATCGGCCGCTCATAGGGCGGCAGGTCGGTGATGTCGACACCGTCGAGGTAAATCCGCCCTTCGCTCGGACGCTCGAAACCGGCGAGCATGCGCAGCAAGGTGGATTTGCCCGAACCCGATCCGCCGAGCAGGGCGAAGATCTCGCCCTTCTTGATTTCCAGGGACACATCGTCCACGGCAATCGTCTCATCGAACTTCTTCGTGACCCTGTCGATTTTGACCAGTACCTGTTTCGGTGCCTGGTGACCTTCAAGAGCCTTCCTATAGATGCTGGAGGCGTTTGCCATGTGAAACTCCCAACAGGTTTCAGTCGCCAGACCAACACGGCCTGACTTAATAGTTGATTGCAAGCCCGCGGCGAGCGGGCTGATTCGGCGCCGCCATCCTGGCTGCCTGGTCGTGCTTGTTGTTATCGCGGCGTGTTGTTGTCGTGAGGGACTGGCGCGCCAAGGCACGCCCGTCCGTTTCACGGGGGCAGTTGAATCGTTGAGTGGTTGTTTCGTCAGTCAGCGCGTATCGCGAAGCGCCGCCCGTTGCCGGCATGCCTGGCCGAACGCCTGGAAAATACTCAGGTAGGGCGGGTTGTTCAGGACCTGCCATTCCGGGTGCCATTGCACGCCGACGGCAAACGCCTGGCTGTGCTCGACGGAGATCGCTTCGATCAAGCCATCCGGAGCGACGGCTTCGGCACGCAGACCGGGAGCCAGCCTGTCGATGCCTTGGCTGTGAATCGAATTGACCTGGAACACCCGAGGCAGATTCAGCGCGTCGAATACGCCGCCTGCTTGCACGTTGACCGCATGAGCCGGTGCGTACTGCATGGCCAGGTCCGGATGATCCGCTTCGCGGTGATCGAGGAAACCCGGGAGTTCGTGGACCTTCTGATGCAGGCTGCCACCGAACGCCACGTTCATTTCCTGAAAGCCGCGGCAGATGCCGAGCACCGGAACGCCCGCGGCAATGGCCGCACGCAATAAAGGAAGGGTCGTGGCATCGCGTGCCGGATCGTGATCCGTACCGGCTGCGCTGGCAGGGCCTTGGTAGTGGAAGGGTTCCACATTCGACGGCGAGCCAGTCAGTAACAAACCGTCCAGATGCGCGAGTAGCTCATCTATTTCGGTCAGTTCAGCCAGAGACGGAATGATCACCGGCAGCCCTTGCGCCGCGCCGCTGACCGCACGCAAGTACTTGTCGCCGCTGACATGGTAGGGGTGCAGGCCAATCTGTTTGACGCACGCAGTAACGCCGATCAATGGCTTGAGTGCCATTTTTATCACCTCGAAGTTTCACACTTGAACGAGCTTTTCCGGAGCTTAGCCTTGTTAATTTTAATTAACAACTCTCGTGTAAAAAATTCTAAACGCTGAGCGTCGGATACTGATGATTTATCTGTGCGTCAGGCCTGATTTGACGCTGAAGTGCCCTGTAATGGCCAAAAAAATAACGATTTAAGGTCGTATGTTCGCTATTGACTTCACTTTGTCTTTCGGATTGACTGGCTTCGTGAAAGGGCGGTGAACATAATAATTAACACAATAGGTGCCTCATGTCGGTCCCCCTGCGTGCCGTTCAGCTCAATGAAGCGAACGCATTCCTTAAGAAATACCCTGAGGTTTTGTACGTCGACCTTCTGATTGCGGATATGAACGGCGTGGTGCGCGGCAAGCGTATCGAGCGCACCAGTCTCCACAAGGTCTACGAAAAAGGCATCAACCTCCCGGCGTCACTGTTTGCCCTGGATATCAATGGTTCGACGGTGGAAAGCACCGGCCTGGGCCTGGATATCGGCGACTCGGACCGAATCTGCTACCCCATCCCCAATACCCTCTGCATCGAGCCTTGGCAGAAGCGCCCGACCGCGCAGCTGTTGATGACCATGCACGAACTTGAAGGCCAGCCGTTCTTCGCTGACCCACGGGAAGTGTTGCGCCAGGTCGTCAGCAAATTCGATGACATGGGCCTGACCATTTGCGCGGCCTTTGAACTCGAGTTCTACCTGATCGACCAGGACAACGTGAACGGCCGTCCGCAATCGCCTCGCTCGCCGGTGTCCGGCAAGCGTCCGATGTCGACCCAGGTCTACCTGATCGATGATCTCGACGAATACGTCGACTGCCTGCAAGACATCCTTGAAGGTGCGAAAGAGCAGGGCATCCCGGCTGATGCGATCGTCAAGGAAAGCGCCCCGGCGCAGTTCGAAGTCAACCTGCATCACGTCTCCGATCCGATCAAGGCCTGCGATTACGCGGTGCTGCTCAAGCGCCTGGTGAAGAACATTGCCTACGACCATGAGATGGACACCACCTTCATGGCCAAGCCCTATCCGGGCCAGGCGGGCAATGGTCTGCACGTGCACATTTCGATTCTCGACAAGCAGGGCAACAACATCTTTGCCAGCGAGGATCCCGAGCAGAACGCCGCACTGCGTCACGCGATCGGCGGTGTGCTCGAGACCCTGCCGGCGCAGATGGCCTTCCTTTGCCCGAACGTCAACTCGTACCGGCGTTTCGGTGCGCAGTTCTATGTACCGAACTCGCCGAGCTGGGGCATCGACAACCGTACCGTGGCGGTGCGTGTGCCAACCGGTTCCGCCGATTCCGTGCGCATCGAACACCGGGTGGCCGGTGCCGATGCCAACCCGTACCTGTTGATGGCTTCCGTTCTGGCCGGTATTCACCACGGTTTGACCAACGAAATCGAACCGGGCCCACCGGTGGAAGGCAACAGCTACGAGCAAAACGAACAGAGCCTGCCGAACAACCTGCGTGATGCCTTGCGCGAGCTGGACGACAGCGCAGTCATGGCCAAATACATCGACCCGCTGTACATCGACGTATTCGTGGCGTGCAAGGAAAGCGAGCTCGCCGAGTTCGAGAACTCTATCTCGGACCTTGAGTACAACTGGTACCTGCACACGGTCTGATGGGCTGACTAGCCGTCATTAACTTGTTTCTCTGCGTCGAGTCACTTCAATGGCAAACACTCGCTCCGGCCGAGCGCAAGCGTATCCTGATTCGTTTCGCCGACCTGATTCTGGCAAACCAGGAAGAACTGGCGCTGCTGGAAACCCTGGACATGGGCAAACCGATCAGCAACGCCATGGCCATCGACATTCCGGCGACCGCCAACGCGATCCGCTGGAGCGCCGAAGCGATCGACAAGATCTACGACGAGGTCGCGGCCACACCGCACGACCAACTGGGCCCTATCACCCGGGAACTCGTTCATCCTCAAACCTTCGGAAAAATCGCCACTGACGGCTATTCGCATCGCTCAGTTGGCGCTGGATGCCGGCATCCCGAAAGGCGTGTTCAACGTCCTGCCGGGCTTCGGTCACCGCGTCGGCAAAGCGCTGGCGTTGCACATGGACGTCGACGTTCTGGCCTTTCATTGGGTCGCTGGTGGAAGCACTGCAAGCCTGGCCGCCGGCGTGTGGACCAGTGACCTGAGCAAGGCCCACACCTTTGCTCGTGGCTTGCGCGCCGGCAGCGTCTGGGTCAACCAGTACGACGGCGGCGACATGACCGCGCCGTTTGGCGGGTTCAAACAGTCGGGTAATGGTCGAGACAAATCGTTGCATGCGTTCAACAAGTACACCGAACTCAAAGCAACCTGGATCAAGCTCTGACACCTTTGCAACGGCGGTCGCACAGCCTGTGCCGGCGGCCATCGGAGAATTTTATGAAACAAACTCATGTAAACAGCTATTACGCCGCGACCCGCAATCACACAGGCGACTTCCCGGTTCTTGAGGAGTTGCTGGAATGTGATGTCTGCGTGATCGGTGCCGGCTACACTGGCCTGTCCTCGGCCCTGTTCCTGGCCGAAGCGGGCTACAGCGTGACCGTGCTCGAAGCCGCCAAAGTCGGTTTTGGTGCCAGCGGTCGCAACGGCGGTCAACTGGTCAACTCCTACAGCCGTGACGTGGATGTCATCGAGGCGCGCTACGGCGACAAGACCGCCGAAGTGCTTGGCAGCATGATTTTCGAAGGTGCTGACATCATCCGTCAGCGCATTCAACACTACGACATCCAGTGTGATTACCGTCCGGGTGGGATTTTTGCCGCGCTGAACAAGAAGCAGCTCAAAGGCCTGGCCGAGCAGAAAAGCAGCTGGGAGCGCTACGGCAACAAGAGTCTGACCATGCTCGACGCGGCCGACATCAAGCGTGAAGTGGGCTGCGACAACTACGTCGGCGGCCTGTTGGACCTGCAGGGTGGGCACATCCACCCGCTGAACCTGGCACTCGGTGAAGCCTTGGCCCTCATCGGCCTGGGCGGCAAGATCTTCGAGCAATCGGCGGCCCTGGACATCACTTACGGCGAGCCGATCAGCGTGCGCACCGGCAAAGGCGTGGTTCGGGCCAAGTACCTGCTGATCGCCGGTAACGCCTACCTGCCTCAAGACCTCGACAGCCGCGTGACCCGCAAAAGCATGCCCTGCGGTTCGCAAATTGTCGTGACCGAGCCACTCTCGGAAAAAGTCGCCCGTAGTCTGATTACCCACAACTATTGCGTCGAAGACTGCAACTATCTGCTCGACTACTACCGCCTGACCGCCGACCACCGCCTGCTGTACGGCGGCGGCGTGGTCTACGGTGCCCGCGAACCGGACGATATCGAGCAGCTGATCAAACCGAAGATCCTCAAGACCTTCCCGCAATTGAAGGACGTGAAAATCGACTATCGCTGGACCGGCAATTTCCTGCTGACCATGTCACGCATGCCGCAATTCGGCCGCATCGAGAAAAACGCCTACTACATGCAGGGCTACAGCGGCCACGGTGTCACCTGCTCGCACCTGGCCGGCAAATTGATCTCGGAAGTGATTCGCGGCGACGCCGAACGTTTCGATGCGTTCGCCTCCTTGCCGCACATGCCAATGCTCGGTGGCCGGACCTTCCAGGCACCGCTCACCGCCATGGGCGCCGTGTATTACGCCCTGCGCGACCGTTTTGGAATCTAGCGTCAACCCGGCCGGCGGCCATCCACCCCCCGATCACCCTTAAGTAGTGCTTACATAAGGCTGTCATGGACACCGGCTCACGACTCAAGTTGGTACGCGAAAGCTACAAAATGTCTCAGCGCGAGCTGGCCCGGCGTAGCGGCGTTGCCAATGCCACCCAGACCCGCTGCGTGGCTCACTGGCATTTCTCGGCCACCAACAACAACGACTGCGGCACAGGACTTTGCGGGTGCTGCGGCTCCTGCAGGCGCGCCAGCCGAAAACCGGCCATGTCCAGTGCATTGAGCCAACTGGACAAGGTGCGCAAATACCATGGCATGGGTTGCCATTGCCCTTTGAACCCCTCGAAGGTTTCGTTCCGCCAACCATCCTGATAGTCGCCTGCTGCCGCGGTCCACGGATGCAGCGTCTGAATCACCAGCGCGCCGCCAGGGGCGAGCAGGGTGTTCATGGCGGCGAGCAGCGGGATGATGTCCTGGTGCAGCAGGGCGAAGTTGGCGCAGATCAGCTCGTAGTTGCTGCCGATGTCCACCTTCGCCTCCACCAACGCGGCATAACTGGCCACATGCACCGGCGATGAGCCCGCCGCCCGTGCCGCCTCGACCAGCGTCGCATCGCCGTCCACCCCGACCGCGTCGATGCCTCGTTTTTCCAGCGCGCGCAACAGCCAGCCTTCGCCGCAGCCCAGGTCGAGCACGCGCTCGGGCTGGCGGCCGAGCACCGCCAGCAGGATGGCCTGGTCGGTGACCTGGCGGCGGCTTTCGATGGCGCCGCTGCGGACGGCTTCGATCCAGGATTGCGCGTTGTGGTGCCAGCTTTGCAGGAGGGTGGATTCGGGGGCGGGCATTTTGGTGTCCGGAGTAGGGGGGTGGATGGAAGGATAGGACAAGTGCAGGTGGCGCGGGCTTTGCCGGTGATGCTTTACCCGCGTCCACGCTCAAACAGGCATGGGGACCCTGCCTGTTCGTGCGTGCCGACTGGATCAAGCCGATGATCGCCGCGGCTCGATTGCCGCTGCGCGGCACCCCGGTAAAATGGCTTGCGCAATAGCTACATCAAGGTGCTGGGCGCAATCCCCAAGATGCCCTCCAGGGTATTCATGATGGTTTGTTGCCTGGCGCGGTCTGCCTGGTGTTGCGCTTGCGCAGCAGCAACATCCGCTTGGCAGTGTGGACAGCTCGACTCGTGAGGAAAGATGTATTGCAGGCAGCTACGGCACAGGCTCAGTTGCACGGGAAGACGCCCTTCATCCGGCGATTTCTGCCCTTGATTGGCCCATGCCAGTTTGATCACCTGGCCGCTGTCACTGACGCTGCTGACTTTTTCACCGGTGTCGATGCGCTCGGTAATCAGGTCGAAACGCCCGACCGCGAAGGAGGCCTGCGGGGCGTCCTCGATTTTCACGATTCGCTCGCGCAGCCCTTGTTTTTCCAAGTCCAGCGCACGGTAATGGCAGTAAGGATTGTTGCCTGGCTTGCCCAGCAAGGAGTGTGATGTCCAGGTGCAGCCACCACGACACACATCGTTGTAGTAACAGCTTCGGCAATAGCCCCACAGGTCCTCGACGCCACGCAGGCGCCCGAAGTGCATGCCTTCACTGTAATGCCAGATGTCGTGCAAATTCATGTTGCGCACGTTGCCGCCGGAAAAGCCGACGGTGGCCAGGGAGGGGCAGCCTTTCACCGTGCCATCGGCCTCAAGGGCCAGAACCGTTTGGCCGGCGGCGCAGCCACTCCAATGCACGCGCTCGTCACCAAAGCCGCGCCAGATATGTTCGTAGGGGCCGTAGTAGCCAATGTTGTTGCCCACGTTCATCAGCAGGCCGCGATCGACCCCCTCGCGGTAAAGCCGCGCCAGCAAGGGCATTACCTCAAGCAACTGGCTGGGCTGTAGCAAGAGTTCCGGGTGATCGACGGCATTGCCCATGGCGACCGTGAGCTGGATCTGCCAGTGAGTGGCGCCCAGCTCGATAATGGTGTCCATGAGCGCCGGCAAATCAGGCAATGTGGCCGCGCCGATCTGCGTGTTGACGCTCACGGCGAGCCCGGATTGTTTGGCGCGTCGCAAGGTATCCACGGCCTTGTCGAAGGAGCCCGGCACATTGCGTACCGCGTCATGCAGCGGGGCAAGGCCATCGAGTGAAACGCCGACACCGTTGAGACCGGCCTCGACCGCGGCCTGCATCTTGGCGGGCGTCAGGTTGCGTCCACCTGTTTGTAT
Source organism: Pseudomonas sp. GW821-FHT04D07 (assembly GCF_059420225.1). Classification (NCBI taxonomy): domain Bacteria; kingdom Pseudomonadati; phylum Pseudomonadota; class Gammaproteobacteria; order Pseudomonadales; family Pseudomonadaceae; genus Pseudomonas; species Pseudomonas sp. GW821-FHT04D07. The sequence continues at coordinate 8,077 of NZ_JBWKTH010000017.1, forward strand.
CGCGCAGTACATGCCGTGATCGTGGATCGCCCGGATCAGTTGCGTCCAATCCTTGCGCAAATAGGCTTCGCCACCGATCAGGGTGATTTCTCGGGTGCCGAGAGCCGCCAGCGAGTCGATCACATCCAGGCATTCCCGGGTGTTCAGTTCATCGGGACGTCGATGGCCCGCGCGTGAGCCGCAGTGCAGGCATTTAAGGTCGCAGGCCAGGGTGATTTCCCAGACCACATGAACCGGTACGTAGCGTTTGAGGTCGGTCTCACTGAGGTAACGAGCAGGGCGGCTGTCTGACATGGAAAATCCTTGTGCGCGGGCACGGGTGCGAGTCCATCGAAGTGTTCGCGCCGTCCCTAGCGTCGATGGCGCGACTGGATTGACCTCTGGTAAATACCCGGGCGAGACCTGAATCAGCCGCGCCCGGGCAAAGCGGCTTAGCGCGCTTCCAAGCGTGCGATTTCGGCGTTCAATTGCTCAAGGGCACTTTGCAGTACGCTGTGCTGAGCCAGTTGCTGATCGCCCTGGTGTACAACGGATTTCAGCTGCGCCAGATTGCCACTGGCTTGTGCTTGCTGCACCGCTACGGCGTAGAGCGGCAATACGTGATGCTGCGCAGGTTCGGGCTGCACGTGTGGGGCCTGGCTGACAGCGGCGTGCCTGACGTAATGCTCTTGGCCCTGGTCGACGTATTGATAGTCGACAAACCCGCTGGCCCAATCCGCGCCGAGGATACCCTTGAGATGAAAGGTTTGCGCGATAGTGCTGAGCGGGCCGCTTGGGCTACCCGCCAAAGTGAGGACAATGTGGTTCTCGACCGAGGCGGTCAGCTTGGCCTCGGAGTAATTGCCCCAGACCCGGGCGCGGAAATTCACCGTTGGGTAGGTACTTGCAAAAACACTGGCAACCCCGGTGACGGTCTTGCGAACCGTATCAACCAGCAGATCGAGGGTGAGTACCGGTGCCCCCAGCAGTGAGTTGTGTGCAATGAGGCGGGTATGAAAAAGTCCAATCGACATGATGCAACTCCCTTGATTGTATGCGGACAGTTCAGTCTGATTGAGCCGCCGGTCAGCGACGTTCCAGCCTGCTGATTTCGCTCTTCGCGGCTTCCAGTGCACGCTGCAACTGGGGTTGCTGCTCCAACTGCTGTTTGGCGAGGCCGGCCAGGTGTTTCATCTGGGCCAGGTCGCCGCTGGCAATGGCGCTCTGAATAGGCGCCGCGTACAGGGGCATGATGGGTGGGTAGGGCAGAATGACCGGGCCAGGGCCCATTGGCGGGAGAACGCTGGATTGCACCGGCTCATTGAGGTGTGCGGGGACGTTGTTGACGTTGACCCAGCGCTGGCCATCAAAGTACTGGTAGCTGGCCACGCCTTCTTTCCAGTCACTGCCCACCACCAGGTGCAACTTGAAGTTCACGGCGGAGTTCGAGCTTGGGCCGCCGTGGTTGCCTTGCGCGGTAATCAGGATTTTGCTGACAGCCGGTGACATGACCGTCATGTAGGTGTATTCACCCCAGACATCCGACTGCAGGTCGAGCGGCGGGTTGATCGCCTGGGTGACGACGGCAGTACCACTGACACTCTGCTCGGGGGTAAAGACCAGCAGATTGAGCGCCAGGCTTTGCGCGCCCGGGGCCGAGGTGCCAATGCGATAGCTGAGTGGGAACAAGCCGACAAATTGCTCAGTAGAACCAGACATAGTTATTGCCTCCATTGCATTGAGAGAAAGGCCCTAAAGCTTCTCTAAACGGGAAACTTCCTTGGCCAGCTTTTCGTACGCGGTTTGCAGGTCTTTCGGTTGCGGCTTCGTGGCGTCACGTTGCTTCAGCAACGCTTTCATCTGCTGCAGATTGCCCTCCTCGATTGCGTCGTGGATGGCGCTCCCGTAAGGCGGGGAGAAGTGAGACGTTGAACGGTTCATAACGATGGATCCTTCCGTGGTGTTGCCAATACCCCCCTTTCGGGAAGGAGGGCACCCTTATGCAAGCTGACCTATCTTCGTGGAGATGCCCTGCCGGTCGACAAGGGGGGGCTTGCAACTGCGTGTGAGCGAAGGCCCCGGCAGTGGGCGACGATTCAATCGCGCCCCTGGGTTGCCTACGCTGACTTTTAGAGGTTGGGGGGGCGGCCGGTCAGCGGGTTGTGACTATCGGTGGCAAGCGGGGGATTGGAAAAAAACGAGCGCATCGGCTGTACGTTGGTCATCTTTCTATCCTTGAGAGAAAACAACGAAACGCAGGGATCACTCGTCACTCAGGGCGAGCGAGTACATAATCGCAGGCACAAACCATCCCTGATTTTCTTGGGTATTGCTGTCGGTAGCGGCGGTCTTTCTGGCGCTCGCGGACTGGCATTTCGCCGGTGACGTAACCCTAGATAGGGTTTGCCAGTCTCGCCAGAAAAAGCGCCGAACGGTCATGTCCGTTTCCCAGTCCTTCGAAATGACCCTGCTTGAGAGCCTTGACTCACTCGCAGAGCGCTTCGGCGCTTTCCTTGCGTTCGGAGTAGCGGTCCACCAGGTACTCTTCCCGGCCTCGCAGCAGCAGCGTGAACTTCATCAACTCCTCCATCACGTCGACAACGCGGTCGTAGTAGGACGACGGCTTCATGCGCCCGGCCTCATCGAATTCCAGGAACGCCTTGGGCACGGAGGATTGGTTGGGAATGGTGACCATGCGCATCCAGCGGCCCAGCACGCGAAGCTGGTTGACCGTGTTGAACGACTGCGAGCCGCCGCACACCTGCATCACCGCCAAGGTCTTGCCTTGTGAGGGCCGCAGCGCTCCCAGCGCCAGGGGAATCCAGTCGATCTGCGCCTTGAACACGGCGGACATCGAGCCATGACGTTCAGGCGAGCACCAGACCTGGCCCTCGGACCACATCACCCGCTCGCGCAGTTCCCGCACCTTGGGATGGTCCGCGAGCGCGTCATCGGGCAGGGGCAGGCCGGACGGATCGAAGATGACCGTTTCGGCGCCCATGAGCGTCAGGATGCGTGCCGCTTCCTCCGTCAGCAAGCGGCTGAAGGAGCGTTCGCGAGTTGATCCATAGAGCAAAAGAATGCGCGGCTTGTGCGCGGGCGGGTGGTACTGGGCGAGTCTCTCATCGGTCGGTACGTCGAACAGTGACAGGTCCAGGTTCGGCGCGTCGCTGGGGTTTTCCTGGGTAAAGTCGTTCATCAGAGCTCACCAATCCGGTCCAGCGCCTGCTTCAACTCCGTAGGGCCGAGCGCTTTGGGATTGAGAGAGAAAAAGGCGCTGAATCGCTGGCGGATGTGCGCAACCGTTGCGTCAAATGCGGCCTGGACCTCTTCATCGGTGCCGCTGACCTCGGACGGATCGGACAGGCCCCAGTGGCTCTTGATGGCGGGGCCGAAGTACACCGGGCAGGGCTCGCCGCCGGCCTTGTCGCACACCGTGATCACCAGGTCCGGCGGATTGTCGGCAAAGCTTTCCGAACCCTTGCTATAGAGTCCCGAGGTGTCCACGCCAAGCCCTTGCAAGGTGCTCACCGCGCGAGGGTTCAAGCGTCCGCTCGGGAAGCTTCCGGAACTGACTGCCGTCATCCCTTCAGGCGCCATCAGGTTGAACAGGCCTTCGCTGAGCACGCTGCGGCAGCTATTGGCGGTACACATGAACAGAACTTTCATTATTTGCTCCTGGGCTTGGATGCTCAGCCGCGGGGCCTGGGTGGCCAGGGTCATGAGCGGGGTGAGGCGTGTGGGAGGGCGGCCAACCTTTGATTGTCTCGGGATCAGCAGCAAGCGGCCTGGCGAACAGGGCGGTCTTCCATGGAAGCAAGGCGGTCAGTGCCCCGGTCGACCCAGGCTTGGTTGGCCTTGAGGGTCACCTGGAGAATGTCCCCGACCCACTCCGCCAGCTGCGGGTGCAGGCGGTAATAGATCCATTGCCCTTGGCGGCGATCTTCCAGCAGTCCGCAGGTGCGTAGCTGTGCAAGATGGCGAGAAATTTTCGACTGGCTATCGTCCAGCGCCCAGATGAGTTCACAGACGCAAAGCTCTCCCTGTTCGCAGAGCATCAGCATGATTCGAGCGCGGGTCTCGTCACCAAGGCATTTGAAGACAGTGGCGGGGGAAAGGCTCATGGCGCTGCCTCATAAAACATATGAATATTCGTATATTCGAATATACATATTTATCTGGCCTGGCGATAGTGCGGTGCGGATGGCTTTGATCCAGGATTGGGCGTTGTGGTGTCAGCTCTGTAGGCGCGCGCGCAGCCCCCGGGGCAACGGACTTGGGCGGGATGCCTCGTCTGCGGCCTCTATTCACCGGCGGGTATAAATCAACAGCAAAATAGCCCCCTGTGCCGAACCCGCACTGTGTGCCGCATCCGGCGCACGGCAACAGTAGTCGCCGACATTCAGGGTTCGATCCTGATCAAAGAATGAGCCTTGTAGTACGAATAACTGCTCCAGCTCCCCGGCATGGGTGTGGCTGGCGACCTGGGCGCCGGGATCGACCTTCATCAACAGGGTCTTTTCACCGCGCTCGGGGTCCTCGAACAGCGGCTTGATCCAAAACCCTGCAGCCGCCGTTGGCAGCCATTCATCAGTGGAAGACGAATGATAAAGCGAGCCCCTGACCGGGCCTTGAATACCGTTCTTGGCGCTGATTTCCCAGGATGGGGCTTCATTGTCTGGCATGTTCTTCACCTGGGAGCGGGTTGGCTTACAAGTCCTTGACCAGTCGCAAGGCATCGTAGATCGCGGCGTGGGTGTTGCGCGCCGCCACCGCATCGCCGATGCGGAACAGCTGGAAGCGACCGTCCGGGTTGGTCACGAGCTGTTGCGGGTGGCCGACGATCAGGTCCTGCTGCTCAACCACGCCACCGTTGCTGGACGCCGTTTTCAGCTCGAAATACAGTTCGTCCAGCGGTCGGGTGCCGTGGTTGACCACCACCTGATCGACGCGCCGGACCTTGCGCGCACTGCCATAGTCGCTGTCGATGGTCGCCAGCAGCTCGGTGCCCTCGCGCTCGACCGCGAGCAGGCGGAAGGTGACGGTGAAGGTGGTATCCAGCGCTTGCAGCGAGCGCATGTAGGGCACCAGGTTCATCGCCATGACTTCCGGGGCGAAGGTTCGGTCCGGCGTCATGATTTCGATTTTCGCGCCACTTTTGGCAATGAACTCGGCGGCTTGCAGGCCGGCATGATCACCGGCATCGTCGAACAGCAGGACATTGCGCCCTGGCTTCACATCCCCGGAAATAATGTCCCAGGCCGAGACCACCAGCTCATTTCCGGCCGAGAGAATCTCGGTGTGGGGCAGGCCGCCGGTGGCGATGATCACCACGTCCGGGTTTTCGTCGTGCACGGTGCTGGCTTCGGCCCAGGTATTGAAGCGAAAGCTTACGCCGCGCGCCAGGCACTGGGCCATGCGCCACTCGACGATGCTGATCATTTCCCGTCGCCGTTCCGATTGCGCGGTGAGTCGAACCTGCCCACCGGCCTGGTTGGCGGCTTCGAACACCACAACCTCATGACCTCGTTCCGCGGCCACGCGCGCCGCTTCCAGTCCGGCGACCCCGGCGCCGACAATCACGATCTTGCGCTGGCGCGACGCCTTGGGGATGTCATGGGGCATGCTGGTTTCGCGGCCGGTGGCCGGGTTGTGGATGCAGTAGGCGGCTCCGCCCTGGTAGATCCGGTCCAGGCAATAGTTGGCACCGACGCAGGGGCGAATATCCTCTTCGCGACCCTCGATGATCTTGCGCACGATATGCGGATCGGTCATGTGCGCGCGGGTCATGCCGACCATGTCGATCTTGCCCGAGGCGATGGCGTAGCGGGCGGTGGCCACGTCCGGGATCTTCGCCGCATGAAACGTGGGGAAGTCGGTGGCGGCGCGAATCTCTCCGGCGAAATCCAGGTGCGGTGAGTTGCGCATGCCCTGGATCGGAATCAGGTCGGTCAAGCCGGCGTCGGTGTCGATATGCCCGCGCACGACGTTGAGAAAGTCCACCATGCCGCTGTCTTTCAGGCGCCTGGAGATGTCCAGGCCATCGGCTCGGGTCAGGCCCCCGGGCAGTTGCTCGTCGCCGGTATAGCGCACTCCGACGATAAACGCCTGGCCGACGCGCTGGCGGATGGCACGCAGAATATCGAAGGTAAAGCGCAGCCGATTGTCGATGGAACCACCATAGGGCGCATCGAGGTCGTTGGTCAGCGGTGACCAGAACTGATCCATCAGATGCCCGTAGGCTTGCAGCTCGATGCCATCCAGACCGGCGGCCTGCATCCGCTCGGCGGCGTCGGCATAGTCCTTGATGATGCGTTCCACATCCCAGTCTTCCATTTTCTTCGGGAAGGAGCGATGCGAGGCTTCGCGTTCGAACGACGGTGACACCACGGGCAGCCAGTCGCCCTTGTCCCAGCGCGTGCGTCGGCCCAGGTGCGTCAACTGGATCATGACCGCGGCGCCATGCTCGTGGCAGGCATCGGCCAGCTCGCGCATCCAGCCGACCACCTCATCCTTGTAGGCGAGGATGTTGTTGAACACCGGCGGGCTGTCACGGGAAACCGCGGCCGACCCCGCGGTCATGGTCAGGGCCACGCCGGCCTTCGCCCGCTCCACGTGATAGGCGCGATACAGCTCCTTGGGCATGCCGTCCACCGGATAGGCCGGTTCGTGCGCGGTGGTCATGATGCGGTTACGCAGAGTCAGGTGCTTCAACTGATAGGGCTGGAGGAGCGGATCATTCAGCATCGTCAAGACTCTCCGGAACAGGGCAGGGACCTAGGTTGAAATTACGGTAGGGCGAAATGTACACCTGTGTCAACAAGCTGGACATAGGTGTACATTTTGCTTGCGCAGTGTCGGGTGAGCGATTAGGATCGAGCCATGAACGAACAATCCAAAGCAGTAGAAAGCGGTTGGAGAGGGTCCCTGGAAGGGTGGCTCGATGCCGCGTATGAAAGCCTGACCGAGTGCGGTGTCGACACGGTACGGGTGATGCCGCTGGCGAAGAAGCTGGGGCTGTCGCGCACCAGTTTCTACTGGTTTTTCAAGGATCGCGAAGAGCTGCTCGGCGCCTTGATCGAGCGTTGGCGGGTGAAGAACACCGGCAACCTGGTTGCCCAGACCGAGTGTTATGCCGAGAGCATTGCCGAGGCGATGCTCAACGTTTTCGACTGTTGGCTGAACCCCGAGCTGTTCGATTCACAGTTTGAATTCGCCATGCGCAGCTGGGCCTTGCAGTCCGCTGAAGTGGCCGAACATATCCGGGTCGCCGACATCGCCCGACGTGAAGCCTTGATCCGGATGTTCATGGGTTTCGACTATGACTTCGACGCCGCCGATGTGCGGGCGCGAACGATCTACCTGACACAGATCGGCTACATCAGCACCAACACCCGGGAGGACATCGGCGAGCGGATGCGGCGGATTCCCGAGTACGTGAAGATATTCACTGGCCAGGAACCGTTGGAGCGTGAATTGAAACGTTTCTACGCCCGCCATGGCTATGTCACGGATGACGCGTCACCCCAACCCGCAATGACCGCGACTTCTGACTGACGACGGCAGGTTCATATGTTCGAAGCACCCACGATAGGCATTATCGGTGGATCGGGATGGCTTGGCCGCTCGATCGCCCTGGCGATGCTCGACCAGGCATTTATCCAGCCCGATGCGTTGGTGCTTTCGAACCGTAGCGGCCGCAACCCGTTACCGAGTGGCAAGTGGTCGCAGGTGACGCTGACACGCGACAACCAGGCCCTGGTGGAGCGTTGTGAGGTGGTCATCCTCGCCGTACGCCCCGAGCAGTTTACCGAGGTGGAGATTTTCGCTGAAAACCGCCTGGTGATTTCCTTGATGGCCGGTGTGCCCATGGCTGAGGTGATGGCGCTGACCGGCAGCCGCCAGGTGATCCGCGCCATGGCCAATGCCGCCGCGGAAATCGGCAAGTCCTATACGCCCTGGTTGGCCGCGCAAGCGGTCAGCGACCCGCAGAAAGCCTTTGCCCAGCGGCTGTTCGAAACCGTCGGCGGTGCCGACCAGGTCTTCAGTGAAGGTCATCTGAACTACCTGACGGCGCTGGTGGGGACCGGGCCGGCGTACCCGGCGTTGCTGGCGCGCAGCCTGCTCGAACATGCCTTGGGCATTGGTTTGCCTGCCGCCATTGCCCAGCGTGCGGTGAACGCGGTGGTGGTGGATGCCAGCCAATTGATCGGCAACGGCCACCGCGTCGATGAACTCTTGCAGACACTCATCAGTTACCGCGGCGTCACCGCCGCGGGCCTTGAGGCCATGATTGCCGGCGGCTTCGATAAAACAATAAAAGCAGGTCTGGATTCGGCGGCCTCGGTCGCCAACGCCATGGGTCCATTTGTCCATTCTGCTGACACCCAAGAAGGTCCGATGACGCGGTAGTTGGCCCTTCCTAACTCTGGCCGCAATCGAGGTTAGCGTTTATGAATATAAAGTCTTTCTCGAAGACGGGACTTGCCCTGGGGATCGTCGCCTTCAGTGGCTGGGCGGCAGCGGCGGAATGTGGCGATGTGACCATCGCCAACATGAACTGGCAATCGGCCGAGGTGATGGCCAACGTCGACAAGTTGATCCTTAACGCCGGCTACGGTTGCAATGCCAGCCTGGTCACCGGGGATACGGTGCCGACCATCACCTCGATGGCGGAAAAAAGCCGGCCCGACATCGCCCCGGAAGGCTGGATCGACCTGGTGCCCGAGGTCGTCAGGACGGGCATTCAGAGCGGTAACCTGATTCAGGCGGCGAACTCCTTGTCCGATGGCGGCTCGCAGGGCTGGTGGATTCCGAAATACATCGCCGACGCCCATCCGGACCTCAAGAGTTTCGATGATGTGAAAAAACATCCTGAACTGTTTCCGGCCCCCGGCGACGCAAAAAAAGGCGCGATTTACAACGGTCCGCAAGGCTGGGGTGGTACGGTGGTCACTAGCCAGTTCTATAAGGCCTACGGCTTCGAGAAGGCCGGTTTTGTGCTGGTGGATACCGGCTCGGCGGCGGCGCTGGACGGCTCCATCGCCAAAGCCTACGAACGCAAGGCGCCCTGGCTGGGCTTCTACTGGGCACCCACCGCCTTGCTGGGCAAGTACCCTATGGTGAAACTGGACAATGGCCATGCGGTCGATCCGGTGGAATGGAAGCGCTGCAACACGGTTGCCGACTGCCCGGATCCGAAACCCAACGGCTGGCCAATCGATCGGGTCTATACCTTGACCACCAAGTCCTTCGCCGCGCGTTCGCCCACCGTCATGGCCTACCTGAACAAGCGCGCCTGGTCCAATACCACGGTGAACAAGCTGATCGCCTGGATGACCGATAACCAGGCCACCGGCGAGGAGGGCGCCAAGTACTTCCTGAAAAACAACGAAGCGCTGTGGAGTCAGTGGGTCAGCCCTGAAGCGTCGAGCAAGATCAAGGCCGCGCTGTAATCTCATGGGTCAATGCAGTCCGTTGCGACGGGCTGCATTGACCCTTTGGCGGCGACAACAATAAAAACACCCATGTATTGAAATGACCTGCCAGCGTTCTTACGGTCTTCTACGAAAGGGGAATGTCATGGAGTGGTTGCTCAGCTTTCCACATATGGATGATGAAAGACTCCGGGCCTTGAAAAAGGTCATTGACGGGGCCTTTCGCCATTTCACCAGTACCTACGGCGATGGCTTTGAGGCTTTTTTCCAGCCGTTGCAACTGTTCCTCAATCAGTCCGAACGGTTTATGACCACGACACCGTGGCCGCTGATCATTGTCCTGGTGGCGCTGATTGCCTGGTTCGCCAGTCGCAGTTGGCGAATCGTCCTGGGTTGCGTGTTCACGCTGTTGGCAATCGGCTATCTGGACATGTGGACCGACACGATGAAAACCCTGTCGATGATCTTCGTCTGCACCGTGATATCCATCGTTATCGGCTTGCCCATGGGCATTGCCATGGCTCGCTCCAATCGTCTGCGCGACCTGGTCAGCCCGGTGCTGGACGTGATGCAGACCTTGCCCAGTTTCGTCTATCTGATTCCGGTGGTGATGTTGCTGGGCATCGGCAAGGTCGCCGGGCTGATTGCGGTAGTGGTCTATGCCTTGCCGCCGATGATCCGCCTGACCAATCTCGGCATCCGCCACGTCGATGCCGAGATGCTGGAGTGCGCCGACGCCTTTGGTTCGTCCAGCTGGCAGAAGCTGAAAAATGTCCAGCTGCCGCTGGCATTGCCATCGATCATGGCCGGGATCAACCAGACCATCATGATGGCCCTGGCCATGGTGGTCATTGCCTCGATGATCGGGGTCGAGGGGCTCGGACAACCGGTGCTCAAGGCCATTTCCAACCAGTACTTCACCCTGGGCATGTTCAACGGCCTGGCGATTGTCGGCATTGCGGTGATCTTCGACCGGGTCAGCCAGGCCTACGGCAGAAGACTGCAAAAGCACCTGGAGCGGGTCCATGGCCACTAATCCGAGCGATGATTTCGGCATCGAAATCAAACATCTCTACAAGATCTTCGGTTACCAGGCGCAGGCCAGCATCGAACGGGTCAAGCAGGGCATGAGCAAGGCCGAGCTGCTGAGCCGGCACAGTCATGTGCTGGGCCTGAAGGACATCAATATCAGCATGCCGTCCGGCGGCATCCAGGTGATCATGGGGCTGTCCGGGTCGGGCAAATCGACCTTGATCCGCCATATCAACCGCCTGATCGAGCCCACGGCCGGCGAAGTCATGGTCGGTGGCGTGGATGTGCTGAAGATGAGCCCCCACGAGTTGCGGGAATTTCGCCGGCACAGCATTTCCATGGTGTTCCAGAAGTTCGCGCTGCTGCCGAACCGGACCGTGCTCGAGAATGCCGTCTACGGCTTGGAGATCCAGGGCATGGCCCGTGGCAGGCAAGTGGAGATTGCCATGGGCTGGCTGGAGCGGGTCGGCCTCAAGGGGTACGAGCGGCACTATCCGAATCAGCTGTCCGGTGGCATGCAACAGCGTGTCGGCCTGGCCCGGGCATTGGCTAGCGACGCACCGATCCTGTTGATGGATGAGGCGTTCTCGGCCCTGGATCCGCTGATCCGTATGGACATGCAATCGGTGCTGCTGGACCTGCAGAAAGAGATCAGGAAGACCATCGTCTTCATTACCCATGACCTGGATGAGGCGCTGCGCATTGGTGATCGCATCGCGATCCTGCGGGACGGTGAGGTGGTGCAACAAGGCACCCGCCAGGAGATCGTCATGAACCCCGCCGACGACTACATCGCCAACTTCGTCAAGGAAGTGAATCGGGGCCGGGTAATCGGCGTCGAGGCCATCATGCGCCCGTTTGTGTCGGTGAAGGCCGGCGCAACGCTGACGGTGCCGCTGGGGACCTCACTCGAATCGGCGGTAAAACGACTGGTTGAAGCGGGACTCGATGAGCTGGTGGTGACGGACAGTCAGGGCCAGCCCGTGGGGCAACTGGCGCTCAAGTCGATTATTGCGATGATGGTCACCTCGACCGTGAGCGAAGCGTCGCCAGCGGTTCAGTCAAGAAGCGTGGCGCAGGCGCTGCTGCGCTGAACGGTGGCAGCACCTGCTCGGCTATCGTGCCATTCGCTCGTGGTCACTGAGGGGCGGAAAAATTCGCCGAGGTTGTTTTGTAAACGGGATAGTCGGTGTAACCCCGGGTGACGGAGTCATTGACGCCGTAGTAGGTCGTGCGATCGCCTTCGGCGATTGGCCAGTCGTGTTGCATGCGTTCGACCAGGTCCGGGTTTGCAATGAACGGACGACCGAACGCGATCAGATCCAGATCGCCTTTATCCAGTGTGGCTTCGGCGCTGTTACGGGTGAAGCCGCCAGCCGCGATCAAGGTACCGCGATAGGCTTCCCGGAACTTGACGGCGAAGCCGTCGGGAATCGCCTCGGCACCGATGGTGAGTTGGTCACTCAGGTGCACGTAGGCCAGGTTTCGCTCGTTCAGCGCGGCCGCCAAGGTCAGCCAGGTTTCGGTTTCTTCGGCATAGGGTTGCATGTCGAAAAGGCGACCGAAGGGCGAGAGGCGTACACCGACTCGCGCACGGCCAATCTCAGCGGCTAGAGCGTCAAGCGTCTCAAGCATAAAGCGTTGGCGGTTGGCGACGGAGCCGCCGTATGCATCGGTGCGAGCGTTCAGTGCGCCGTTGAGGAACTGTTCGAACAGGTAGCCGTTGGCGCCATGCAATTCGATTCCGTCAAACCCTGCATCAATTGCTCGACGCGCAGCCTCGACAAAGTCCGCGGTGATGCGATGAATCTCATTGAGGGTTAATGCTCTGGGCGTGCTCGCCTGGACGGGGCCGGGTTTGCCGGGTTCGGCCCAGGCGTAGGCATTCGACTTGGCCGCCGCTTTGGCAACGGAAGATACCGGCGCCGCATTGTCGGGTTGGATCGACACATGAGACATGCGCCCGACGTGCCAAAGCTGGGCGAAAATTTTCCCGCCTTTTGCGTGCACCGCATCAGTGACTCGACGCCAGGCTGCGGTTTGTTCATCGGTATACAGCCCCGGATTGAACAAGTACCCACAGCCTTCCCGGGAGATTGGCACGCCTTCGGTGATGATGAGGCCTGCGGATGCCCGTTGGGCGTAGTACAGGATCGTGTGCTTGTCTGGAATATCCGCCAGTGCCCTGGCGCGAGTCATGGGGGCCATGACCACGCGATTGGCCAACTGAGTGCCGGCCAGGTCAAAGGGTTTGAACAATGGATTCATCAGGAACCTCGTAATCAGCAAGGGGTAGGTTGAGGTGTGTGGCGAAGTCAATCAGCCAGGCAGTACCAGACCGTCGCCGGGGTCACCGCCTCCAACGTCGGGTTCAGGCCACACCACATCAAGGCGAGTCCGGCTGATCAGCCATTGGCCATCGACACGGCGGTACTCATCGGCGTAAAGCCCCAGTAGCAGCAGTGGGTTTTCGTGAGCGGGGCGTGCAGTGGTGAAGTCGATCAAGTAACAGCGGCCTTCCGCCCGGTCCTCCTCAAGTACTTCAATCCAATGATTGGAAACGGCATGAATGAAGGGGTAGCGGCCGCGCTGATGAGTGTCGAAGGCAACGAAGGCCTGGGTCAGACCTTCCTGGATGGCCTTGCGGCCGCGCCAGGTGCCACGATCCACTTGGCAAATGGCGTCTTCGGTAAACAGTTGGGCGAGAGCGTCGATTCGATTGGTGTCGAGGTGGTGGCAATAGCGCAGTCGAAGGTTTCTGATGGCTTCAAGCGTGAGTAAGCGATTGAGTTCGGTTTGCATGGGCACCTCGGTTGAAGGGGTATTCAAGAGGGCGCCAGCGTAATCCAATCTCTCAGTTCTATTAATTGCGTAAAATTCTAATCACTTGATCCTCTGAAGCTATAATCGAGCAGCACCCACTCTATGGAATAGCTTATGGATTCGCCGCGATTCGACGGCATCCCCGAATTCACGCTAGCCGCTCAACTTCAGAGTTTTACGGCCGCAGCGCTGCAACTGGGCGTGACCAGCTCGGCGGTGGGCAAGAGCGTGTCGCGCTTGGAGAAACGTCTTGGCATCAAGCTACTGCACCGAACCACGCGCAAGCTGAGCTTGACCAGTGAAGGGGAAGCCTACTTGGCCAGTTGCCTGCGAGTGATGGACGAGCTACGGGACACTGAAGATAGTTTGTCTACAGGGCATGCCGAGCCCCGGGGGCGCTTGCGCATTGATCTTCCTGCCGCGTTCGGGCGGCGACACATTGCCCCGTTGTTGATTGGCCTGTCGCGGCAATACGCGCACCTTGATCTGACCATGACCTTCGGCGAGCGCACCGTCGATATGATCGGTGAAGGCATTGACCTGGCGGTACGGATAGGCGACTTGAAGGATGATCCGGAACTGGTCGCGCGCAAGCTGGGTGAGCAGCATCTGGTCATCTGCGCTTCGCCCGATTACCTGCGCAGAAACTCACCGGTCCTGGAGAAGGCGGATTTGCTGCTGCACGATTGCATCATCGCCTGGCGCAAGGGGTTGCGCGCCGCGTGGCTGCTCAGAGGGCCCAAAGGTCTTGTTGAGCAGCAAGAGATTCGGGTTCGGCATGAGTTCGGCGACGGCGAAATGATGCTCCAGGCGACTCTGGATGGCTGTGGCTTGTCGCAGTTGCCCACCTGGCTGGTTGATGAGCATTTACGCAGTGGTGCGTTGGTGACGGTCCTGGATCGCTACGCCGGAGCGCGGATGCCGATTCATGTCATCTGGCCGCGCACGCGTTATATCCAACCCAAGGTACGAATGATCATTGATGCCTTGCTGACGATGACGGCGGCGCAGGCGGAGTTGTTTCTGTCCAACCACGCCTGATTCAGCCACGACGTGAAAAGAGCGAAATAGACATCGTCGATGCCCACGGATTGCTGGCCAGGCACCACCCGACTCAAGTTGATCCTGTCACCGCGATCTTGATATCACGCCGGCGGTAGAGCACAACCCTACAAGGCAACTTATTCGTGCGACTCACGGCAGGGCGGTTTCCGGCGACTCCGCGGGCTTGGGTGGGGTGCCACGTCGCATGGCGTGGCCGATGCTCATGATCACCAGCGGCGTGAACAGCGCGACATAGGCATTGTCGATGCCCCACGGATTGCCGGCCAGGAACCATCCGACGGTCGCCACCAGGGAGGCGATAATGCTGATGAACGCGGCTTTCGGCGTGCCGAATTTGGGCGCATAGAACACCATCAGCACCAGCACCGCCAGGGACGCGCGCAGGGCTTTGCCGAGGAAGGCGATCATCAACACCTTGTCGGAGGTCAGGGCCAGCGCGATCGGCAACAGACCGACGACGACGGTCGCCAGCCGGACAAAGCGCAGGGATTTGGCGTCGCTTTTTTCCGGGTTGAACCAGGGCTCGTAGAAGTCGCGCAGCAACAACGTGGCCGAGCCCATGCTCACCGCCGAGATGGTGCCGAACAGCGAGCCGGCCAGGCCCGCGACCACCAGGCCCGCGGTCAATTGATCCATGCTCGCGATCAGGCGGGGAAAGGCTTGCAGCGAATCAACCTGCGGAAACAGCGCGGCGCTGCACATACCGATCAAGGCCGCGCCGATACCGAAGGGGATCATCAGGCCCGCGCAATAGAAGCAGGCGCGTTGCGCCTTGCCCGCGTCGCTGACCGTGTTCACCGCCTGAATCACATACTGGGTGGAGAAGATCGAGCCGATGCCGGCGATCATCCAGGCGATGATCTGACCCCAGCCGATGGTGGTCCAGTCGAACATGCTGGGCGGTAGTTGAGTGCGCAGGGCGCTGATGCCGCCGACCTGTTTCAAGCCGAACCACAGCGCCAGCCCGACGCCGAGGTACTTGAGGCTGGCGTGGACGAAGTTGGTATAGATCACAGAGCGCATGCCGCCGATGCTGACGTACAGCACCGACACCACACCGACAATGATGATCGCCAGGGTGCGATCGACTTGCAGCACACTGGCCAGCACCGCGCCGCCGCTGGCATAGATGGACACCGCGACGATTTCCAGGGCGAAAATGGTGATGATCGAGGTGGCAAAACGGGTTTTCTGCCCGTAGTTGCGCGACAGCACGCCGGAGATGGTGTTGTCGCCCAGATCCTTGTATTTGCGCGCCAGCAGCCAGGCGAACAACACAAAGCCCAGGGCCAGGGCGAAGAGGTTCCAGGCGGCGGAGATCCCGGTTTTGAAGCCGGTTTGCGCGGTACCGATACTGACGGCGGTGCCGATAAATTCCGACAGCATCAGAAAACCGATCAGAAACGCTGGGAAGTGCCCGCCGCCCGTGGTGTAGTTATTGGCGCTACGAGAATGTCGACGAACACCGAAACTGATCAGCGCGAGGCTGAGCATGTAGAACGCGGTGATGGAAAGGACGATCCAGGAGGAGTGGGACTGCATGGTCATTGCCCGATCAACGTGATGAAGGTTGAGGGGAATACGGCAGGAGCGCTGGCGCGGGCTGGGTTCATGGTGATGCTCTTTAAGTATTATTGTGATGCGTTTTAGCTTCCTGCCTTTTGTTTGTGCTGTCTAATATTGAGTAAGTATTGGTGAATACCTTAAAGGTATCGGTGTGTGGCAAAAAGGTGTTGAGCTGTGGGGATGAAACATTCCGATGACCCTTGTAGGATTGGTCCTTCAATCCCCGACGAGTCAGAAAAATGGATGTTCGCTCGATTCTTGCCTTCATCCTGGTCGCAGAGATTGCCATCGCCAGCCCGGGGCCCGCGACGTTGATGGCATTGAACAACACTATCTGGGTGCCAAGCAGTTGTTGAAAAAGAGCCCGGTGCTGGCAGGTGAAGCTCAAGGCCAGCCCACCTGCCACAGGCCATCGCGCAGCAAACTGTACAAGTCGGCGTTCCTGACCGCCGCCACCAACCCCAAGGCGACGATGTTTTTCACCGCACTGTTCCCGCAGTTCATCGATCAAAGCGGCGCACTGCTACCGCAATTTCTGATCCTCACAGCGATCTTCATGGCCTTGTCGCTAACGTCCTTGAGCCTGTATGCCGCACTGGCTTCTCGCGCCAAAGGCCTGCTGATTCGTCCCGTATTTTCCAAATGGTTGAATCAGGTGGTGGGGTCGACCTTTATTGGCTTTGGTGCAGCGGTACTGAGCATGCGTCGGCAGGGTGTTTAGGGGAGGGGGAGGCTGTCGAGTGTGAGCGGCGGCATTGGGCAGATTCTGTTGAAAAAGTAGCTCCCCGGTCTGACCTGCGGCAAAATTGCTTCATTAGCCGGCGGGGGATCGCACAGCATGATGGGACAGTTATCGAGTGGGCAGGAGCGACTGTTTTACTCGTTCAACCTGAAGATCACATCCCAGCCAATCACCTTCTGCGCAGCATTGATCGGTGTCTTGATCTGAGCGACCTGCGCCATTACCTCGCCGATTTCTACAGCCCGATTGGGCGTCCTTCGATTGATCCTGAGCTGATGATCCGCATGTTGATCGTCGGCTACTGCTATGGCATCCGCTCCGAACGGCGGTTGTGCGAAGAGGCCCATTTGAACCTGGCGTATCGCTGGTTCTGCCGGTTGAGCCTTGAAGATGAAGTCCCCAACCACTCGACCGTTTCCAAAAATCGACACGGCCGTTTTCGGGACAGTGATCTGTTTCGTTGGTTGTTCAATGCGTGCGCCGCGGTCGCTGTATGGCGCGCTTTTATTCAATCTGTGTCTAACATTCTGCTCTTGATCGCCCTAGCATCGGCTGCTCCGTCCAGGTGCATACGATGAAAGAGATTCCCGGCAACATCGATTTTTCAGGCTTGACGGCCCGTCGGCTAGGGCCAAATGACCGTGAGATCATTTGTGTGCACCGTGAAACGATGTTCCTTGAGGCGGGAGGAGACCCCTCTAAGTTGCGGGTGATGACTGAACACTTCCGGCCCTGGTTGCACCAGCGTCTATTCGATGGCCGCTACTACGGTTTTGCGTTGATGGACACAGGGAAGCCTGTGGCGGCGATAGGTATGATGAATATCGACTGGCCACCTCATCCGTCCCATCCGACCTTAGACCAGCGCGGCTATGTGCTAAACGTTTTCGTCGAACCCGCATACCGGCGCCGGGGCTTGGCTACAACCCTGATGAAGTTGGCTGAAGCCGAGTTTGCCCAACGCGGAATAAGTTTTGCTGTATTACACGCGACCAAGGCCGGCAAACCGGTGTATGAAGGACTGGGCTGGGCGGCTACCTCTGAGATGGCGAAAACCGTTTCGTGATTTGACTGCCTACCTCAGGAGCCTGGTCGCCGCTTCCAGCCGTTGATGAAAGGCTGCTTCGGGTCGACTCCCGCCCGTCGTGACAGGCAGACGGGCGGCCAGCAGCATCAATATCGTGGTCTGTCCCCGATTGCTCGTCGCGACTTGATTGCGCCAAGACAGAGTAGGATTTGGGGCGTGTAAACCGCCCCGTGCTGATCGCCCTCAGCCCCATGTTTTTCCGAGCGCGTCCAGACCGGCTCTTTGCAGGTCCTGCGGATTCATGGCAAGGCGGAACTTGCAGGTCGCCTCGAAGTTGAGAAAGAAAGGTTCTGCAAAACTGGGGATTTCAGATGAGTCTTGTACGTTGATCAGGAAAATCCCACCGCGCATTCCCTCCTGCTCGGTGAAGTAGGCAGTCTCTGGCTTGATGCTCTCCAGGATACGCCCCATGATTTCGCCGATCTTCCCGGATCTGACGAGAGCGTTGAAGGGTTCATTCGGGAACTCGACCATCAGTAGCATTTTCATCATTCGATACTCTATTCAAATGGCAGCCTCATCTCCCTACCTTTGCTCCTGGCGCTCATGCCGTCAGGACTGCATTCAACCGTTCCTGTGGTGTGTTAAGCATAGCGAAGCATGAGTTGACGTTCGTCCGGGGCTACGGACGGTCATCAAGCTGCCGTTCGCCATCTGCCCAAGCTTTCAGCATCCTCGAAATTGCCTAGCATCGACCGTCGCTATAAATCGTCAGACTTCCGTCTGTTCTGCCATTTCAAGGGCATCGTCGACCTCGATTCCCAGGTATCTGACGGTGCTTTCGAGCTTCGTATGACCAAGCAGGAGCTGGACAGCTCTCAGGTTCTTTGTCCTGCGATAGATCAGCGATGCCTTGGTTCTTCGTCGCGTGTGAGTACCGTACATGGCTGGGTCAAGGCCAATGGCTGTTACCCACGCTTTTACTATTCGAGCGTATTGTCTGGTGGATAGATGTCAACACCGGTTGAAAACTGACCCTTGTTTCATAGTGGGTCGACTTCGCCTGTCGTGATCGGCAGAAGTCTATGGGCCTTACCTTGGTCAGTGCGCGTTTTCTGCCGTTCCCAGGCCAGCTTTATCGCCTCAACGTTAGGCACAAACCTGGACATATGCCGAATCCCTACAACCGGCACCTTCCGCTCGCCAATGGTGGCGGTGAACCCATATGTCGCGCGGTAGGAAGACGCGTCAACATGATCCAATGTTTCTCCATTGCCAAACGCATCCCACAGGATCTTCGCAGCCGATGGGCTTCCCAGCCCGTTGCTGTACGCAATGATCAACTCCGGCTCAGCGAGCGGCAGGGTCACCCGCTCGAAGAAGCTCATCGATTTGCGCGTCAGTGATGCCAGGCTTGCCGCAGAAGATTGCCGTGCGACTTTTTGTATCGATGCAGCATCCTGCGAGCACAGTAGCAAGGCGTTGGTATAAAGGGTGTCGCGCCAGTCAAAGCCAAGTGCCGTGGGTAGCTCAGTCAGTCGCCTGGCGAGGGTCTTCGGCCCCCCCCATCCATGCAACCCGTTTCGTCCTACTGCTCCTAGCATCAAACTGCGCCAAACGATCACTGGCGGTTCAGCAGATACAACTTCCGGTTGCAACTCTTCCTGTTTCTGCAACTCTGGCGGAGTCACCACGGATGATGGCTGCTGATGCGGAAAAAGTTGCGCGGCCTCTGCGGTCGACTCATCGATAGGCAGCGTAGTCATTTGATCGTCACAACGACCTTGCCCTTGGCTCGTCCCTGCTCGACGTACTTCAATGCCTCTCCCGTTGATTCAAAGGTGAAGGAGCGGTCAACCACAGGTTTGATGATTCCGGCCTCAATGAGCGCGGTGATTTGTTGCAGTTGGGCGCCATTGGCCCGCATGAACACGAACGTGTAGCTGACGTCCTGCTTGCGTGCCTTTCGCCGAATACCGAGGCTCAGCAGGCGCATGACTTGCTTCAATGGCCAGGACAACCCCTGCTCCTGCGCGAACTGCGCAGTGGGTGGCCCTGAGATGGAAATGAGTTGGCCACCGGGCTTGAGGACCTTGAGTGACTTCTCCAGTACGTCCGCGCCGAGGCTGTTCAACACCACGTCGTAGTCGTGCAAGACACTTTCGAAGTTCTGCTGTGTGTAGTCGATCACCAGATCGGCCCCCAGCGCCTTCACCCATTCGACATTCGCGGTGCTGGTGGTGGTCGCGACAAAGGCGCCGAGGTGTTTGGCAAGTTGGATGGCGAGGGTGCCGACACCGCCGGAGCCGGCATGGATCAGCACTTTCTGGCCCTTTTTCAGTTGGGCGGTTTCGACCAGCACTTGCCAGGCGGTCAGTGCGACCAAGGGGATGGACGCAGCTTGTGCCATGTTGGTATTGGCAGGTTTCAGGGCGATCGCGTTTTCGTTCACGGCGATCAATTGGGCGAACGTCCCGATCCGCGCTTCGGGCGGGCGAGCGTAAACTTCGTCTCCCTGTTTGAACCGTTTCACTTGCGAGCCAACCTCAACCACCACGCCCGCCAGGTCATTGCCCAGTACTAGCGGAAATGAATAGGGCAGGATCAGTTTGAATTCGCCTTTGCGGATCTTCGAGTCCAGCAGGTTGACACTGCTGGCGTGCACCTCAATCAAGACGTCGTGGGCACCCACCGCGGGGGCGGGCGCTTCGCCAATGCGCCCGGTGTTCTTGCCATAGCGATCAATTAAAAATGCCTTCATCGTTGTGCGGCTCTTGTCGATTGGAATGAGGGGGGGGGGAGCGTTTGCGGCGTTAATGTGCCGTGTTGTCAGGCATCAAGGAACGCCAGTGCCTTGGTCACAAAGTCAACGTAGTGCTGGAAAATGCCGCCGTGCCCGGCATCTTCATAAATGACCAGTTGTGCGTTGGGGATGCGGTTGGCCAGCGCAATCGAGTTAACGCTGGGCACCATGATGTCGTTGTCGCCGTTGACGATCAGCGTCGGCGTCCGCAAGCGCCCGAGGTTTTGGGGTGCCTGTTTGCCCCACGCGGTGATGGCTTTCAACTGCCGTAGGAAAGCACTGGGCGTCGGGCCTTTGTCCCGATTTTTTTTGCGCTCTTTCAAGCGTTGCAAAAACAGCGATGCGGTTCGACGGCCATTGGGCGTCGAAGTAAAGAATAGGTAGAACTTGGGATCACGCAAGGTCAGCAAGCCTTTGAGCATCAATGGCCACGTCACCGAGCCGACCTTGTCGATACCGGTCCCGCCGGCCGGCCCGGTGCCGGCGAGAATCAAGCGGCGCACCAATTCAGGCGCCTTCAGGGCGACATCTTGAGCGACGAAACCGCCGAGTGAAAAACCGAGCACATCGACTGTCTTGAAACCCAGCGCGCGTATCAGTTGAATGGCATCGTCTGCCATTTCGCCGACCGTCATTGGCGCGGTTCCACCAGAGCCGCCGATGCCGCGATAGTCGGTGGCAATGATGCGCCTTGTTTGTGCCAGGCCATCGATGATCCCGGGGTCGAAGTTGTCCAGCACCGCGCCCCAATGGTTGAACAGTACGAGGGGCACGCCGGTCTTGGGGCCGATGTCGCGATAGGCGAAGAGAATGCCGTTGACCCGGATCGACTGATTCGCTGCGTTGACGAACGACGTCTGCGAGCCCGCGGGGTTATTTGTTTTCGTGGGGGTCATGTCTACTCCGAACAGAGGCCCGTAGTCGATGCAGTGCCTTGGGCGCCTGCATCGATACCTGCACGGGTGCTCGCTACAAAATGATCACTGTTGAGTCTGGTAGCGCTGGGCAACCGCAGACTGGCGGATTTGCTGCAGCAGGCCCTGACGTGCGCTCTGCAGGTCATCCCAGCGTTCAGCTTCGTGCAGCGGCGGGATAGTCACCGGCTCACGCCGATCAAAACCGACCAGTGCGGCATCCACCAGATCGCTTACTTCCATGACTTCGTTCAAGGTGTTGATGTCGATGCCTGAGCGATCCCAGATCTCCGTACGGGTGGCGGCCGGCAGCACGGCCTGCACGTAGACACCCTGAGGCGAAAGTTCCAGGCTCAGGCCTTGGGAAAGGAACAGCACAAACGCCTTGGTCGCACCGTAGACCGACATGCCGAACTCCGGCGCCAGACCCACCACCGAACCGATGTTGATGATCGCACCGTCGCCTGCTTTGGCCAGGCGTGGGGCGATGGCGCTGGCGAGCCGCACCAGCGCCGTGGTGTTGAGAGCGATCAGTTGCGCAACGCTGTCGGTGCTTTGGTCGATGAAGTTGCCGGACAGAGCCGCGCCGGCGTTATTGACGAGGATGCCGATACGGGCGTCGTCGCGCAGGCGGGACTCAACGGTTGTCAGATCGCTGAGTTGGGTCAAGTCCGCCGGAATGACATCGATGGCGACGTTGTATTCGCTGCGCAACCGGGCTGCAAGTGCGTCCAGGCGTGCTTGGTCTCGGGCAACCAATACGAGATCGTGGCCGCGTTGCGCGAAGCGTTCGGCGTAGACGGCGCCGATGCCAGTGGAGGCGCCAGTGATGAGAACGGTAGGGCGAGTGCTCATGGGGTCATCTCTCTTTCAGAATGTGTGAAAACAGAAGGCGCGGTCATTGATTGCTCAGCTTGCGGTGGCGCTCAATTCAGCCAACGTCGGGTAGTCGATGTAGCCTGCCGAGCCGCCGCCATAGAGGGTGGCGGGATTGAATGCGGACAACGGCGCGCCGCTCTTGAGGCGCTCCACCAGATCCGGGTTGCCAATGAACGGGCGACCGAACGCAATCAGATCGGCCTGGTCTTCGGCGAGCCGCGAAATCGCCAGGTCCAGGTCATAGCCGTTGTTGGCGATGTAGGTATGTTTGAAGCGCTGGCGCAGGGCGCCGAAATCGAATGGCGCCACGTCACGCAGGCCGCCGGTCGCGCCTTCGACCACGTGCAGATAAACCACGCCGAGGGCGTCGAGTTGATCGACGACGTAATCGAATTGCGCCTGCGGATCACTGCTGGAAACGCCATTGGCCGGCGACACCGGCGACAAGCGCACACCGGTGCGATCCGCGCCGATCTCATTGACGACGGCCGCCGTCACTTCGAGCAACAGACGTGCACGATTTTCAATCGAGCCGCCGTAAGCATCGGTACGCAAGTTGGCGCTGTCCTTGAGGAATTGATCCAGCAAATAGCCGTTCGCGCCGTGAATCTCCACGCCATCGAACCCGGCGGCGACGGCGTTTGCCGCGGCCTGGCGGAAATCGGAGACGATCCCCGGCAGTTCGCTGATATCCAGTGCGCGCGGCTCGGAGACATCTTCAAAGCGGTTGTTGACGAACACTTTGGTGGCGGCGCGCAACGCAGAGGGGGCCACGGGAGCGGCGCCGTTTTCTTGCAGATCAACGTGCGACACACGGCCGACATGCCAAAGTTGCAGGAAGATTTTTCCGCCCTTGGTGTGGACTGCATCGGTCACTTTGCGCCAGCCATCTATCTGCGCCTGCGTATAGATCCCGGGGGTGTCCTGATAGCCCTGGCCCTGTTGGGAAATCTGCGTGGCTTCGCTGATCAGCAAGCCTGCGCTTGCGCGTTGGCTGTAATAGGTGGCCGCGAACTCGCTTGGCACAAAGCCTTCGCCTGCCCGGTTGCGTGTCAGTGGCGCGAGGACGACACGGTTCGACAGCGTGAGGGCGCCAAGCGTGTAAGGGGTGAACAGATTCTGGTCGGTCATTTGGTAATTCTTCCGTGCCCGTTGATGGAGATCGGTTGTGCGTGCAATTAGGATGATGATCGAAATCTAAACTGTCAACAATTTTGATTATGACCAACATCTATGTATCATTGGCGCATGATTTCCCAGTGGACATGAGGTATTGCACGTGAGAGTGACCAAAGCCCAGGCGCAGGCCAATCGGGAGCACATCGTTGAGACGGCCTCTGAGCTGTTCCGTGAGCGCGGCTTCGACGGCGTCGGTGTGTCGGATCTCATGGCGGCTGCCGGTTTCACTCACGGAGGTTTCTACAAGCATTTCGGTTCGAAGGCCGACCTGATGGCCGAAGCCTCGGCCAGCGGCCTTTCCAAATCGTTGGAAGGTGCTGAATCGCTCGATATTCCGGGCTTCATCGACGTCTATGTGACGAGGGAACATCGGGACGAACGTGGCAGCGGTTGCACCATGGCCGCGTTGTGTGGCGACGCGGCGCGTCAATCGGATGATTTGAAAGCGACGTTTGCCGAAGGGATCGAGCACACCCTGCAAACACTAGGGGACAAATATCCGACCAGGCCGGATGCCGCTTCAGGTGAGGGGAGAAAGAAAATGATCGACCTGTTGTCTCGTGCTGTCGGTGCGATTATTTTGTCGCGTGCCTGCCCGGATGATTCCGCACTGGCGGATGAGATCCTTGAGGTGTGCCGCGCTGAAATGTTTGCTTCGTTGTCGGTCAATGAAGTGGAAGCGGTGTAGAGGGGCGGTTCATTCAAAGCGTGTTTTTCGGTAGACCTTCGATTTTGATGCTCGGATCCGAAAGTCAACTTTGGCAAAAGCTGCGGTTCATGAACGGCTACTTTTGGCCGATTGCAGCCCTTTGTGACAGGCAGCAATCGGCCAAAAGCGGACATGGAGCGCCTACGAAAGCTCAGTATCGCTATCCGTTGTATAGGCACTTTCCTGAAGAGTAGGAAAGCGGGCCTCCTGCAAATTCGCAAAGGAGACCCCGCTCCACGGTCGCACCAGGCTAAGTCCCGCCATACGAGACACTGGACTGATATTTATGACTCATCTGACTAAAATGGCCTTCACCTCCAGCAGATGTTTGCGTAACCGGTCTGCATAATCCTCGGCGACAGCAGCCTGAACGCTAGCGCGATTGGCCAGTGCATGACGCCACTCGGCAATGCGACCAAGTCCATCAAACAATGAATGACTTGGTTCGAATCCCAGTATGTCGAAGTAGCGAAAAACTGGGGCTACAGCAATATCCACCATACTGAGCATCTCGCCAGCGAAGTACGGCCCCTCCATCTTTTCACCGTCAAGTCTCTCCAGCTTTCCCCTCAGCGATGAAGACTTACCAAGCGCTGTCTGCTGATCCGTTGCGTTCAAATATCCCCATGCATCAGCAAGCATACCAGTGGCGAATTCGATCCAAGCACGGTGTTGAGCACGGGAAATTGCATCTTTCGGGTGCAAAGCGGGCTCCGGATACACCTGTTCGATGTATTCACAGATAGCCACGCTCTCGAAAAGTACGGTCGCTTCCTCATCGCCTTTTTGCACCATTAGAAGCGGGACTTTGCCCGTTGGCGACATGACCAGAAACCAGTTGGGCCTGTCCTTCAAATCCACATCAACCCGTTGAAATGGAGCCTCTTTTTCGAGGAGTAAAATTGCTACTCGCTGAACAAACGGACAAAGCCCATGGCTAACAAGCGTGAGCCGTGATTGCGACATTTGAATACCCACTGTTATTTCGACAACACCCGCTTCCGAGCGGGAAGCGGGCTGTATAGAAGCGAAGTTGTGACTCGCCCATTAAAGCGAGCGCCCACCATCAACAATAATTTCCGTTCCGACCGTCCAACGAGACTCGTCCGACGCCAGATACAGAACCGCCTTAGCTACTTCTTCAGGCGTACCGAAACGGCCAAAGGGTATAGTCGCGGCGATATCTTTGTTGAGCTGCTCGCGATAGGCATCGGGGATACCCAGCTTGTCGTACAGCGGAGTATCGATCGGGCCAGGGCTGATCGCGTTTACACGAATACCACGCGGGAGAAGCTCGCTAGAGAGCGTTTTCGACATGTTCAGAAACGCCGCCTTCGTTGCCGCATAAACGGATGAACGCGCGACGCCCAGGTGCGCACTTACCGAGGTGTTAAGAACCACCGATGCAGGATTAGAGAAGGCCGGCAGCAGTGCTTGCAGGAGGAAGTAAGGGCCTTTGACATTGATGTCGAAGGAGCGATCAAACATCTCCTCGTTCCAGTCTTCGATTGGCATCCAGACGGATACGCCAGCATTGAGGAAGGCAACGTCGAGCTGCCCGTAATGAGACTGAACAGCCTGCGCCAGCTCCTTCTGGGCTGCGACACTAGCTGAGTCGGCTCGCAGCACAAGGACTTCGCTACCTAAAATAGCTTGAGCATTTGCCATGGACTCAGGATTAACACCTGTGACGATCACGCGTGCGCCTTCGGCGAGAAATTGCTTGGCGGTCTCAAGACCGATGCCGCTTGTACCGCCAGTGATGAGGGTACGCTTGCCTTGTAAACGGGACATGTAAATTTCCTCTCTTTTGGGGCGGCCAGCCGGACGACTGACCTTCTGAGAGCAACTATGTATTCATGCCAGCGCGCTGATAAGATGGGCAAATAGAATAGATCTCATGCAAAATCTGCATGAAAAGGGGCGTGATGGACCGGTTGTTACTGATGAGCTGTTTTGTACGCGCTGTCGAGACAGGTAGTTTTTCTGCTGCGGGACGTGATCTAGGACTAGGGCAACCGAGCGTTAGTCGTTACGTCGCTGCTCTTGAAGACCATTTGAAAACCAGGCTGCTTCACCGATCCACACGAAAGCTGATGCTCACGCCCGAGGGTGAACGGTACTACGCAGATGCGCGGCGTATTCTGGATTCAGTGGAACAGTCAGAGTCCTCACTGAGAGGGAACGTAGCGCCGTCTGGGTTACTGCGCGTCGCTTGCCCGACCGCATTGGCTCACACCTTCATCGTACCGCACGTCGCGAGCTTTCTAGGGCGCTATCCCGAACTGTCGCTCGATCTTCAAATCAATGATCGCTACGTCAATTTAGTCGACGAGGGGGCAGAACTCGCGATTCGTATTGGGCATCTGGAGGACAGTGCAATGCGAGCCCGGCCACTAGCGAGGTTCGAGCGTGTGTGCGTTGCCAGCCGTGCGTACCTAGAGAAACGTGGCTCTCCCTCTTCGCCTGATGACCTGAAGGAACACGACTGCCTCATTTATACCCTCCTATCCACTGGAACCAACTGGCGGTTTAAGGATACTGATGTCCCGATCTCCGGACGACTGCGTGTCAACTCGCCTGAGGCGATACGTGAGTACGTCAATGCAGGATTGGGAATCGCGCAGGGGCCTCAATGGCTTTATGAGGAAGGGCTGAGAAGTGGCAATCTTCAATTGCTGCTTAACGAATACGTGGCACCACCCGTCCCGATCCAAGTCGTATATTTAGCGAATCGGCTGCTGCCCCAGCGAGCCATCGTTTTCATGGATTTTATGGCGGATGTTTTTGCTGCATTCCATGAGCGCCCTAAATAACCTCCTAGCCCACGCCCAGGGTGCGAACGGAGAACCATCAGCATGTCGGCCCCTTGGGCGAAAATCGCTATACACTCACTATTCTTGCTCGTCAACGGGGCTTTAAGTAGTCACACTGGACTGCAGGGCTTGCCTCTCAAAAGTGTCCTGATTTATTGCCAGCGCCGATTCGATACATCTCTAAATCAAAGGTGCAACGCTCATCTCATGCGGTTAAGAAAACGGGGGCAGATTTATTTGGATCACCGACCGCTTCTGGCCGATAGCAGCCGATCCTGCAAGGCTGCTATCGACAGACCGGGTCGTTGCGTCTGGTGAATGGGCGGGGGAGAGCTCTGCCGTTTCCGGTGGGCAATTCGCTAATTATCCCAGCCCGGGCCCCTGTAGGGCTTTTTGTCTTGTTCGGGGGAGGCCCGTCTGGTACTCCGCACAATCCATACGTGAAATAGCCTTCCAAAAAAACTCATATTTCCCACACGTTTCAGGCATGGGAGAATATTGCGTGCGCCAAACGTCGGGGCTACTGTTCAAGTGTCGCTGCAAATTCAGCGACGCGGGTTTTGCAGCCCGGATCGAAAAGGCGCACAGCGCCGCGTAAGCGGCATTTTTACGCTCGTGTTATGGCGAGTTGTGCACAGGAGGCTTCGGCCTGCCGGTTCCTTTTCCCGGTCTGCAAACCTGTGTACGGCTCGCCACCTTCCGTTTTGCAGCGTGGGTGACGAAGTTCCATTCATGAAAAGGAGCGTCACCATGACTAAGAAGATCACCCCCGATCCGCCGGTTGTTCGCAAAGCTCTCAGTACCGCCGACAGAAGCCTGTATCTACGCAAACTTTCTGATACCCCATCCAACGAACCCGAGTCGGTCCCGGCCAACACCCCCTCGTTTGCTCGATACCCTCGCGTTCACCAGCTCCAAACCTGTCATCCCCGAAGCGCCCTACAAACCCACGCTATTCGCCATCCAACCCGGCATCACCGCCCAGGATGCCCTGACCTACGTTTCCAATCTGCTCGAAACCGCGGAACTCAATGGCGACGAAATCAGCCTGCACACCAACCCCGTCGAACGGGCGTTGTTCTGGGGCATGCTGCATTCGGTGGAGGTGGCGCGTGCGGTGGTGGATGCCTTGTTGGAGGGCAAATCCCCGTCTAATCAGCTATCGTCAGCGTCGGGCAACCCTCCGAATGGTTGAGGTTGCCAGCCAATAAAGCGCCCCCCGTTTCCAAGGCGTTGAGTATGGGGTGAAAAGGGCGGACGTAGCCGTCACGCAAGCGTGCCGGTCAGCTCGGCGTTAGACCTCAGAAACGAACCATAGGCCGCCTACATGTCAACCGAACACCATCACGCAACCTCTGTGTCGCTTCCTCCAGAGTCAGCGATTGCTAAAGCCTACGCATCGATGAATCTCGCCGACGCTTACTCGATCGAGCTTCCCAGCGGAGCGTCAACCAACCCCGAATTGTTGGCGAGGTTCATCTTCGCTCACCAAGCGCCTTGGGTCAGCAGGCTCATGACGGTTCGAGACGCGCTCGTAGCCGGTTTCGGCCTCAAGACAACTAAGCATCTCGCCTCACTGGATGCGCAGAGCGGAGCGGGCCGACTCGGCATCTTTAAGCTCTACAGCACAAGTCCAACTGAAGTTGTTCTTGGAGAAGACGACAAGCACCTGGACTTCAGGCTCTCCGTTCTGTGTTCCGGTCAGTCGTCGCCGGGCGCTAAACGTAACTTGACCCTGTCGACTGTTGTTCATTGCCACAATCGCTTAGGTCGTCTCTATATTTTTCTCATTGCCCCGTTTCATCGCTTGGTCGTTCAGTCCAATCTTCGCAGTGCGGCACGGGTCGGCTGGCCGTCGGCGACGGAGGCGTAAGCCAAAGTCCACATCATCATGTGCGGCCAACTGAGGTGGGGAGACCGGCTAATGGGTGTCCCACTTTTCCTCGTCCCACTTTTCCTGATTGATGCTTGCAGAGGGCTTGAGCGACCGGGTGTCGGTCGGTGGCGGGTTGACCTTGGCCGGGAATACCCTCACGGTATTAATCTGTGCCCAAAAGGAGTGGCAGTTGAACGAACAGACATTGTCCATGCGCCTGGAACGCGTGGCGGCGCATGTGCCGGCTGGTGCGCGCCTGGCCGATATCGGCTCGGACCACGGCTATCTGCCGGTGGCGCTGATGCGCCGTGGCGTTATCACGGCGGCGGTGGCCGGGGAGGTGGCATCGACGCCGTTCCACTCGGCCGAACGCACCGTGCGCGAGAACGACCTGGACTTGCGGATCAGCGTGCGCCTGGCCAATGGCCTGGCGGCGATCGAGCCGGGAGACGGGATCACCGCGATCAGCATTTGCGGCATGGGTGGCGAGACGATCCGCGACATCCTCGACAACGGCAAGGTGTACCTGAGCGGCAAGGAGCGGCTGATCCTGCAGCCCAACGGCGGTGAGCAGCCACTGCGTCAATGGCTGATGGAAAATGGCTATCGCATCCTCTGTGAGGAACTGTTGCGGGAAAACCGCTTCGACTACGAAATCATCGTCGCCGAGCGCGCCGGGCCGGTGCTCTACACCGCCGAGGAGTTGTACTTCGGCCCGCTGCAGATGCAGGCCCGTAGCCCGGCCTTCCTGCTCAAGTGGCGGCGTATGCTGCGCGAAAAGCAGAAGACCCTGACCAGTTTCACCCGGGCGCGGCAGGCCGTGCCCGAGGAGAAGGTGCAAGACATCGCCCGGCAGGCCCGTTGGATCACCGAGCTGCTGGCATGAGCTCGGTCCGGGTGAATCGCCCTCATATTCGTCGGGACCACGAGCAACTCCACCGAGAGGGCTATGTGCTGCTCCGTCAAGCGATCCCGGCCGAGTGGCTGGATGAGCTTCGCGCCGTGTTCGAGGCGGGCGTGAAGCCTTCGGACCAATGGCCAGTGCCGCGTGGCATGGACTGTCGGCATTCGCTGCTGGACGTTGATTCGACGATTCAGGCGGTGTGCCGTCTGCCGGAGGTGCTGGCGGTGGTGGGGGAGTTGATGGGAGAGCGGTTCTTCCTCTCGCAGGTGGAGGGTCGCGAGCCCCTGGCCGGTGGCGGTCATCAGCAACTGCACCGCGACTTGTCGGCCCAACGGCCCGGCGACAGGGTGGGCGCCCTGGCTTATTTCGACGATTATGGCCCCGGGAACGGCGCGACCCGTATCGTCCCCGGCAGCCATCGCCCCGAACAGGGAGAGCGGCCATTCGACTTCAATGACGAGTCCCGGTCGGTGCAGCTTTCCGGCTCTGCGGGTGACATCCTGGTATTTGATGTCGACCTGGTGCATGCGGGCAGTCTGAACTCAACCGGCGCCCGCCGTCGCTCCATCCTGATGAGCTATTTTGCGGAACCTCTATACGCATCACACCTGGAAACGGTGAGCCTGCGAAGTGTTCGGATGGACACGAGCGAGCGATTCGATCCCGCGGATTTTGCCTTGGGATGAGACATTCCGACTAGGCTTGTAGCTTTCGTCCTTCAATCCCCAGCGAGTCAAAAAGATACGGACCTTCCTGCCTGTATCCAAGGCGTTGAGTGTGGAATCTTGGGAGCAACAGGAGTAAAAAATACCTTACCGGCCTCAACCCAGAGGATGTGCCAATGGTCATTACTATCAAAGAACGCGACGAGGACCACATGTCTCATGACTCCAGTAGCGCGGGTGTCAGGATGTGGGATGTCTATCAAGGCGATGTGCTGGTCGGCGTTTATCACAGTGAAGCGGATGCGTTGAAGTACAAGGCTTTGCTGGAGAGCGGTCGATTGGATAGCCTCAAGGCGCCTCCGAAAGGTTAAGACCAACGCAATGAAAAAAGCCCAGCTGGGTGCTGGGCTTTGTGTTTGCGGGAGAACGGGGCGGCGAGCCCGATTAAAACCCGGTATTGCCCTGAGCCTGCCGCGCTGCTTTTTCCTTTTTATGGTTCTTGATGTCCCGCCAGGCGCCCCAGGTGATGAGAGCAACCCCAAAAATGGCCATCAGAATGATTTGACTGGTAGGCATAGCCCGCTCCTTGCAGAAAACGCCCATTGAACGCGCTACCGCCGCTCCTGCCAAATCGAGGGGGTTACAGAATATTTCAATGGGCGGCACCGGTACCTACTGGGTGATGGCCTGCGCCGCCTGCGCCAACCGCTGGGTGGCCTGGCGGATTTCATCTCGATCCAGTGAGGCAAAGCCCAGACGCAGTGCATTCTCCGCTTGATCCATGGGAGAGAACTGGCGGCTGTCTCGCACCACCAGGTCGAACTCCAGGGCTTTTTCCACCAGTCGGCCGACGTTTATGTCGTCGGCAAAACGGACCCACAGCGCCAGCCCGCCTTCGGGTTCCTGCACCGAAATCCGCTCGCCAAAGCCCTCCACCAAGCAACGCTGCAGGGTTTCTCGACGCCGTCGATATTCCTTCGAAACCCGGCGCAGGTGCTTCTTCAGTTCACCGTCATTGATCAGGTCCGCCAGCATCTGCTGCGCGACCGCATCCCCATGACCCAGGGTCAGCGCGGCGTTTCGGTTCAGCACCTCGATCACATCAGGGGGCGCAACCACATAGCTGCAGCGGAACGTCGAGCCCAGCGACTTGGACAGCGAACCGATATAGATCACATGCCGTTGGCTGCTGTCGCTGGCGAGAGGCAGATAGGGGCGACCGTCAAAGTGATACTCGTAGTCGTAGTCTTCCTCGATCACGCAGAAATCATGCTGCTTGGCCAGCGCCAGCAGTTGTTGTCGACGCCCGGCATGCAGGCTGACGGTGGTGGGGAACTGGTGATGAGGGGTGAGATAGATCATTCGCACCTTGTGCCGTCGGCACAGCTCATCGATCTGATCGACCCGGCAGCCTTCGCGGTCCAGGTCCACGGTCACCAATCGCGCGCCCAATTTGCGGAATATCTCCCACGCCGGCGGATAACTCAGGCGTTCCACCAGCACCACGTCACCGGGCTCCAGCAGTGCGCTGGCGGTCAGGTACAGCGACATCTGCACGCCCTGGGTCAGGCAGATATGCTCGGCCTCAACGGCCAGGCCGCGATTGTTGCGCAGCATCTCGGCCAGTGCCCGGCGCAGCGCATGACTGGTGCCGTCACAGCCGTGGCGCACGGTATTGGAGACGAAACTCTTGCGCAGCGCATTGCGATAGTAGCGATGCAGGACGGCTTGCGGCAGCAAACGGTGGTCGCAGGCGCCGTTATCGAAGAACAGCGCCCCAGGCTGATGTTGCAGTGCCGTCGCCTGGTGACTCGGGTTGAAATACGGGACGGCGGGTTGCGCCCGCAGTTCCAGCGCGAAGGACGGTGGGGCGCTGCGGGCCTTGGCCATGGGCGCCAGTTGCGCGTTGACGAAGGTCCCCCGGCGCGGTTCGCTGACCAGCCAGCCCTTGGTCACGGCTTCCTCGTAGGCCAGGATCACGGTCTTGCGGTTGACGTCAAGCAACTGCGCCATTTCCCGTGTTCCGGGCAGCAGCGTCCCAGGCGTGAGGCGCCCGTCGACAATCGCGGTCACCAGGCCTTCGACAATCTTGCGGTAGGACGCTTGAGCCTCGGTCTCCTCCAGCTTGAGCAAGGGCCGCCATTTACGCATCTGGACCATCTGAATTATCCAAAACTGGAGGTTCTAATGGTCCTAGTCTAACGCAACAATTGGGCCTCATTCACCCCGAGGTCCTTATGAACACACGCCATGTCATTGAGTTGTCGCCCGCGGGCAAAACCTTCGAGGCCGGTGACGAGTTGCTGCTCGACGCCATGCTCGCCAGTGGCCTGTCGGTGCCGTTCTCATGCCGTCGGGGGGCGTGTGGTTCGTGCAAGGTCAAGGTCATCGCCGGGCAGTACCGTGACAAGCTCCTGGCCGCGGACGCAGCGGCACCTTCCTACCCGCTTGCCGCCGATGAAATGCTGCTGTGCCAGAGCCATGCCTGCGCCGATATGCGCCTGGAAATCCCCGGATGGTCGCTGGACGTACCCACGCTGGAAATCCCCGCACGAGTCTTGGGCAAACGCGCACTGAGCGTGGATATCACCGAGCTGGTGCTGATGCCGGAAACCCCGAAGCCTGTTGAGGTTCGTGCCGGCCAGTACGTCAGGTTTCGCCTCGACGATGGCGACAGTCGGTGTTTCTCTGTTGCCAATCTCCCGGCAGAGGAGGGAGGCCAACTGGTCTTTCATATTCGCCAGGTCCCCGGCGGACTGTTTTCCGGGCAGGTCCTGGCAACGCTGGCCGTCGGCGATACGCTGACGCTGGAAGGCCCATTGGGTGCCTGTACCTGGCAGCACGAAGAGACACGTCCTGTCGTTCTGTTCGCCACGGGAACCGGCTACGCCGGGGTCAAGCCGCTCCTGCTGAGCGCGCTGGCCCGGGGCGCCGAGGTGACGTTGTACTGGGGCGGCTCGCGGCCAGAGGATTTTTACGAGCGCGACTTGCTGGACCGGGCCAGCACCAGGCACCCCGGTTTTTCCTGGCACCCGGTACTGTCGTCAGAGGCCCGGATGCAGCAGGTGGCCTTTGAGCAGGCGCATCCTTGGGCGCGGGCGCAGGTCTATGCCTGCGGTAACAGCTCGATGATCCGCGATGTCCGCGCGCACTGCCTCGCGGCGGGCCTGCCGGCTCACCGGTTTGTCGCGGAAGCTTTTGTGCCTAGCGGTATGTCACTGCCCGAGTCGGCGCTCAAGCCGCTGGATGCGGTCTGGGAAAAAGTCGGCCCGCGCTATTCCCTGGACGGCATGTTGGCCGCCCGCGAGCAATCGGTCCGTGCCTTGGCCTCGATCGCCAGCCAGCTGCGGGTCGGCATGACCACCGCCGAGGCCCTTGAGATGGCCAATCAGCAGTTGCAAGCGATGGGCGCGTCCCACACCTGGCATCCGACCTATATCCGTTTTGGCGACGACACCGTGCGCACGCCACGCCAGGGCATCGACCCACACCGCAAGCTGCGCGCAACCGATATCGCCGTGGTCGATCTCGGCCCGGTGTGGGACGGCTATGAGGGCGATTATGGCGATACCTTCGTCTTCGGTGAGCATCCGTTGCACCGGGCGTGCGTAAAGGCATTGCATGAGGTATTCGACGAAACCCGCGAGGCCTGGCACCAGGGGCTGACCGGCCGCGAGCTCTATGACTTCGCCGAACGCAGCGCCGCCTCGAAGGGCTGGAGATTGGAGCGCAACCTGGCCGGGCATCGCATCGCCGATTTCCCCCACGCCTTGTTCGGTCAGGCGAAGTTGGCCGAGTTGGCGATTGTCCCGAGCGAAATGGTCTGGGTCCTGGAAATCCAGCTATGCCATCCCACCGAAGCGGTCGGGGCATTCTTCGAGGATATCCTGATCGGCGAGGGGGCCACGGTCGAATGAAAACGCCCGGTCCAGGCCGCTGCTGGGCTTTGTTGTTTTTGTGAGTGAAAAGGGGACGTATTTATTCTGGAGCAATGTCCCCTTTTGCTTTCAAGCGCAAACAGCCTGCTTTAGCGCTGCCCCTCGACGGCCATGCGTACGGCCAAACCGGTGAGGACTGTGCTCATCAGCCAGCGTTGCACAATCTGCCATACCGGTCTGTTGGCGAGAAATGCCGCGATGGAGCCCGCCATGACGGCAATCAGCGCGTTGATGCTCACGCTGATGACGATCTGCGTGAAGCCGAGCACGAGGGATTGTGTCAGCACGCTGTCGTGGCCGACGGGGTCGATGAATTGGGGCAACAGTGACAAATACATGACCGCGACTTTGGGGTTCAACAGGTTGGTGACAAAGCCCATCGTGAACAGCTTGCGCGGGCTGTCCTTGGGCAGGTCGCGCACCTGAAATGGCGAGCGGCCGCCGGGTTTGACCGCCTGCCAGGCCAGGTAGATCAGGTAGAGCGCGCCGCCGAGTCGCAGGGCGTCATAGGCGTAGGGAACCGTCAGGAGCAGGGCGGTGATGCCCAATGCGGCGCAAAACATATAGACGACGAAACCCAATGCCACGCCGCCCAGGGAAATCAGTCCGGCCATTCGTCCCTGGCAGATCGACCGTGAGATGAGATAGATCATGTTCGGCCCGGGCGTCAGCACCATGCCGAGTGAGATCAGGCCGTAGGCAAGCAGGTTGGACAGTTCGGGCATGGCGTAGCTCCTTGAAGGCAGATGGCAGGCATCTGATGGAGCGCACGATAATAGAGGGGGCGATGCGAGCCGGTTAGATACAGATCGATTGACAAAACGCCATACAGCGGTCGCCGTATTGAGCATTTGGGGGCCATGAGATGAGCCTGTCATGGCTGACCCTCCCGGCGGGGATTATTGACCCATATCAGGCACCTTTCGATTAGGCGCCTGGGGCGCGCTCGCCGGCCCTAACAGAGCGTTGCAGCCATGCTATGTTCCAGCGATT
This sequence comes from Pseudomonas sp. GW821-FHT04D07, assembly GCF_059420225.1. Classification (NCBI taxonomy): domain Bacteria; kingdom Pseudomonadati; phylum Pseudomonadota; class Gammaproteobacteria; order Pseudomonadales; family Pseudomonadaceae; genus Pseudomonas; species Pseudomonas sp. GW821-FHT04D07. Next base: position 43,424 of record NZ_JBWKTH010000017.1, read on the forward strand.
GCAAGCCGCATGCAGCTTGATGGGTGTGCCGCGAATCTGAGTGAGAGGCTCAAGGGCAGTCGTGTGCGTGTACGACTTCGGTCTATCGAATCGCTGAGGAATGACTCATGCGGTTTCTTGAGAACGCACCGCGCTTTCTGTTTTTTACTGGCAAAGGCGGTGTCGGCAAAACGTCGATTGCCTGTGCCACGGCGTTACAGCTGACCGCCCAAGGCAAGCGCGTACTGTTGGTGAGTACCGACCCCGCCTCCAACGTGGGTCAGGTATTTGGTATCAGCATCGGTAACCAGATCACCCCTGTACCGGCCGTGGCCCATTTGTCCGCGCTCGAAATCGACCCACAAGCCGCCGCCCAGGCCTACCGTGATCGGATTGTCGGGCCGGCGCGAGGCGTACTGGACGCCAATGTGGTCAAAGGCATGGAAGAGCAGCTGTCCGGGGCCTGGAGTGGTTTCCTCGAGGCGGGGCAAGGTGATGCTTCCTGCCTGGGGCCACTGGCGGGGCTCGATAAACAGCGGGATCAATATCGTCAAGCGGTTGAGGCATTAGCCGATCCCGCACGCACTCGACTGGTCTTGGTGGCCAGGGCCCAGGCGACCACTCTGCGCGAAGCTGAACGCACGCGTGAGGAGTTAGCACGCATCGGTCTGGGTGAGCAATTCCTGGTGGTCAACGGTGTGTTGCCCGCTACCGAGGCCGAGACGGACCCGCTGGCCGCCGCCGTACATGCCCGGGAGCAGGCTGCACTGGCCCAGATGCCGGATGAGCTCAAGGCCCTGCCCATGGACCAACTGCCCCTGAAAGCCTTCGATCTGGTCGGCGTTGAGGCCCTGAAGCAGTTGCTCGGCGAAGAGACCCAGGCGATTGGGGGACTGGAGCCTGCAACGGTCGAGCTGCACGCCCCCAGCTTGAGTGATCTGGTCGATGAGATTGCGGCTGACGAGCATGGGCTGGTGATGGTCATGGGCAAAGGCGGGGTAGGTAAAACAACCCTGGCCGCGGCAGCGGCGGTCGAGCTGGCGCACCGAGGATTGTCGGTTCACCTCACCACGTGCGACCCGGCCGCCCACCTGGCGCAGACCCTGGTTGGGTCAATGCCCAACCTCACCCTCAGCCGTATTGATCCCTCCGTTGAAACCCAGCGTTATCGCGATCAGGTGATGGCCTCCAAGGGCGCGGGCCTGGATGAGCAGGGAAAAGCGCTATTGGCCGAGGATTTACGTTCGCCCTGTACCGAAGAGATCGCGGTCTTCCAGGCGTTCTCCCGGATCAGCCCCGACGCTGCAGAACCCCGCATTGACCTACGGCTCTTCGGCCGGCATCACCATGGCGCTCAGTGGGTTTTCCAATCCGGCCCTGGCGCTGGTGGTCGGTGCGCTGTTTATCGCTGCCGCGATGACGCACACCGGGCTGGACCGGCGTATCGCGCTGGTGACGCTGGCGAAAGTCGGCGGCAGTACCCGGCGGGTATTGCTCGGCGCCATGGTGGTCATCGTCCTGCTCAGCCTGGTGGTGCCCAGCGCAACGGCGCGTAGCGCTTGCGTGGTGCCGATCATGATGGACGTGATTGCGGCCTTCGGCGTTGCCAAACGCTCCAATATCGCGGCAGGAATCATGATCATCGTCGCGCAGGGAACGAGTATCTGGAACGTCGGTATTCTGGCCAGCCTGGCTGAGCTTGGGCCAATGACGGGCGCCCAGAAGCGCTTGGCGGTTGTTTCTGGCCTGCTGCTCCTGGCCTGGGCGACCGAAGGCAAACTGCATGCTTTCGATACGACCTCGACGACTTATGCCTTGCTGTTGGTGTTTGCCAGTACCTACTGGGCATGGCTGGGGTGGATGTGATGGTCGAGTAGCTGAGACGAATGGCCGAAAAGAAACAGGCTACACCTGTGCAAATCGCCCTGGCCTGGTGGTTGGCTCGGAAAACCTGGATCGTGCCCATCCCCGGGACTCGTATTTTATCGTGCACTCCAATGCCACCGTCGAGGGCATTGATCTTCACCGATCAGTTAATCAACTGAATCAGGCAATAGAAGAAACAGATCCGGCAACTCGCTCCGGCACCGCCATCCCATACTTTGAACACGCGATTCACCGCTACTGCCACTTGTGTGGCGGACGGAGTTTCGCACCGCCTGCTATTCAAACCATGGGAATACATACGATGAACAAGCTCGTCAAAGGTGCTGTCGCGGCCGTCGTTCTGGCGCTTGCCACCACCAGCCAGGCCCGGGAGGCACAACCGCACGGCTACATGATTGCCAATTACGAAATCAAGGATCAGGCGACTTTCCAGAAGTACATGGATGCGGCCGGGCCGCTGGCACCGAAGTACGGCGGCAAGGTGATTGTCTTCAACCTCAAGGCGCCTGCTGTCGAAGGCAAGCCCAAGTCGGTGATGGCCATCGCCGAGTTCCCGAGCCTTGCCGATGCTCAGCGTTTCTACAACTCGCCGGAATACACCGCGGCCAAAAAATTTCGCCTAGCGGCTACCGAAGGCAGTGTCGTCATTACCGAAGCGTACGTGCCTGCGTCGCAGTAATCAGGAGCCTGATATGGTCAAGCCACTCGATGATGTCGTTCACCCGTCCACCACTCCCTCGCCAAGCCGGCGCAACCTGCTGAAAGTTGGTGCAGCGCTCGCCACACTCCCTGTTATAGCCTCGACACTGTCATTTGTTCAGGCTGCGGAGAAAGAAAAGATGACAGATACCAACATCCCCCAAGACAAATCAGACGCCTTCATCAACGGTCTTGCCGACTTGATGGCGCACTCGACCCGCACTCCGATTCTGCGTTGGCCGAACGAATACGGCATGGACTATGAGGAGATTTTCTTCCCGGCAATGGACGGGGTTACTATCGAAGGCTGGTTTATTCCGGGTAAATCCAACCGGTTGGTCATCTGTAACCACCCGATGCCGTGCAACCGCTACGGTTATCCTGGGCATCTGCAGCCCTGGACGGACTTCGGTGGCTTCGAAGTGAACTTCCTACCGGAATACAAGGCCCTGCACGATGCTGACTACAACATCATTGCCTATGACCTTCGTAACCATGGTCGTAGCGGCACGGGCAGCGGCGGCGTAAACGGTCACGGTGTGCTGGAATATCGTGATGTGGTGGGCTCGTTGCGCTATGCCAAATCCCGGCCTGACACTAAAAACATGAAGACGGTGCTGTATAGCCGTTGCTTGGGCGCCAACGCCACCATCGTCGGGATCAAGAAGCATCCTGAAGAGTTCAAGCACGTCAAAGCCCTGGTTGCCTTGCAGCCGGTGACACCCAGGGTGTTCGTGGAGACCGCGGTGGAGCGGGAGAAGATCGCCAATGGCGTTGAACGGTTCGATGCGGCTCTGCATCGACGCACCGGCTATCACCTGGCGGATGTCTGGCCTATGGAGTATGCCAAAGCTGTAACCCTGCCGACCTTTGTTGCCCAGGTCCGTAACGATTTTCTGACCAAGTCTTCCAATGTCCAGCAGATCTTCGACACCTTATCGTCCAAGGATAAGGAGCTGTTCTGGATTGAAGGAACAGACCTTAGATTTCAGGGCTACAACTACTTCGGGCAGCACCCGGAATTGATTTTGAAATGGTTTGACAAGCACATTGTCTGACGCGGGTAGGGGAGGCCAGTCTTGGGACTGGCCGCCCCGTTCGATCCTTTTACTTCCTGGCAGTCGGATTAAAACAGGGAGGGTGAACGATTCGGGGGGTATTGCTCTGTTATGAAACCGTTCACAAGACCGGTAGGAAACAACCCTCTGAGGACTTTCTGGATCAGGTTGGAACTGCGCCGATTTGCTGTAAAAGAGTTAGTAAATCGGGTTGCCCACGTTCCTCGACGAACTTCCCATCCGCCAGGCGGTAGAAATTCATCGCTTGGACCGTGATTGGCTTGTGGGTCGGTGGAACACCGAAGAATGCTCCATCGTGAGTCCCTCGCATGATGAAACGTGCTGCGATCTTATCGCCTTCGACGATCATCTCTTCGAGTGTCCATTGAATATCAGGAAAGCCGGAACGCATCATGGCGATGATTTCCAGGTAGCCTTGCGGTCCTTTCACGGGATCGGGGCGTCCCGGCACGTGGAAGACGGCATTGGGGGAAACGAGTTCTTGGGCGAGCGCTTCGCTGGCGGTGTTGATGAACTCAAGGAAGCGAGTCATCACTTTCCTGTTGGTTTCAGTTGTCATGTTTATTACTCGCATTGCGGTGGGGGCGTTTCATCTTAGTACTGGAATCTATATGTGATAAATGCCTGTTATTTTCATAAACTCCCAATCATATGTTTGTAATTCTTGGCCGCCCTGGCGGCAATCAAGCGTCGTCGTGGGCCAGCGAGCAGGACAAAGCCCGGTGCGCGTCAGCCTGGTCTAGCAGTGCTTTGGCCTTGGCCTCGAAAGTCTGAACCGCGTCTGCACCTCCTGCGAAGCGCGTCGGTGGCGTGTCACTCGCCGCGAGCTGGACGATGGCTGCGGCGAGTTTGGCCGGGTCACCACCCTGCTTACCATTCATGCCGCTCCAGGCGGTGACAGTCTCTCGAGTGCGCTCGGCGTAGTCGTCCAAGTTCGGTTCAGCGAAGGTTGTCGAATCCGTACTGAGTAACTCCGTGCGGAAAAAACCGGGTTCCACCAGCATTGTCTGAACACCGAAGGGGGCAACTTCCGGCGCCAGCGATTCCATCCAGCCTTCGATCCCGAACTTCGCGGCGGCGTAGGCGCTGCAGAACATTCCGCCGCTGATACCTGCGGTGGAGGAGATCGTGAGCAACAGGCCTGAGCGTTGTTTGCGCATCACCGGCAGTACGGCGCGGGTGACGTTCATGGGGCCGAACAGCAGCGTCTCGATCTGCTGGCGAACCTGTTCAGGACTCAGTTCTTCGAAAAAGCCAGCGTAGAAATTGCCGGCATTATTGACCAGAACGTCGAGTCGCCCGAATTGGCTGATGGCGGCTTCTACCGCCGTGACAGCATCCTCAGGACGGGTAATGTCGAGCTTGATCGCGAGGAGGTTATCGTTGCTACCGATTGCGGCAACGATCTTCTGTGGATTGCGACCGGTGGCCACCACAGCGTGTCCCGCGGCCAATGCGGCTTTGGCCAAATGTACGCCTAAGCCCCGACTGGCCCCAGTGATAAGCCAAACCTGTTTGTTTGTCATGCGATGTTCCTCGAAGGTCAAGTGGTAGCGCTGTTCAATGGTGAGCGTCAGGTACCATTTGCCAGGCTCGTCTCTCGCAGCGTTAGGGCATTGTCTCGGTTCTGTTACCGAACGGTTTGCCGGGATCAGCGGGATGATTGCCTAAAACGCTGGATTTTCGATTTCAGCAGATTTGCCCTATCGTCGGTTTGGGTACTCTGATCCATCGGTCTGTACCTCGCACTATGAAACCTTGGCCAAAGGTGGTGTCGGTTCGCTGAAGGCCACTGCATCTCTCGTTGATTTGAGCAGTGACAGTTAGCGTAACAACGCGTAACCCAGCAATTGATAAAGAGCGCCTCATCAAATTGGGCAATAAATCCGGTTGATCAGGCAATCACCTTGCCCTGCGGCGACACATACTGAGGTTATGCTGGCATCGTATGAAAATGGTGTTGCCAAATGCCCTCTGAGCGACATCGCTGTCGGAGCGAAAGATCTGATATCTCCAAGGAGCCGAATGTGAAACCTACCCCAAGAAGCAATCGGGGCAGTGGCGACCCCCGTGCGTTGGCTGAGGCGGTGGCTCGAATTCTGCGAACTGATGGTGATCATGTCACGGCGATTCCAGGACTCAGCCTGCACCGACGCAAGGCTGCCACGTCCCCCATGCATTGTATTTACGGTCTGGGCTTGGGAGTCACTCTGCAAGGCTGTAAGCAGGTCATGGTTGGCGAGGAGGTCCTGACTTATGCCCCGGGCCAGTCCATGGTCACGAGCGTGGACCTGCCGGTCATTTCTAACGTGACTCAGGCCAGCGTCGCACGGCCATTCCTGGGGATCATGCTGACATTCGACAACTCCCTGGTGATGCAGGTGGCCGAGCGTATGCAGTTGTCGCAACGCATGAAGGATGATGGCTTTCGGCCGATTACCGTACAGACTTTGGACACCGGAGTGCTTGATGCTCTGGGGCGGCTGGTCGAACTGCTCGATGAGCCGGAATTGCTTGCACCCATTGCGCCACTCATTCGCAAGGAGATCATCGTTCGACTGCTCAGTGGGGCTCATGGACCCCAACTGCTTCACATCGTGACCGCGGGCTCACCCAGTCAACATATCGCCAGGACGGTAGCCTGGCTCAAGCAGAACTTCCATCGGGTCCTGCGCATGGATGACCTGGCGGTAAATGCTCATATGAGTCCTTCAACTTTTCGTCAGCACTTTCGTGCCGTGACGGGTATGAGTCCGTTGCAGTATCAGAAACAGCTGCGGCTGCAAGCCGCTCGGCAGTTGATGCTGAGTCAGAATGTAGATGCGAGCAGTGCAGGTGGGCTGGTGGGGTATGAGAGCTCATCGCAGTTCAGTCGCGAGTACAGCCGCCTCTTCGGTGAACCGCCGCAGCGAGATATCAAACGAATGCGCATGCAATAGACTTCGGACGCTGTCCACGCGCAGGCGCGGGGCGATGCTCATCGGTGTGACGAGCCTGGGGGTTGTTGCCGTTACTGAGCCCATGCGGCCACCTTCAAGCGAAGAAGTCTGAACAGTTGATCGGTGACCAGCCCCAACAGGCGAATCACAGCGATCGCCAGGAAAATCACGTCGACCTGGAAGCCGCGCATGGCCTTGAGGCTCAGGTAGCCCAGGCCGCTGGGGGCGGCCACCAGTTCGGCCACCACCAGGTAGATCCAGGCCCAGCCCATGGTCACCTGCAAGGTGTCCAGCACTCCCGGCAGCGAGGCCGGGGCGATCACATGCACCACCGCATCCACGCGGCTGGAGCCCAGGGTGTAGGAGGCGTTGAGCAGGTCCTTGGAGATGCCCCTGGACACGTCGGCGACCATCACCACTTCCACGCTGGCCCGACATGCGGCCGCCGTTTGCTCGTGGCCCCCAGGCCACCTGTTCAAACGATATCGTCGATCAGGATATGGCGCCTGGCCTGGCTGCACTTTTCGATCCGTGCCTTGACCTTGTAGACCTCACGCAGCATCTGCACATTGATCACCTCATCGCTGGGGCCGCTGCCCCGGGCGCGGCCATTGGCGATGACCAGGACCTGGTCGGCAAAACGCAGGGCCTGATTCAGGTCGTGGAGGGCAATGAACACAATGATTTCTCGTTGTCTGGCCAATGAGCGCATGAAGTTCAACACCTGCACCTGGCGGTGCATGTCCAGCGCGCTGGTGGGTTCGTCCATCAACAGGATTTCCGGTTCGCGCACCAGGGTTTGCGCAATCGACACCAGCTGTTGCTGGCCACCGCTGAGTTCGCCGAGGTTGCGAAAGGACAACTCGCTGATTCCCAGCGCAGCGAGGATCTGATCAACCCGCTTCAGTTCATCGTCATGCACGCTCCAGCCGGGCGTGAGCTGTTTACGGGCCAGCAGCACCGATTCATAGACCGTCAGGCGGGCGCTGGCATTCAGGCCCTGGGGCATGTAGCAGATGCCTTGCAGGCCTTTTTTCGAGTCCTGCAAATTCACCCGTCCCGCTCCGTCGATCAGCCCGGCCATGCGTTTGAACAGCGTGGATTTGCCGGCCGCGTTGGGGCCGACCACGGCGACCACCTGTCCGCCCAGAAATGTCGAGGTGGTGACGTCGCAAAGAATCTCCCGCTGGCCGTAACGGGCCCCCAGGTTCTCCAGTTGAATCTTCACCATGAATGTTTCTTCCCATTGAGGATCAGCGAGATGAAGAACGGCACGCCGATCAACGAGGTGACCACGCCGATGGGAAATATCGCGCCCGGAATCAGGGTTTTGCTGACCACCGAACTGGCGGACAGAATCAGTGCGCCGGTGATGAGCGAGGCCGGTAAAAAGAACCGTTGATCCTCGCCGATCAGCATTCGGGCAACGTGCGGTCCGACCAGCCCGATAAAGCCGATGGTGCCGACAAAGGCCACCGGGAACGAGGCCAACAGGCTGACCATGATCAGGGTCTGAAAGCGCAGGCGCTTGACGTCGATGCCGAAGCTGGCGGCCTTGTCATCCCCCAGGCGCAAGGCGGTCATGGCCCAGGCGCGCTTGGCGAAGATCGGCAAGGTGATCAGGATCACCAGGCACACCACGCCGAGTTTTGGCCAGGTCGCCTTGGTCAGGCTGCCCATGGTCCAGAACACCACGGCGGCGACCGCTTGCTCAGTGGCGAAGAACTGCACCAGCGCCAGCAGTGCGTTGAAGGTAAAGACCAGCGCGATACCCAGTAACACGATGGTTTCGGCGGTCACACCGCGTCGCAGGCTCAACAGGTGGATCAGCAGCGCACAGAGCATGGCCATGATGAACGCGTTGAGCGGCACCATGTATTGCGCCGCAACCGGGAACAGCGCGACACCGAACGCCAGGCCCATGGCCGCGCCAAAACCGGCGGCCGCGGAAATGCCCAGGGTAAAGGGGCTGGCCAGTGGGTTGTTGAGGATCGTCTGCATCTGCGCCCCGGCCAACGACAACGCCGCCCCGACCGCCACGGCCATCAAGGCTACCGGCAAGCGGATTTCCCACATCACCACCCGCACTTGTGCCGGTGCGGTATCGGGTGAAAACAGGGCGCCGAGCACTTCGCCCAGGCTGTAGCGCGCCGGTCCCAGCGCCAGATCGAGCACTACGCTGAACACCAGCAGCGTGGCGAGCCCGGCGAGAATCAGCCGCTTGCGCAGCACCAACTGGCGGTAGGTATCACTTTGTACGATTTGTGCTTCACCCAGGGAGCTCATGGCTTGGCCTCTGTCGCTTGCAGGCTGACGAAGTAGCCGGGTTCGTAAGGGACCGGCAGGAACCGTTCATGGAGTTCGCGAAACGAAGCATCGGGATCGAGATCGGCAAACAGTGTCGGGTGGAACCACTTGGCCAACTGCTGGATGGCGACGAACTGATAGGGGCTGTTGTAGAACTGATGCCAGATGGCATGGAAGGCTTGGTGCTCCTGTGCCTTGATTCCGACATAGGCCGGACGTTGGGTGTACCAGGCCAGTTTCCGCCGGGCCTCTGACAGGTCGGCTCCAGGGCCCACGCCGACCCAGCGTCCGCCGGGGGCAAAGGCTTCCCAGTTGGCGCTGGTGACAACCACCTGGTCCGGGTTGGCGACAATCACCTGCTCGGGGTTCAGTTGTCCGAACGCACCCGGGATGATGCTCTTGGCGATGTTGTTGCCACCGGCCATTTCGACGAAGCGGCCGAAGTTCTGGTTGCCGAAACTCAGGCAACAATCCTCGGTGTAGCCGCCGATGCGTTCGATAAATACATTCGGTCGCACGGGTTGACGCGCCGCGATCACATCGGTGACACGACGGATCTGCTGCTGGCGAAAGTCGATAAAGGCTTCGGCCCGCTCTTCCTTGCCAAACAACTTTCCGAACAGACGCAGGGTCGGTTCGGTGTTTTCCATCGGGTTGTTGCGAAAGTCGACATACACCACCGGAATGCCCACGGCGTTGAGCTTCTCGATATAACGGGCGTCCTCGGTGGCGTGCTGGGCTTCGATATTGAGGATGATCACATCCGGCTGCAGGGTGATTGCCTGTTCAATATCGAAGGTGCCGCTCTCGAAACCGCCGAAGGTCGGGATCTGGGCGATGGCGGGGAATTGGCGCAGGTAGGCGCCGTAGGTGTCCGGATCGGACTGGATCAGGTCCTTGCGCCAACTGACAATGCGCTCGAGGGGGTTGTGGGTGTCCAGCGCCGCTACCAGGTACAACTGACGGCCTTCGCCGAGAATCACTCGCCGGACCGGAATATGCACCTTGACCTGGCGTCCCAGCAGGTCGGTCACCGTGACGGCCGCGGGGTCCTGCTCGACTGCAACGGCATGGCGTGGCGTCAGTGAGGAAAGCAGCGCCGTGCCCAGCAGGCCAGCCAGCAGCAGGGCGGTCAGGGTGTGGCTGCGTCGTTGAACAGATGCCATGGTGGAAGCCTTTGCAGAGGTCAGCTCAGGCAACGGTCCAGGCCGTTGCCCAAGACCGAACGTTTCAGAAGTCGACGGTGGCCGACAGTTGCAGGGTGCGTGGCGAGCCTTGGGAGAAGGCCCCATAGGACGCGACGCCGGACCAGTACTCACGGTCGAAAACGTTCTGCACCGTGGCCCGGAAGGTGGTCGGGCGCTCGGCGATCCGGGTGCTGTAGCGTGCGCCGACATCGAAGCGGGTCCATGGATCGAGTTTCTGCGTGTTGGCCTGGTCCACGTACTGGCTGCCGGTGTAGATCGCGCCGCTGGTCAGAGTCAGGCCTTCAATCCAGGGCGTATCCCATTCGGCCCAGAGATTGGCCTGCACCTCGGGGACTCCCACCGCTGTGTTGCCGCGATTGGCGACGGTGCTGGTCTTGGTCAGTTCGGCGTCGAGGAAGGTGACGCCACCGAGCAGGCGCGTGCCCTCGGCGACTTCGCCGAACACATTCAGCTCGACGCCACGGTTGCGTTGTTCGCCCTGTACCGAGAACACACCGGAGGCCAGTTCGCCGCTGGGTTTTTTGATCTGGAACAGGCTCAGAGTCGAGGTGAAAGTGCCGTAGTCGACCTTGACCCCGACTTCCTGTTGGCGAGAGATATAGGGGGCAAAGATCTCGCCGGAGTTCGAGGCCGTGGCCGGTGCGATATCGCCTTTGCTCAAGCCTTCGATGTAGTTGTAGTAGAGCGACACGTGCTCCCAGGGTTTGACCACCACACCGAACAACGGCGTGGTTTTGCTTTTATCGTAAGACGTGGTGACGACACCGGTCGTGCTGTAGTTATCAGACTTGATGTTCTGTTTGCGCAGGCCGAAGGTGACCTGCAAGCGCTTGTCCATCATCGACAGGGTGTCGGCCAGGGCCGCGCCGGATAGCTCCGTGGCGGACACTTTCAGGGCATCCGGGGTCGCGATGTCGGGTTTCGGGCGATCGATCGGATGGTAGATGTTCGACAGCACCGGTGCGCCGGAGATGATCCCCCGCGACAGCTCGTCCTGGTAGTGGGTCACTTGAAACGTGGTGCTGTGGCTGATGGGGCCGGTGTCGAAGCGCAGGCGGGCGCCGGCATCCACGGTGTAGCGTTCGACTTCGAATTTGTAATAACCGGGGGTCGAAGTGGTGTCCCCGGCGGCATTGAGAATGGTCGGGGTCTGATCGGACATGCGCGCCACGTCCGACTTGCCGCCGCCGGCATGGGCGAACACCGTGAGGGCGTCGTTCACATCGTATTCGGCACCGAGCAACGCGGCCTTGTCGCGGGTTTCTGCCCAACCCCAGTCCTGGGTGACGTTGATCCGACCGTCGGCGGCGGAGGGCACCTTCACGCCGGATTTGATCAGGAAGGGCCGCGAGGGGGCATCGAACTTTTCTTGCTGGCTGATCAGGTCCAGGGTCGTGCGCAGGCGTTCACCCCGGTAATCCAGGGAAATGGCGCCGATGCCGACGTTCCTGGACTGATTGTCGATGGCGGTGTCGCCTTGCTGGGTACTGCCATTGATGCGTATGCCGAACTGGCGTTCCTCGCCAAAGCGCCGGCTGATATCGACATGCCCGCCGACCTGGGTGTTCATGGCGTAACTGGTGGTGAAGCGGGTCAAGTCTTCGTCGAGAGAGCGCTTGGGCACCACGTTGATCACTCCGCCGACCCCGCTGTTGGGCGACATGCCGTAGAGCAGGGCGCCCGGCCCCTTGATCACTTCGACGCGCTCGGCGTACTCGGTGAAGACCCGGTAGTTGGGGGCCACGCCGTACACGCCGTCGAAGGCCAGTTCGCCCAGGTTGCCTTCGCCCACCGGAAAGCCGCGAATGAAGAACGAGTCGACCACACCGCCGGTCTGGCCGGTGGAGCGGACCGAGGAGTCACGCTCCAGCACGTCAGCTACGGTAGTGGCCTGTTGATCCTTGATCAGGGTCGAAGTGTAGTTGCTGACGCTGAACGGCACGTCCATCACATCCTTGTTGCCCATCAGTCCGAGTCGCCCGCCACGGGCCACCTGGCCGCCGGCGTACACCGGCGGCAATTCGCCCGGGCGCGCCTGGGTGGCGCTGATGGTGGTTTCGGCAAGGGTCAGGCCGCCGGCGCTGTCGGTCGGACGAGGCGTCAGGGAGTAGCTGCCGTCACTACGGGAAACGATTTCCAGGCTGCTGCCGGCCAGTAGCCGGGTCATGGCCTCCTGGGTCGAATAGGATCCCGAAAGCCCGGGGCTGGTCAGCCCCTCGGTCAGGGACGGCTGGAACGACAGCGCAATACCGGCCTCCACGGCAAACCGCGACAGGGTTGCCCCCAACGGTCCGGGGGCAATGTTGAAGGCGCGGACCGCGACCGCATCCAGCTGTGCCGGTGTGGCCGCCATGACCAGGGGGGTGGCGAGGCTGCTCAGGGTAAGGCTGAGCAGTGCGCTGCGCACAGCCAGTTTCAATGAGCGATCCGAACGCGGAGATCGTGCGACGAGCATGGAATGGTGACCCTTTCGGCAAGATTGAGAAGTGCTTCCTTCCCTAGCCAGCCGAGATCAAAAAAAGTATCACCCGCGTCGCACTATTTTTTAATCCGGGTTTTCCTGGGGGATTCAAGCGGGCGAGAGCGTCATCCAATAACCGCTCAAATGCCCGGTGACGACGATCGGGTAGGTTTGCACCAGCATGCTGAGGGTGCGTTGGCTGTCGTTGATGGGAAAGGCACCGGAGATATGCAGGTCGGCAATCGTCGGATCGCAGCGCACGAAGCCTTTTCGATAGCGCGCCAACTCGGCCACGAAGTCGGCCAGGCGCATCTTGTCGGCCATCAGCATGCCTTGGGTCCAGGCGCTGACGGCGCTGTCCACCGGGAGCAGTTGGCCAAAGGCTTGCGCTGAAAAATCGGTCCGTTGCCCGGCATTGACGATCAGCGGGGCGACGCCGCTGTCAGGGGGCAGTTCGACCCTGACGGCACCTTCCAATACGGCGAGGTGCGTTTGGGGTTGCACTTCCCGAACGGTAAAGCGCGTGCCCAGTGCCTGCATCCGCCCCTGGCGAGTGCTGACCAGAAACGGTCGAGGCTGCGCTAATACATCCGGCGCGGTCTGCACCAGTATCTCGCCTTCGCGCAAGCTGATCAGGCGCTGGTTGGCGTCAAACAGCACATCAATGGCCGTGTCGGTGTTCAGGGTGACCCGCGAGCCATCGTCGAGAGTCAATTCGCGGCGCTGGCCAACGGTGCTCTGGTAGTCGGCCGTCCATTGTTGCGTTTCCAGCAGTTTCCAACCGCCCCAGCCGGCCGGCAAGACCGCCAGGATCGTCGCCAGTTTGGCCAACGCGCCGCGCCGGGAGGGATTGCTTGGGCGATCCAGTGCCGACATTGCCAGGGCGCGTGGCAGTGTGCCGAGCTTGCCTTGCAGGCTCTGCGCGCGGGCCCAGGCGCGAAGGCGCTCTGGGCTGCTGCTGCGCCAGCGCTCCAGGTCGGCGCGTTGGCTGGCGCTGAAATCGCTTTCGCTCAGGCGCATCAGCCACTCGGCAGCCTCTTCCAGGGCCCGGGGATCAATCGGCGCGTCACCGTGGCGGATCGACATTCAGTCCGCCAGCATCAGGCACTGCACGAAGGCTTGCTTCATGTAGCGTTTGACGGTGATCAGCGAGACACCGAGTTGCCCGGCGATGTCCTCGTATTTCACGCCGCCGATCTGCGACAGCAGGAAGCAGCGTCTGATCAGGGGGGGCAGGGCATCGAGCATGGCGTCGATTTCATGCAGGGTTTCCAGCACGATCAAGCGCAACTCGGGTGCGGGCACTTCGGGCGCCGGTAGCAGCGCCAGTGCGTTCAGATAGGCGCGCTCAAGCGCCTTGCGCTGATACCAGTTGACGAGAATACCCTTGGCCACACAGCTGAGGTAGGCCCTGGGCTGCTCGATCACCGGCACTTTGGAGGCGAGTATGCGGGCGAATGTGTCCTGCGCCAGATCGGCCGCATCCATGGCGTTACCCAGCTTCTTGCGCAGCGTGGCGTACAACCAGCCGTGATGCCCGCTGTACAAGGCCTCAATCGTGCGCAGATGATAATTGTGGGGGGCGGGAAGGGTATCGCTCATGGCAGAATTGTTTTTTTGCGATTGAGAAGTATTCATAATACTAGTTTGCCCCGTACCCACGACGCAAGGGGCAGTTGCTCGACACCCGGGGTATCGGCACGCCGTTGTGCAATGTTCAAAAAGACTCCTCCTTGCTCAGTCGCCACGGCTGGGCTGGCCTGATGGCATGACCATCGACCGGTAACGCAGGGCGACAATGGGCACCAGGGCCACGACGTAGGCCAGGCAGACGAACAGGTAGGTATACCGCAAGCCATAGACTTGACTGAGCAAACCACCGATGCAGATCCCGGCGATGGAGGCAAACTGCGCGGTACTTTGCGCAATCCCCAGCACATAGCCCTGCTGCGAGCTGTCGGCGGTTTTCGAGACCAGCGCCATGAGCACCGGTGTCGTCGCGCCCAGCAGCACCCCCCAGATAAAGTAGGCGACGACAAACACCGTCGGGTTTCGCGTGACGCCGGCGATGGCAGTCAGGCCGATACAGCCGATTACCACGAAGGTGATGCGGTGCAGGGTCTCTTGCCGGGTACGCTGTTCGAAATACCGCGCCCAGCGTGTTGCCGAGAGGATGAAGCCCAAGGCGAGCAAACCGTAGCACAGGCCGATCAGCGAATTACTGACCCCGAACACCGAGCTGACATACAGCGAAAATGAGGTCTGCGGGAGCATCCGCGCCAGTAGCAAAATCCCCATGACCCCCAGTAGCGAAAGCAGCGGTGTACCTTGCCAGAGGCTGGTGGGAGGGGGTTGGGTCGTGGTGGTTTCTACCACCGCGGCTTTTTTCACCGGCGGCACATTCGGCAGGGTCACGGCCGCCACTACGGTGCAGACGGCGCAGAGTGCCGAGGCAATCAGATTGATCCAGAAGAAGGTGGCGTAATCGAGGATCAAGCCGCCGACCACCGCGCCGAGCAACGAGCCGACGTTGGTCGATATCTGCAGGATGGCAAACAGCCGCGCCCGCCGCGAAGGGGCTTCGATGCTGACACCGTAGGCCTGGGCCGGGGCAATGTAGCCGGCGAAGGCCCCTTGCAGGAACCGCAGCATCAGGATCCCCCAGATATCACTGAACAAGGCCAGCCCAAGCTGGGTCAATGACAAACCGGCCAAGGCCCGGATCATCATCCACTTGTGGCCGTAGCGGTCGCCGATCCGGCCCCAGAATGCGCTGGTGAGAATAATGCCCAGCATCGGCCCGACATAGACGGCGATGCTGGCAAAGCTGAACACCGATTCCGATGACGTCAGCCCACGCAGATGGACAGGCCAGAACGGCCCGCTCATTTCCATCGCCCCCATGGAGATCAGTTGGATAGCGAACAGAAGATAGATCAGGATTCTGACGGGCGAACCCTGGATGACACCTGCATGGGACATGAGTCAGCCTCGCTGGTTAAACGGCGTTGAGCGGGTTGCTCAAGGTGTGTTGCAAGCGATAGTTGGAGTACTGCATCAAGTGCATGCGCAGCAACGATCGGGTGGGCCAGGGCTCCTCGATGAACGCTTTGCGCTCGACTTCCCACAGTTGCGGCGAAACCCGCTCGCGCACGGCGGCGAAGGCCAGTTCGGTTTCTTCACGCAGCACCTGCCACATCCGTGTGTTGTTCAAGGCGTACTCCCGGGTCAGCCACAGAGCCATTTCGTGCAGGTGGGTCAGGAACGCCGCATCCAGCACAAACATGCGTACCGGCTCGATATCGTCGACGAACACCGTCGGCAGGATGCCGGGCTGGACATGGGCTTGTAAGTGGTAACCG
This sequence comes from Pseudomonas sp. GW821-FHT04D07, assembly GCF_059420225.1. Lineage (NCBI taxonomy): Bacteria > Pseudomonadati > Pseudomonadota > Gammaproteobacteria > Pseudomonadales > Pseudomonadaceae > Pseudomonas > Pseudomonas sp. GW821-FHT04D07. The sequence goes on from NZ_JBWKTH010000017.1 coordinate 59,345, forward strand.
CGTTCTTCCAGCAGGGGGGCGTAGGTCCTGCCATCGCCGAAATCGCGGATCAGCAGACTACTGGCTTTGCCGTCCGGGGTGAACAGCACCATGCTGTTCTGTTGATGGGCTTCGAGTCCGATACCGTAGAGCAGGTAGATCGCCACTACCGGTTGGGTGACCACCTTGGCGTATTGACGGAACCAGGTTTCGACGCTGCTGGCCGTGGCCCGCACACCGTCACGCTCGATCAGGTCGGTGAACAACGGCCGGTCGCTGCCGGGCAGTCGAGTGAACAGCGACGCCACGGTGATCGGCAGGCAGTTGTCGCTGCGCTCGAACGCCTGCTGGCTGGCGCGATAGACCACCGACAGGTGTCGCCCGGGCGCATCGTCCTGGGTGATCGCGTTTTTGTAACGGACACCGATTTCCTCTGGGAAGATTTCCAGGCGCTGATCGAAGCCGTTTTCGGCGGCGAGGATCCGGGTGATCAGCGTGCTGATGCGCGGCCCCATGTGAATCGACTTGGCTTGCAGGCTGCGAAGCTCGCTGGTCATCCAGAGCGCGATGGGCAATTTGATCAGCGGTGCCGTTTCGTTCAGCATCGGCATCATGGTCCGATAGGACATGGTCGGCAGCGTTGGGATATCGGGGCCGTCGGTGATCAGGATGCCGGCTTCGATTTCTTCGGCAAAGGTCTTGAGCACGTAGGCTTGCAGATGCCAGGCATGGATGGGCAGCGGCAACCACTGGGTGTCATCCAGGCCCTTGGCCCGCAGCGAGGTCTTCCATTGTTCCCATTGCGCCGGAAAGTTGCTGGCGAACCAGGCGTGATAGCTGGTGACGTGGGGCATGCTTTCGCTTTTGGCCATGTCGGCGCGCAGCGAGGCAATGCGCAGTGGTACCTGGGCGTTGAACTCGGGGGACAATTGCGCGACTTCGGCATCGCTCAGGCCGGGCCGGGATTTCCAGGTCGGATAATACGGGTGGCCTTCCAGCGACCCCCACTGGTCCAGCAGGATGGCCGCGTCCTTGGTGCTGGCGTGTTGGCGCAGGTAATCGGTGAAGCTGGCGAGCCCGTGGCTGCCGATGGCTTCGGCCAGTCGCGCGTTCCACCGCTGACGATACTGACGCGCATGGGCGTCGTTGGTCAGGCTGTTCTCCATGTCCGACTTGAGCCCGGCGACCCCCTCGTCCGAGGGGGCGAAATCGAAGCTGCCACGCAGCACATCCAGCAGGTCCTGATGACTGTGGATGGGCTGGCGAACGCCTTCCTCGGTCAGCAACACCACGTCGCCGTCGTTGACCAGGGTATCGGCCGGTCCCAGTGCGATATTGGAGAAAAACAGATGCGCGCGCGCGTCGTTCAGGGGCAGCGTGGCTTGCTGGCCTTCGGCGGAAAAGCTCAGGGTCGAGCGGTCGAGAATATTCTCCGCAAACAGGCAACGAATCAGGCGTCGCATGGCATTTTTGCGGGAGTAGGCGATGAGTGTCTTGAGATCATCCATATCAGCTATCTGCTCGTCGAGAAGTAAAAAGAAGAGGGCGTTGTCGACTCATGCCGTGCGCGGCCAGTGGCGGGGGAAGTAGTCCAGTGCCGAATCCCGTAGTCCTTGCATGTAGGAAACGCTCCAGTTAAGGACTTCCTCGATGTAAGGCACTTTCAGGTCAAAGCGCTTGGCCATTTCCACCAGCAGCACCAGGCCGTAGGCAACGTCCTCGTTGAAAGCGCGGCTTTCCCGTTCGATCACGTAGCCGGCACGGTTGTCCGCCGCCGGCACCATGGGCGCGAGAATGTTGTTGTAAGCCTGGTTGGTGCGCAGGATCGACAACATGCTGCTCTGGTCGCGGATCTGCTCGCCGTAGGCCTCGACGATTTCCTCTTTCAAGGATTTCACCGAAGACAGGTCGACCCCCAGCCGTTGACTGATCACGGCACACAGGTCCTGGCTTTCCTGGTCCATGCGTTCGAGGAAGTACGCCCCCAACTCGGGGCATTCGCTCCACCAGCACAGGGGCTGGGGAAAAATTTTCCGGTGCCATTGGCCGTAGGGGCCGATCAACCCGTAGATCACCGAGCTGTGCATGATCGGATTGCCCGGGGTCAGGGTGATTTCCAGGTAGTTGTCCAGCAGCGTCACGCACGGGCCGTACAGCCGGGTCAGCAGTTGATGCAGGTGCTGGCGCGAAGCGTCGGACTCCCTGGCGTGGGTGGCGACGTAGAGCTGGCTCTTGCCGCCGCCCATTTTGATCGAGCGTCCGGGCTTCAGCTCGAACGCCGTGTGGGGGACATCCTTCATCCCCCAGATCACCAGGTTTGGCCGATCGACCAGCACGGACTCCGCCAGCCAGTCGAAACCGCAAAAGCCTGGAATGGCGCCGATGTACACCGGCTTGTCGGGGCTCAGGTGCGGCGCGATGGCCTGCAGGGTTTGCGCTCGGGCATGGGCCGGCACCGTGATGATGACGATATCGGCATCCTCGACGGCGAGCCGGGCATCGCTGGTCAGTCGATCCAGCCGGGCACTCAGCGTCGAACCGTCCGGCAGCAGCGCTTGCAGCGGCGTACCACGGGCGTGTTGATCGACAACTTCCGGGTTGTTGGTGAGCATCGAGACCTGAACATCGGGCAGTTGCTTGAACACAATGGCGTTCAGATGCCCGGTCCTGCCACCGCCACAGAGGGCGACTTTCAGCGGTTTCATTAAGAGACGTTCCTGTGTCGAAGGTGGGTCATGCAACGCTCAGTTGCCGTGGCGTGCAGCTGGATTCCAGCCATTGGGTCTTGCCCAGCCAGGTATCCAGCTGGGTGGCGACGCCAGGGTCGAGCAAGTCGCGTTCCGCCAGCCATTTTTCGTTGAATACGGTGTGCAGGTACTTTTCACCGCCATCGGCAATCGGTATCACGACATTGCCGCTGAGCACACCTTTGTGGATCAGCTCCAGTGCCTTGAAAATCGCGCCGCCGGTCGATCCGCCGACCAGCAGCGCCAGGTTTCTGGCGACGTAACGGGCGGTTTCGAAGGCTTGGGAATCGGTGACCTGGACGCCCAGGTCGATGCAGCTGTAGTCGAGCACCAGGCCCACGGTGTCGCCGGCCGGGGTGCCGGTGCCGGATTGGTAATAGGGATAACCGGGGTGGCCGAAGACGATCGAGCCGGCGGGCTCGACACCCACTGTCACGGTGTTGGCGTTGTGCGATTTCAGCCCACGAGCGATGCCGGTCATCGATCCGCCGGTACCGACGCAGCCGACGTAGGCGCCGACCTTACCGTCGGCCTGGGCAATGGTTTCCCGCACGAAATCGCTGTAACCACCGGCGTTGGCGGCGTTGTCCGATTGATTCATGAACACGGCACCGGGGATCTGCGCGGCCAGTTCGGCCGCCAGTCGCTGGCGCTCGACGACCGCGACTTCATCTTCCCGATAGGTCCCCTCGACATAGCGGACTTCGGCACCCAATGCCTTCATCACGGCGATCTTGTCCTGGGCCGCGTGATGATCGACCACGGCAATGAAATGCAGGCCAAATTCGACGGCCGTCATGGCCAGGCCGATGCCGGTATTGCCGGAAGAGGATTCGACGACCACGCCACCGGGTTTCAGTCGCCCGGACTTGAGGGCGGCCAGCACCATATTGCGGGCCATTCGATCTTTGATACTACCGCCGGGGTTGTTCTTCTCAATCTTGAGCAGCAGTCTGGCGGTCGTATCTGGAACGGCAATCGCCAGCATGGGCGTATTACCAATAAGGTCGGAAACTTTACTCAGTATCATGTGAAGTATTCCCTTTAGTAGTCAGGTGAGAGTGCGTAGTGAGCTTCCGTGCAACAAGTCACCGTCAGCCGCCGTGGCAGGGGATGACGATGAAATTCGTTTTCCAGCAGATCCATCTGGTAACCGGCGGTATTGGCATAAATCAATAAATCTCCCGGTTGGGGCGTGCTGCTGAAATGGATCAAACGATGAGTGATAACGTCGTCATCCAGGCAGCTGTGACCCGCAATATAGGCTTGCATGGGGGTGTGCCCTGATTCCTGGGCGCTGATTAGAATTGGATCGACCAGATATTCCGATGAGAACCATGTTTCGCAGGCACTGAAACTACTGCCTTCGACAAATATGACGGTTTTGTGCTGGGCCAGTTGTTTGGTGCGTGTCACTCGAAACACTGAAATTGCCGCTTGGTCGACCAGACTTCGACCGGGTTCCAGTGCCAGGGTAATATTCTGTTTTTTCAGATAACTGGCGATGGACTGGGCGGGTGAATGTTGTGCTTCGAGAAACATTTCCAGCCACTGGCAGGCTGTCAGATGACTGCCGTAAGGATAATAAGAATTGGGTGTTTTTTGATTGTGGTACTGGCTGGGTTGGTTGGCGTTTTCCAGGAAGCGGGTGTAGGCCTGGGGTTCGATATAGCGCATCGGCAAGCCGCCACCGATATCAATCATTTCCGGAGTCAGCGACATTTCCCGAGCCGTTTCGACGAAGCTGCTGAGCTCGCGAAAGGCTTGGACCCGGGTTTCGAAGTCATACCCGCCAAGATGAAAATGGAAACCTTCGAAGTGGAATATTTCCGTGAGTTCGGCCAGGCGTTGCAGGCTGAGCAACAGCTCGCTCGCACCCATGCCAAAGCGGCTCGACGAGCAGCTCTGTGGCCTGTAACGCAGCAAAACCCTGGCTTTGACGGGGGCCGGCAGGGATTCGACGACGCCCTTCAGATGCTCGAATTCCTCTGCGGAGTCGACGCAAATCAGCGATCCCTCACGCACCAGCGCCCGATGGAAGGCGGTCGTTTTGGCCGGTCCTGTGGCACAGAGGCGCTCCGGCGGAGTACCGGCACGCAGCGCCGCGTCCAGTTCGTGGATGCTTGAAACATCAATGCCGATACCGGCCGAGGCGGCCGCGCCGAGCAGGCTTTGCGACTTGTTGGCCTTGGCTCCGTAAAAGATCGCATGGCGTACGTCGAACTGCTTCAACACCGCTTGCAAGGCCGTTGCATTGACTTGGAATGCGTGGGGCCATACCAGATTCAAGGGCGAACCGTGTTGTCTCACCCAATCCAAAAGTGTGTCTGGAAAGTGGTGAATGAAATGCGAAATAACCGGATCAAGCAGTGGCTTTAGAAGTTCGGGGTCATGTACTTCAGCGGGATTTTTAAGTGCTGGCGCAATTGCATTAGGCATCGTTAACCTCTGGCATCAAAAACGTCGCCATTCCTATTTCGACAGCTAAACGCTGTCGACAGATGTGATGCGGTCTCTCGTCAGTAGCGAGAACTCAAACCCGTGGAGGTGGGTGCCAAACAGCACTGGCGGGTAGAGGAATAGTGCGGGTGGCGGTTATTGATTGACAAAACAATTGCATGACAACCTCATTCCGTGTGGTTTATGCGGACATAACGTTTAGCCATTAATTAATGGCACGCCTCGGTATTTCTAAAGCTCTAGCGGCTGACATCTAAATGGCATCACTGCGTCACACTTCCCATAAACAGGATCGCCTTCTCGAGTTGTAGGAAGAAACCTACGAATTGCCACGAACGATATTGCTAATGCGAACGATTATCAAGTAAGATTTTCAAATATTTTGAATGACCCCACGGCGCGAAGGTGCAAAGCGCCTGAAAAACTCGAACATTTACGACTGATGCATGCCAAGGAGAGATTCAATGACCACTGATCGTCTCAGCGCCACCGCCACGCTTCCCATCAGCTACCTGTTCGTCCCGGGCAATCGTCCCGAGCGTTTTGCCAAGGCGGTGGACGCCGGGCCCGACGCGATCATCCTGGACCTCGAGGACGCTGTTCATCCCGACTACAAGCCCGCTGCCCGAGCGGCGATCTGGGTCTGGCAGGAGCAGACCCCGGCCACACGGTGCCAGCGTTACATTCGTTTGAACGGTGTTGACAGCCCCTTTTTCAAGCACGACATGACCTGGCTTGGCGATATGCGTTATCCGCAGCGCTGCACGGGTATTTTTCTGCCCAAGGCGGAGTGCCCCGAGACCTTGTCCCGGGTGGTCGAGCGCTTGTTGGCGTGGAATCCGGAGGTGCAGATTGTCGCGATTATCGAGACCGCCAAAGGCCTGCAACAGGTCGAGGCGATTGCCGGGATCCGTGGCATTGCGCGCCTGGCGTTCGGCTCGCTGGATTTTTCCCTGGACATCGATTGCCGCCAGGTACCGGAAGCCTTTCTATTTGCCCGCAATCGAATCGTGCTGGCTTCGCGTACAGCTGATCTGCCGGCGCCGATCGATGGTGTGACCCCCGCGCTCCGCGACATGCGCACGGTGGAGCAGGAGTCGCATTACGCCCGGACCCTGGGATTTGGCGCGAAGCTGTGCATTCACCCGGCGCAGTTGTACACCGTGCAGCGTGCTTTCTTGCCCGATGCCCGGCAATTGGCCTGGGCGGATCGGGTGCTGAGTGCCGTGGCCGGAGGCAGTCACGCGGTGCAAGTGGATGGTGAGATGGTCGACCTGCCCCTGATCGAACAGGCGCAACGTCTGCTTGACGTGGCCAGCCGGCATGCCCTCGTCGGCAAAGTCGATGCTTGCTGAATCGGTCGTCAAATCAGGAGATTTACCATGGAAAACCAGCCGCTTTGTTCCGTCGCAGCGGATGCACACCAGGGGTACAGCATCGTGTTGCGGTCTTTGCGTGATGTGCAACAGTCAGAACAGGTCGATCCGGGCAATGTGCAGAGGCTTCGAGAGTCGATCTTGCACACGGGCCACTGGCTGGAGCCGATCATTGTCGAGCGTTCCAGGGGGATCGTGATGGATGGCAACCACCGACTCAATGCGGCGTGGCAACTGGGGTTGAAACGGGTGCCCTGTATTGAGCTCGATTACGCCGATCCGCGGGTGTGCGTGAGGCACTGGCAGACAGGACAGGCCTTTGAGGTGGCGCGGATTTTCACGACCCTGGCGCGTGGGGAGATATTTCCCTACAAGACCACTCGGCATGCCTTCGATCCGGCGTTGCCGGTGGTCGCTATTCCCTTGGATAACCTATATGGCTGAAAGCCATCCTGCGCTTGAATCGACGGGCTGCGCAAACGCGCTTGGCGCCCAGGCACCCGTGGGCAAGTAACCCTGCGTCAGGTATTGCTGGACTCAGGCCATAATCCGATATGAATCAAGGCTGTCACGCCGACGCCCAGCAGTATGCCGACCAGACGATCGCGGATTTCGCTCAGGTCGGTCATCGGCGCGAAGTCCGCCAGCAGCGCCAGGGCGAAGCCGAACACGATCTGGATCCCGGCATAGCTGCTGCGCGGCGAACCGGCGCTGACCCAGGCGGCCAGGCCAAGCACCGGCAGGCTCATCAGCAGCAGGCCGACAATGCTGTCGATCCGCGGCACCACCCAGACCATGCACAACAGCGCCAGGGCGCTGCCGACCAGGCAACCGAGGACGCGCAACAGGCCTTTGTGCAGGGTTTTTTCCAGGCTCGGCATGGCGGTGATCAGGCAGGTGAGCATGGCGGTGTGGATACCGGGCCAGTCGACCGCCGTATACAGCAGGTAGCACAGCAGCGCGGCGAGCAGGGTCTTGAAGGCGAACTGGGAATAGACCGGGTTTTCGAAGGCATCAGCCACCAGCAGCGGTGGCTTGGGGGCAGGTGCCGCTTCACCGGGTGGCGGTGGTGCCGGCAGCAGCAGGGTATTGACCGCCACGGTCACCACCGTCGGATAGACAATCGCCATCCAGGCCCAGAGGCAGGCGCGGGTCAGGGCTTCGGGATTGTTATTGAGGTCCACCTGGCTCTGGATATAGATGGTCAGCAGGGCTACCACGAAAAACAGCGGACCCAGCCGGCAGGTGCGCATGAAAAACACGCTGACGAAAAACACCAGGCTGGCACCGGCGATGCGCAGCAGCGGATAGTCGAAACTGACCTTCAGCAGCAGGATCGCCAGGCCCACGGCCAGGGTGGTACTGACAACAAACAGTGTGCCGAGCATCTTGGTCATGGCCACGCTCGACTGGGTGACGAAGAACACCAGTACCAGGGAGATCGACAGCAATGGCACCTGCAAGCTCATGGCCAGCAGGATGACGAGGGTGCAAGAGAGCAGATGACGAAGCACCGCGTTCACCCGGCCGGGGCGGTCGCGCAATTCCTCCTTGAGGATATCCCATGGCGATTGCCCCTGGGTTTCTCCGCTCATGGCGCGGTGGCCGTCGTGGCGTGCGTCGGGCCGCTGGCGGTATTGATAACGGCCACCGCCGACGCCCCGAGGCGAAACGGCTGCAGGTCCGTGCCATTGACCCGGATGCGCACCGGAAAACGTTGCGAAACTCGGACCCAGTTGATCGACCGGGCGACCTTGGGCAAGCCGTTGACATCGGTTCCGCCATCGTCCGGAAACACGCCGAAGCCGATCGAGTCGACATTGCCGCTGAATGTCTGGCGGGTATCGCTCATCAGGTAAACGGTAGCGGAATCACCCGGGCGAATGTTTTTCAGCGCGGTTTCGCGGAAATTCGCGACCACGAACCAATGCCCGGTGTCGATCAGGCTGAACACCGACTGGCCAGCCGAGGCGAACTGGCCGGCGGCGGTCTTGAGGCCTACCACGCGGCCTTCGAACGGTGCGCGAACGCTGCTGTACTCGACGTTCAGCGCGGCGCGGGCGATCTGTGCCTCGATCACCGCCCGGTGGGCCACCAGGGCATCGACGCCACTGACCGCGGCAGTGGCCTGGCGGGCTTGCAGTTGGCTGACATTGAGTTGCGACTGGGCACTGCGCCTGGAGGTGCGTGACTGGTCGATGGCCTCCGCGGAGATATAGCCGTGGGACAGCAGGGCTTCCTGGCGCCTGAGGGTGTCGCCGCTTTGCTTGGCCAGCGCCTGGACCCGCTCGATTTCGGCATGTGCCGCCTCGGCGTTCAGGCGTTGGGCGGCGACCTGGCGTTCATTCAGGCCAATCTGCCGATCCAGTTCCACCAGCGAGGCCTTGGCCTCATCCAGCGCGGCCTGATAGGGGCGCGGATCGATGCGCATCAGCACATCGCCCTGATGGACCTGCTGGTTTTCCCGCACCGGCAGCTCGACGATACGTCCGCTGACCTGCGGAGTGACATTGACGGTGTCGGCATAGGCGTAGGCGTCGTCGGTGCGCGGTTGCGCATCCAGGCGGGCGATCACCCAGAGCAACAGGCCCAGGGCGGCGACGCAGAGGGCGCCGAGGAGCAGTCGACGAGGGTATGGTGGAGACGAGTGTGTTTGCATGGGGAAACGCCCGGGTTAGAAGAAGACCAGCCAGCTCAGCAGTGAAAAAAGCAGGGCCAGCAGCGGGTAGCTCAGCACCCATGGCCGCAGCCATGCGGTACGCTGCGTCTTGAGCAGCATGGCCCTGACCAGCAAGGTCAGCAGCACGCCGGCAATCGCGCAAAACAGCCAGTCCGGGAAATAGGCGCCGATCACGCTGATCGACGGCGCTTGCTTGCAGCCGGCCAGTGCCAGGCAGGCCAGTGCGCCGGCTGGCGTTCTGGCGCTGCGTGGCAGGCGTTTGTCCGGACGGGGGACGCAGGGGGGGCGGGTATTCATCACGGTCGAGGCTTCTGGTCAGATGGGCGAAATGGAGAGCGCCGCCGACGGCTTGTACCCGGATCGAAACGGGCGAGTGTTGCGCGGTCTTGCGTTAGCGATAGTCTAGAGATGGCGTCAGGGGTGAACATGATCTGTTCGGCCATATAATTGATCGGGAGTGCACTGTGATCGACCTTGGGTTCCTTTCGGCGGAGTCGACGCGCCAGTGAGTAATCAACAGCGTAGCATCAGCAGTGCGGTGATCATGGCCAAGGTCGGCGTTGAGCGCGGCCTGTCGAGCGTGGATTTTCTCGCAGGCTCCGGACTTGAGCCCGCGGACCTGGAAAACCCGACCCGTCTTGTTACCTTCGAGCAGGAGTTCCGGTTGATCCGCAACCTGCTCAAGCACTGCGGTGGCGCCAGTGGCCTGGGCCTGGAAGTGGGATTGCGCTACCGCTTTACTTCATTGGCCGCGCTGGGCTTTGCCCTGGTCAGCAGTTCCACGCTGCGCGATGCCTTTTCACTGATTCCGCATTACTCCGAGTTGAATGCCAGCCTGGTGCGGGTGATGGTTGACGCCTTGGCGACGGACCTGCGGATCGAATGCGAAGAGAGCGATATCCCCGCGGATCTGCTGCCGTTCATCGTCGAGCGCTCCTTTGCCGCCGGGTTGAGGATCGCCGGTGATCTGCTCGGACACACGGCGATACCCCGGGCCATCGAATTCAGCTTCGCCGAGCCGGCCGACGTGGCGCTCTATCAGCAGCTCACCGGTGTGCGCCCGCGCTTCAATGCGCCGAAAAGCGCCCTGGTCTTCAGTCAGGCCGACGCGGATATTCTCCTGGCCTTGGCCGATCCCCTGGCGCTGCATATCGCCCATGACCAGTGTCGCCGTGGTCTGCAGGTCGGGCCGCAGACCGGCGGGTTGGTCGGGCGGGTGCGCGAGCTGCTGGCCGCGCAGCCGGCCGCCCTGCCGGCCATGGGACAACTGGCCGCCACCCTGTGCATGTCGGTGCGGACCTTGCGGCGCCGCTTGCAGGAGGAGGGCGCGACTTATCTCGGCTTGTGCGATGAAGTCCGTGGGGCCATGGCCGAACGCTTGCTGACGGGCTCGCGCTTGCAGATCGAGCAGATCGCCGAGACATTGGGGTATTCCGAGTCCGCCAGCTTTATCCATGCGTTCAAGCGCAGGACGGGTGAATCGCCCCATGCCTTCCGACGGGCCCGCGCTCAGTTGCGATAATTCGGCGCCCGCTGGGCGCCTGCTGTCGTCTTTGCGGAGCAGCGCACTATAATTAATCCGTGTCGGTGTGGCTGTGGCGCGTACTCCATAGTCGCGCCCAAGGCTGAACAGTACGTCTGAAAACTCGACAGAGGGTTCTGCCATGAAAAACCATTCCTTGCAGCATTATTCCCACGACCTGGGCATGGCCGTGCACGACACATGGACCACCGCCCGGGTCAAATCCGCCCTGGCCATGGCGGACTCCACGCAAAGCCTGCATATCCATGTGAAAACCCATGCCGGTACGGTGACGTTGAGCGGTCGGGTATTGACCCATCGTCAGTGCGAACAGGTCATTGAGCGGGTCCGCGCGGTGCCTGGCGTGCTCGACATCGATGCCCGCGAGCTGTTGACCCATGTGTTTATGCCCGCCAGCTCGATGCAGGCGCCCGATGCCGAGGAGGCCAACGAATATCGGCCGCCATTGCCACGGCGCGAGGATGATCAATAACAGTCTGATACATCAGCGACAGGGTCGACGTTTGCCAGTCGGCCCTGCCTGGCTGTTTCCCGGTCGGTCGTGCTCACCATACGCTTGCTCTATCCTATAGGGGGGGATAGTATGCGGGCGAAATTTATTGAGACCCGGGACTCAAATCATGAGTGAGCACGAACATGACCATCCCCACGTCCACCAGAGCCATGCAGCGATCATCAAGCGTCTGAAACGTGCCGACGGCCATTTGCGCGGCATCATCAGCATGATTGAAGAGGGGCGTGAGTGCGTCGACATTGCCCAGCAACTGCATGCCGTGGAAAAAGCGGTGTGCCAGGCCAAGCGCACGCTTATCCAGGATCACATCGATCACTGCCTGGAAGACACCGTCTCGGCGTTGAACACGGGCGAGCGCGCACCGCTGGAAGCCTTTAAACAAATCACCAAATACCTCTAGGTTCTGACATGCCCAATTTCGCTGAACTCCTGCAACAGGGCGGTTCACACGCCTGGCTGTACTTCCCGAGCGCGATCCTGCTCGGCGCCCTGCATGGCCTGGAACCCGGTCATTCGAAAACCATGATGGCGGCGTTTATCGTGGCGATCCGTGGTTCGGTAAAACAGGCGGTATTGTTGGGCCTGGCCGCGACGCTGTCGCACACCGCGGTGGTGTGGTTGGTGGCCATCGGTGGCATGTACCTGGGCAAAGGCCTGGACGCCCAGACCACCGAGCCTTACTTTCAGCTCGCGTCCTCGGCGCTGATTATTCTGATTGCACTCTGGATGCTCTGGCGCACCTGGCGTGGCGAGCAGATGTTCAAGTTCGAGCAAGGCGATGATCACCCTCATGGCGAGCATGATCATGCTCATGACCATCATGATGAAACGCATCGGATCGATACCGGGCACGGTCGTGTCGAACTGTCGATTTTTGAACAGGGCATGCCGCCGCACTGGCGCTTGAAGACGCTGAGCGGGCATGCGTGGTCGGCTTCAGACGTGCGCCTGACGACTACCCGTCCAGATGGCAGCACGCAAACCTTTGCATTCATCGAGCGCGAAGGCTTCCTGGAGTCGACGGTCGATATCCCGGAACCTCATGAATTCAGCACTCGCCTGAGTCTCGGGCATGCCGGGCACTCCCATGATTACGACCTGGAATACCAGGAGCATGATCACGGGCATGCGCATTCCGAGCTGGAAGGCCTGGAGTTGTCGATTGACGGTTATCAGGACGCCCATGAACGGGCGCACGCCAATGATATCCGCAAGCGCTTCACCAACCGTGAGGTCACCACCGGGCAGGTCATCGTGTTCGGTCTGACCGGCGGCTTGATTCCCTGTCCGGCGGCGATCACGGTGTTGTTGCTGTGTCTTCAGGTCAAGGAGGTTGCGCTGGGCGGGATGCTGGTCCTGTGCTTCAGCATCGGCCTGGCGCTGACCCTGGTCACTGTGGGGGTAGCCGCGGCGATTGGCGCCCGGCAAGCCTCCAACCGCTGGCCTTGGCTGGGCAGCGTTGCGCGGCGGGCACCTTATCTGTCCAGCGTATTGATCATCGGTGTTGGCCTGTACGTGGGCATCCATGGTTGGATCGGCCTGAACGCCTGAAGTGACGTTTGAGTATTTGAACTCAGCCGTTATTTTGCTCTGTTCCTGGCGGCACCCGGTGCCGCCACGTCATGGCCCATGCCGTCTGAAACCATGCGTCAATTGCCAGGATACTCAGCGATTACCTGCTCGGCGCCTGATTGGCTCTGGCCTATCACCTGATAGGCCTGTTTGCTTGGGCCACTGTCCATTCCTGGCGAACCCATGGGCATGCCGGGAACCGCGATTCCGACGAGGTTGGGGTGATTCTTCAGGTCGCGGATCTGCGCGGCTGGCACATGTCCTTCGACGAATTTACCGTCGATCACCGCGGTATGGCAGGAGGTCAGGCGCGGAGCGACGCCAAGGCGCTGTTTGACTTCACTCATATTCGGTTCGACATGGTCGCGAACGCTGAAACCATTGCTCTCAAGATGCTTGATCCAGGCCTTGCAGCAGCCGCAGTTTGGGTCGCGGTAGACGTCGATGAGTTCAGCCGCTTGTGCCGCTCCGGTCAGCAGCAAGGTGGTGAGCATGGCGATACGTAATCGGGTGTTCATGGGGTTCTCCCGTTCAAAAAACAGCACTTGCCGACAGTTGCAAACACGCTGCGGCTTTTTTCTGGTTCTGGCTTTATCCTCAACCTTTCCATAGTGGCAAGGTCAAGCCGACTTCCCAGACTCAAACTATCGAAACACGGCGCAGGCGCAAAGCGTTGCAGACCACCGATGCCGAACTTACGCTCATGGCCAGCGCGGCAATCAGTGGGGACAGCAGGTGACCGCTCAGCGGGTAGAGCAGGCCGGCAGCGAGGGGGATGCCCATGGCATTGTAGAGGAAGGCGAAAGTCAGGTTCTGGTGCATGTTTCGCACTGTGGCCAGCGACAGGCTGCGAGCCCGCAGGATGCCGAGCAGATCGCCCTTGACCAGGGTGACCTGGGCACTGTTCATCGCCACATCGGTGCCGGTGCCCATGGCGATACCCACGTCGGCGCGGGCCAGTGCGGGAGCATCGTTGATACCGTCTCCAGCCATCGCCACGCGGTGTCCGGCTTGTTGCAGCGCCGCGACCAGGCGCTCCTTGTCTTGCGGTTTGACCTCGCCATGCACCTCCTCGATACCCAGCTGGCGGGCTACAGAGCGTGCGGTGGTAAGGCCGTCGCCAGTCGCCATGATCACCCTGACGCCATCCGCCCGCAGACGCTCGACCGCCCGTTTCGAGGTCGGCTTGATGGGGTCGGCAACTGCCAGCAAACCCGCCAGGGCGCCATTGACCGTCAGGTACATGATGCTCGTGCCGTCGCCGCGTAGCTTCTCGGCCTGCGCGTGCAAGCGCTCGGTGGCGAAGCCAGCCTCCCGCATCAACAGCGTATTGCCCAGCTGCAGGTGGTGGCCTTCGACCACGCCGCTGACGCCAATACCGGAGGCGGACTCGAAGTGTTCAGTTGGGCTCAGTGTCAGGCCGATGGCGCGGGCTTGTTTGACGATCGCCTGGGCTAGTGGGTGCTCGCTGCCCTGATCGAGGCTCGCGGCCAGACGCAGCACTTCCTGCTGAGTAAACCCGGGTACGGCCTCAACGCTATGGAACGCGGGGCGACCTTCGGTGAGGGTGCCGGTTTTGTCGACGATCAGGATATCTATCTTGCGCAGGTTCTCGATGGCGGCGGCATCGCGAAACAACACACCGCTGCCCGCCGCCTTACCGGTGGCGACCATGACCGACATGGGTGTCGCCAGGCCAAGGGCACAGGGACAGGCGATGATCATGACCGCGACGGCATTGATCAGGCCGAACACCCAGCTTGGCTCGGGGCCCCACAGCCCCCAGCCGAGTAGCGTCAGCACGGCGATACTGATCACCACCATCACGAAGTAACCGGCAATCACATCGGCCAGACGTTGCATCGGCGCTTTTGAGCGTTGGGCCTGCACCACCAGTTGCACAATCTGTGCGAGCAGGGTGGCCGAGCCGATTTTCTGCGCCTGCATCACCAAGCTGCCGTGGCTGTTGAGGGTCGCGCCGATCAACGTGTCGCCCGGCCGCTTCATCATTGGTATCGGCTCGCCGGTGAGCATCGACTCGTCCACGGCGCTTTCGCCTTCGAGCACCTGGCCGTCGACCGGTACTTTTTCCCCCGGCCGCACCCGCAGCCGGTCGCCGCTGTGTACGTGGGTCAGGGGGATGTCTTGTTCCGTGCCGTCGGCATTGATCCGTCGGGCTGTTTTGGGGGCCAGTCCAAGCAGCGACTTGATGGCCGCCGAGGTTTGTGAGCGCGCCTTGAGTTCGAGCAGTTGGCCGAGCAGGGTCAGCGAGATGATCACGGCCGCCGCCTCGAAGTACACGCCGATGCGGCCCTCCATCATGAAGTGGCTGGGGAAGGCGCCGGGGGCCAGGGTGGCGACGACGCTGTAAAGGTAGGCCGCCGCGGTACCGAGGCTGATCAGTGTCCACATGTTCGGGCTGCGCTGAACCAGCGAACGCACACCGCGCCGATAAAACGGCCAGCCGGCCCACAGCACGACAGGGCTGGCCAGTCCGAACTCGAGCCAGTTTTGCGTGGCGCCGTGGAACAGCACCAGGGCATGGCCACCCATGGCCAGTAGGGTGACGATCACGGTCAATGGCAAGGTCCACCAGAAGCGCCGGGTGAAGTCCTTGAGTTCGGGGCTCTCTTCTTCCTCCGGTTCGGCAATCACCGGCTCCAGGGTCATACCGCACTTCGGGCAGCTGCCGGGGCCGATCTGGCGGATTTCCGGCTGCATGGGGCAGGTGTATTGCGTGGCCGCTGCTGGCGCCGCTGTTACGACCTGTGGGATTTCAGGCTGGGCCATTGGCTGGTGCCCATGATGGGATTCGGCGTTGTGCATGAGTTAATCCCTCTTCTCATCCTGAGTGGCGCCCGGGTTTTCTCCGTGATGACCGTGACCGCCGTGGTGGTGGTGGTGGCCGAAAAAATGCATCAGCGGGCACAACAGCAAAATCGTATAAGGCAGCAGGCCCAGCATATGGCCGTAGTGTTCCCTGGCCAGATAGAACAGCGCGATCACCAGCAGCATGCCTAGCGCTATGCCGGGTTTGCTTCTCCAGAAGGCAGGCGAGGTGTCGCTGGAGTGGCGAGCGTTCATCATGGTTCTGTACTCCTGACAGAGTGCTATCCAGTGGTCCTATGTTTGGCGGTTTCACCCAGGTCATGCCGACCAGGGCGAAATCGCCGTTGCAGCTACATCGCTATGCCCGGGATTACTTGCCCATGGGCATTTTCATCATGCTCGACTGTTGATCCATCATCTTCATCATCATGTTCATCATTCCCATGCCGCCGTTGTTACCGGACATGCCCATGCCGTTACAGTTTTGTTGCAGCATGCCCATGCCGTCTTTCATCGTCTTCATGCCTTCCTGCATGGCCGCTCTTCGCTCGGCGGGGGTCTTGGCGGCGACCATTTTGTCGCGTGCCGCCTGCATCTTTTGCATTTGTTCGGTCATGGCCTGGTTCTGCATGGGCATGCTTGTGTCGCTGGTTTGAGCCGGCGCGGTCGGCGTCTGTTCCGGCTGCGGCGTCTCGGCGGCCGAGGCGATGAGCGGGCTGCTCACAAGCAGGGCGGCAAGGATCAGTTTCAATGAGCTATGCATGGCAATCTCCAGAGGGTGAGGACAACACAGGTAAAAGCAAGCCGCGCCGGGTTGGCGCAGTTCGGGGTAGCGGCCGGAGTTCGGCGCGCTGAAAGTCGCTTTAATCGTTGAGGCGGACGAAAATCAGGCGGGCAGGCGGCTTGGCTGGTGCAAGGCGTCGTAGTACGAGAAAGGGAAAAACAGAGAGCGTGGCGGGGTACAACAGGAGCAACGCGGGGATCAGCAACAGCAACGTCCAACTGAACAAGTCGAACGCTTGAAGATGGGGCCAAGGACTCACGGCTATCGCCGTATCGGCACAGTGTTGCAGGCAACCAGAGGTATGGGCATCGTGGTCGGCGCCATTTTGAGCGGTGTTCAGCGAAGCATGGGTTATCGCCGGATTGTGCTCGGGAAGTACCAGGCAGCCCTGGCTCGCCGCCAAGCCAAAGGCCAACAGCCAGAGCACGATGGCCAGGCGTATGAACCTTGGTTGACGATGGCGAAACCAGTACATGACGCTTCCCCGGAATGGGTGAGGGGTTGTAGTTTTTTCAAACTACAGAACCTCGAAGTGCCGCGATTGATCTACATCAAAGTTTGCCGACGGGTGGCTCCGGTTCAAGCATTGGTAGCAGCACCACGACGTTTCTGTCGCTCGGACTCCAGCCAGATCACCAACCCCAGCAGGCTGCCACCCGCTACCAGTAAACTCACCAGCCAACCCAGGGTCTCGGCGATCTGAGTGAAAAACAGGGTGTAGAACTGGATGATAAAGAAAGTCGAGCCATAGCCCACCAACATGCCGAAACGCAAACGGATCCCCAGCGCCAGAATCCCCAGGCTGACCAGCCCCCAAAGCACGTTATACAGCACCAGTTCACCGGCATCGGCCAGGTGCCAGGGGCCATCGATCAGCTCGTAGCTGCCAAACAACGACAGCAGCCACAGGGACATTTCGCCGACAAACAGACCGCAGGAAATCCACACCTTGGCAAAGCCGCCATAACGCCCCAGCCACCCGGCCTCGCCGCGCAAATGCAGCACGCCCGCGGCGATCAACGCGACCGCCGCGCCGAGAAAGCGCAGCGGGTAATTCATGCCGAACCAGTAGGCGCCCCAGCCGGACTGATAGCCGCTGCGCCCGCCAAACCAGACAAAGAACAGCACGCTGCACAGGGTCAACAGCAAGACATTGTTCAGAACATAACTGAGCACCAGCAGTATCAGCAGATCGACCAGCAGCAGCGCCGGCCAGTTGCCCGAGCCATCCGAATAGATCATGCCCAGCACAACACTGGTGCCGATCAAGGCAAAGCCGCCGAGCAACTCAAGGGTGCCGCCCAACAGTTTCAGCTGTTTGCCGATCAGCCAGCGCCCGCCAACCAACAGCCCCAGCGTTACCAGCGCCAGGCTGACGGCCAGTTTTGGCAAGGTGAACTCCAGGTGTTCGCGCAAAAACAGCAGCAACCCCGCCGCCAGGCTGATCGCGCCAAAGGTCAGGAACCAGCGCCCCAGCGAGCGCCAGTCCCAGCGCGTCAGCACATAGCGCTCGCCAATCCGTGTGTGTGCGTTGATATCGATCTGGCCGTCTCGCAGCCATTGATCCAGTGCGTTGTGCACCTGTTGATTACGCTGATCCGGGCTCATTGTGAGGCTCCCTTGGCGCGCAGGGCCATGCGCTCGAACGACCAGCCCAGTAACAGGCCGATGAGCCCGGCCACGGCAAAAAACGTTGCGATGCCCAGGCGGTCCCAGGAGTACTCATAAAAGCGGGTGTACAGGTTGATGCCCAGGAACACCACGGCGAACCCGGTAAAGCTCGGATGCTTGAAGCGCGCGCCGACCACCAGTTGCCCGATGGCCACCAGGGTAAACAGCCAGGTCAATAGGCGCGGATCGCGGCCCAGATCATCCAGGCTGAGAAACCAGAGGGAGCAATTGAGGTAGAGCAGCCCGAAGATCACATACAGCCGGCCAAACCCGCAGAAGCGGCGCAATGCACGCTCCTCGGCGAGTTGGTGACATAAACCCAATACCGCCGCCAGCGCGGCAATGACTGCCATCGAGCGTGGGTCCTGGATGTCGAAAAAATAACCGCCGTGCCCGACGTACCGGCCCCAGGCGCCCAGCCCATGGAATGCGCACAGCAGGCCCAGGAGAAGCGGCCAGCGCAAACGATAACGGTAGGCGGTGAGAACACTCAGCAGCGCCGTGACCAACAGCGCAAGCGGCACATTGCCAAACTCGCCTTCGTAATTATTTGAGGAGCCCAGCAACAGGCTGGCGCCGATCAGGATCAGGCCGATGGTCAGGATCGCCACACCGGTGACTGGCGCGCGCTGGGCCGGATCGCGGGCCATGCGTACTCCGACGAACCACAAGCCGGCCCCGGCGCAGAGGAACAGCACGGCGCCGACCATCACCGACTGGCTGAACAGGCTCAAGCCCCCCAGCACCGCCATGCCGATCAGCAGGACCGCACCGATTCCCAGCCATTGCAGCACGCTGGACAACAGCTGGCCCGGTTGCTCGTACGGCGCACTCAGGCGCTTGCGGGCTTCGGTATCGATCAGGCCACGGTGATGCCAATCGGCGATTTCGTGAACCAGCAGCTGCTTTGTCGTTTTTCTCATGGTGTCCAGCGATCCGTGATGTGAAAAATCCAATGGCCTACAGAACATTAGTGTCATTCTCAACACGCGGCGTCACATTTTGAAAGCCAAAGTCTTGTCAGGCTCCGCGCGGCGGCCTTTGCGCAGCGCGACACGATCAGCCTTGCACATGGCACCTGACCCGCTGCACCTCCTCTCCCAGCAAGGCCTGGGGTTTCTCGCAGCCGGTCGTGCACAGGCTGCAGCGTTCACGAAAGAAACAGCCCTCTGGAAGGCGCCGGTTTCCCGGCAGTTCGGTCGGCGCCGCCACCTGTTCCGCATGCAGGGGCACGCCGAGGCGCGGCACCGCTTCGAGCAGCAGGCGGGTGTAAGGATGACGTGGCTGATCCAGCACCTGGGCGGCGCTGCCCAGCTCGACGATCTGCCCCAGGTACATCACTGCGACCCGGTCAGCCATATGTCGCACGACCGATACGTTGTGAGAAATCAGGATGTAGGTCAGGTTACGCGCGCGTTGCAGCTCCGCGAGCAGATTGAGGATTTGCGCCTGGACCGAGATATCCAGCGCCGAGGTCGGTTCGTCGAGGACAATGATGTCCGGGTCGGACGACAGGGCGCGGGCAATCGCGATCCGCTGGCGCTGGCCACCGGAGAACTGATGGGGGAAACGGTCCAGGTACTCCGGGCGTATGCCGACCTGGGCGGCGACCCTGGCGGCGATATCACGCATTTGCGCACGCGGAGCATGACCCCGGGCGTACAGCGGTTCGGTGATGATCTTCCAGATCGGCAGGCGCGGATCAAGGGAGGATTGCGGATCCTGGAACACGATCTGCACATTGCTGCTGGCCTGGCCGTCGGTGCGTGCGGCCCAGTTCAGTGCGCCGCTGCTCGGTGTCAGCAAGCCCATCAATAGTTGGGCCAGGGTACTTTTACCGCAGCCCGATTCACCGACGATGCCCAGGGTTTCGCCGGCCCGGACCTGCAGGTCGATGCCATTCAGCGCATGGGCGTAACCCCGGGGCCGGCCCAGCCAGTCATTGCTCACCGGGAAACGTACGTGCACATCGTCCAGCCGGAGAATCTCGGGCGCCATGTCGGTCACGGCGCGAAGCACAGCACTGTTCATCAAGAAAGCTCCTTGACCGGTAACCAGCACGCGCTTTTACGCAGCTCATTACCGTTGATGGGGTTGAGGCTCGGGCGCTGGGCACAGATCGGCATGCTCTGCGAGCAGCGTTGCGCGAAGGTGCAGCCCAGGGGCAGGGCGGCCAGGTTCGGCACTTGCCCGGGGATGGTCATCAACGGTTGGCCTGGCTCGACCATTTCGGGCAGGCCGCTGAGCAATCCCTGGGTGTAAGGGTGCTGAGGATTAGCCATCACCTCGGCGGTACAGCCCTGCTCGACCACGGCCCCTGTGTACATCACGTAAACTCGATCACAGAACTGCGACACCAGCGCCATGTCGTGGGTGATCAGCAAAATGGCGGTGCCTTTCTGCCGGGCCTTTTCCCGGAGCAGCAACAGCACCTGACGTTGTACGGTGACGTCGAGGGCGGTGGTCGGTTCGTCGGCAATCAGCAGTTGCGGTTCGCAGGAGAACGCCAGGGCGATCATCACCCGCTGGCGCATGCCGCCGGACAGTTCGAACGGATAGCTGTCCAAGACTTGTTCGGGGCTGGCGATATGCATGTCATGCAGCAGCGCGATGGCCTTGAGGCGGGCCTCGGCGGCGCTGATTTTCTGGTGATGGATGATCACGTCGAGCATTTGTCGGCCGATGCGCCGGGTCGGGTTCAGCGCGGTCATCGGTTCCTGGAAAATCATCGCGGCATCGCGGCCGCGGATCTGCAGCAGCTCCTTTTCGGACGCGGCCAGCATGTCGCGATCGAGCATCCTCAGGCTGCCGGCGGTGATGCGATAGCTGCGCTCGGGCAGCAGGCGCATGCTCAGCATCGCGGTGACCGACTTGCCCGAGCCGGACTCGCCGACCACGCCGACGATCTCGCCGGGATTGACCTGCAGCGAGACGCCGTTCAACGCCTTGACGTTGTTCTTGTACGCCGGGAATTCCAGGCTCAGGTTGTCGATGGCCAATACGGGAGTGGCGGTGTGCATGGTCATTTCCCCTGTTGCCGTGGGTCGAGCAGATCGCGCACGCCATCGCCCAGCAGATTGAAACCGGTGGCGGTGATCAGGATCGCCAGGCCGGGAAAGGTCGAATACCACCAGTTGTCCAGAATGTAGTTGCGTCCGGTGGCGACCATCGCGCCCCATTCGGCGGTCGGCTGCTGTGCGCCCAGACCGATAAAACCCAGGGCCGAGGCCATGAGAATGGCGCTGCCGATATCCAGGCTCAGTTGCACCAGCAACGGCGGCATGGCGTTGCGCGCCACGTGCCAGTGGACCATGTGCCAACGCCCGGCGCCAAAGGTCTGCGCGGCCTTGACGTAGCCCATCTGGCGGATGCTCAGGGCCTGGCCGCGGGCCAGCCGCACATAGGACGGAATCCGCACCAGGGTGATCGCCAGCATGGCGTTGAACAGGCTGGCGCCCAACGCGGCGGCCAGGGCCATGATCAGCACCAGGGACGGCACCGACAGCATGATGTCCATCAGGCGCATGATCAGCGCGTCGAAACGCCCGCCAATCACTCCGGAAAAACAGCCCAGCAAACCACCGATAAAACAGGAGGCAAAGGCCACGAACAAGCCGACACCCACCGATTGCCGGCTGCCGAACAGGACGCGGCTGAACAGGTCCCGGCCGACCTCATCGGTGCCGAACCAATGTTCGGCGGACGGCGGCATCAGGCGCGCGCCGAGGTCCAGCGCATTGGGATCATGGCTGGCCAGCCAGGGGGCGAAGAGCATGCACAGCAAGACGATAAAGCTGATCGCCAGACCGGCCATGGTCAGCGGGCTGCGGCGGATCTGATAGGCCAGGTAGGCGAGTTTTTCGCCCCAGCGCGGGCCGCGCGCGGCTGTCAGGGTCACGGACATTTCAATTCACCTCGCCGATGCGTGGGTCGATCACGCGGTACAAAAGATCGATGGCCATGTTCAGCAGTACATAGATGAACGACACCAGGATCGCGAAGCCCATCACCGCCGGGAAGTCCAACGACTGGATCGACTTGACCACATAGGCGCCCATGCCGGGCCAGGCAAACACGGTTTCGGTCAGGACGGCGCCATACAACAGGTCACCCAGGGTCAGCCCGAGCACGGTCACCGAAGGGATCAGGGCGTTGGGCAGGGCATGGCGCAGGATCACCGTCCAGCGCGACAGGCCATAGGCACGGGCGGTGCGGATATAGTCCTCGGCCAGTTGTTCGAGCATCGCCGAGCGAATCTGCCGGGCGACCACGCCGAGGGTGACGAAACCCAGGGTCGCGGCCGGCAGAATCAGGTGTTGCAGCACATCGAGAAACAGCCCGCAGTCACCGGCAAGCAGTGCGTCGATCAGGTAGAAACCGCTGAAGGTCGGTGGTGGCGCCAGTCCCTCGGACAAGCGGCCGCCACCGGGCAACCAGCCCAACTGGCCGTAGAACAGCACAATCGCCCCGAGCCCGAGCCAGAACGCCGGGGTGGAAATGCCGGTGACCGCGAGCGTGCGGGCGATCTGGTCGATGGCGCG
The DNA here is from genome assembly GCF_059420225.1 of Pseudomonas sp. GW821-FHT04D07. Lineage (NCBI taxonomy): Bacteria > Pseudomonadati > Pseudomonadota > Gammaproteobacteria > Pseudomonadales > Pseudomonadaceae > Pseudomonas > Pseudomonas sp. GW821-FHT04D07. Next base: position 82,041 of record NZ_JBWKTH010000017.1, read on the forward strand.
GTTGTGATAGACCGCCGACAGCACCCCCAGCGGCACACCCACCAGGATCGCCAGCAACAGCGCCACCAGGGCCAGTTCCAGGGTGGCCGGGAAGAATGCCTGCAGGTCTTCGAGCACCGGACGGTTGGTGCGGATCGAGGTACCCAGGTCACCCTGCAGCAGGTCCAGCAGGTAACGGCCGTATTGTTGATACAGCGGCAGGTCCAGGCCCAACTGGTGCCGGATGCCCGCCACCAGGGCATCGCTGGCGCGGTCGCCGGCGATCAGTCGGGCCGGGTCCCCAGGGATCAGGTGGGAAATTGCAAAGGTAATCAGCGAAACGCCGAACACGACCAATACCAGGCCGAGCAGGCGCTTGCGCAACAGAGTCAGGAAGGCCATTTGGCACCTCAGTCACAGCAACGACGAGAATCAGACGCCGCGCCGACCGTGAACGGCCGGCGCGGGGGAGCAGGTTTACTTGCTCATGCTGCCCAGGTTGAAGACCTGTTCGAGCATCGGGTTGAACGCGTAGCCTTTGACCGCATCACGCATCGGCAAGGTGTAGCTCTTCTGATAGAGGTAGGCGTAGACGCTGTCCTTGAGCACACTTTTCTGGGCGCTCTGGTACAGCTCGACGCGCTTGGCGGTGTCGCTGGTGGCGGCCGCCTCGCGGATCAGCTTGTCGACTTCGGGGTTGCTGTAGAACGAACGGTTGCCTTGCAGGCCCTGCATCTTCGAGTCGAACCAGAAGTTCATGAACATGTAGGGGTCGGCAAAGTCCGGGCTCCAGGCACCCGAGGCAATGTCGTAATCGGCCTGGCCGACACGTTCACGCAAGGTTGCGTTGGCGAGTTTTTCCATCTTCAGGTTGATGCCCAGTGGCGCCAGTGCGGCTTGCAGCGTCAGGCCAATCGGCTCCCAGTTGGGATCCTTGTCCGAGTACATATAGCTGAGGCTGGTGATTTTCTGCGGATCCTTGGCCAGGCTCGCCTTGGCGGCGCCGAGGTCCTGTTTCATCGGCGGCAACGAGCTGTCGTAGGCCCACATGCCGTCCGGGATCGGCCCGTTCATCAGCTTGGCCTTGTCCTTGAGAATGCCTTTGACAATGCCGTTGTAGTCGACGGCTTCGGTAATCGCCCGACGCGCATCGACACTGGCCAGCGGACCCTTCTTGTTGTTCAGGTACAGGTAGGTCACCCGCAGCGACGGGAACTCCCGGACCACCACGCCGGATTTCTTGGCGAGCACGCCGAGCTGGTCTTCGGGCATGTCTTCGATGATGTCCAGGTCACCGTGTTCCAGTTGCAGGCGGCGCACGGAAGGCTCGGCGATGATCTTGACGATCACGCTTTTCAGCGCCGGCTTGGGTCCGGCGTAGTAGCTGTTCGGCTCCAGGGTCAACGACTGGCCTTTCTGCCAGGTGCTCAGGCGGAAGGGGCCGGAGCCGGCGGTGTGGCTGGACAGCCAGGCATTGACGTCAGCTGTCTTGGTCGCCACATCCGGGTTGATGATCGAGGCGCCGTTATGGGCCAGGGTAAACAGGAACGGTGCAAACGGCGTCTTCAGGGTGAAGCGGATGGTCTGCGGATCGACCACGGCTACCACCATGTCCTCGGGGAAGGCACCGGAGGGTCCCTGTTTGAGGGTCATCAGGCGATCGAAGGAAAACTTCACCGCAGCGGCATCCACTGGGGCGCCGTCATCGAACTTGTTGCCGGCTTTGATCTTGAATTCCCAGACCAGGTTGTCCGGGGAAACGCTCCAGCTTTCGGCCAGGTCGCCCTGGACTTCGGTGCTGCTTTTATCGCCGTCGACCTTGTAACCGACCAGGCGTTGATACGACGGATAGGTGATGGTCCAGTCGTTGTTGTCAAAGGTCACGGCCGGGTCGAGAGTCTGCGGATCGGCCGGTTTGCCGATCACCAGGGTGTCTTTGGGGACCGCCGCCGTCGCGGCCTGCCAGGCGCCGAGGCTCAAGGCGCTGCACAGGACGCTCAGCAGCAGTTTGCCAGTGCCGGGAAAGGATTTGCGGGTCACGGTGTTCGTTGGGTTCATGCCGGTTTCCTTGATCATTCGATGTATGGAAGTTCGTCAGGTTTTTTATAAAAGCTATAACCGGGCAGTTGCAGGTGAGGCCTGAATAACGCTGTTTTATTGTGGTTATCAGCCGCACCGAGGGTGGGCTGTGCTGTGTTGCTTGCGAAACTCTGTGGTTTCGTCAGTGCTGGCGTTGCGCTTTGATTGGCTTTTTCAGAGGGCTGACTCCTCCTCCAGCAGGGGGTAATCGTCGGCATTCGCTAGTTCGTAATGCCACCATTCGGTATCGATCGCCTCGAATCCGGCGCCGAGCATGATCCCCAGCAACAGCAGGCGATTGCGCTGCACGTCGTCGGGCAGGTCGGGGTAGAACTGATGGGAGCGCTCCTCCATGGCGTCGAAGGCGGTGCCCATATCCAGCGGCTCGCCGTCGCTGCCCACCAGGGTCAGATCCACCGCCACGCCACGGCTGTGATGGGAGCCCAGGTGCGGGTCACGCACGTAGTCGTTGTTCGGCAAGGCTTCCCATAACAGGTGCTGGGCGTAGGGCGGGCGGTAGGCGTCGTAGATGCGCAGGGTCAATCCGGCCTGGCGTGCCAGTTGGCTGGCCTTGTTCAAACAGTCGGCGGCTTGCCGATGCAGCAGGCAACGGGCGGTCGGGTAGATCACTCTTCCAGCCAGGTTGTCGGCGCTGGCGTAGATCAGGTCGATTTGCACCTGATAACGCTGGGCATCGATCTCTACAAGGGGGCTGTTGTTCACACAAACACTCCAGTTGGGCTTCGCAGAGGCGGTGGGTCAGCCTTCGAACTGGCCGAAGGCTTTTTGCAATTGGCGGTTCTTGGCCAGACGTTCATCAAGACGCTCGCCGTATTTCTCGGCAACGGCCGAGACCACCAGGTTCAGCAGGCAGGCCAAGGGCGCGGGGGAGTCCCAGAACTGCCCGACATCGGTTTTCAGTTGCAACAGATCCAGCGGGTAATCCCGCGCCCACGGACATTGCAGGTCGGTGATCAGCGCCAGTGGCAGGTTGTTGTCGGTGGCCGCGTCGCAGAAGGTCTGGGTCACGCTGGAATAGGCGCGGAAGTCGGCAATGATCGCGTAGGGATTGGCGAAGCCGGAGTTCAGGGTTTCCGCGTAGATGCCTGAGAGGCCGTCGACGTAGTAGACCTTGGGGCGAATGTATTCGAGGTGACTATGGAAGGCGGTGAGAATCCCGCGGGTCGACTGGATCCCGAGAATGAATACCGCATCGGCTTCATGGATACGTTGCACGATCTTGCCAAAGGCCTCGCTGCGCGCCAGGCCATAGGCGTGCTGGATGGCCTCGATTTCGCGAGCCATCGAGCGGTCGAGCGCGTCGTCCTGGTTGGTTTCGGTGCGAAAGGCGGCAATCCGGTCGGTGATCAGCCACGAGCTCGGCGTTTCACCGCGCAGGCTTTTTTTCACTTCATCGAGGTTGCGGTAACCCAGAGAGCGCAAGAAGCGCCCGACCGAAATCCCGGTGGTGGAAGCTTGCTGCGCGATGCTGTCGGCTGACTCGAACGGCAGCTGTTGCGGATTACCCAGCAGATAGCTGGCAATGCGCTTGCCGGTGGGGGTCAGGCTGGAGAACTGTTGCTCCAGTAACAGAAGAAAGCTGTTCTTTTCCATGGGCATATCGGCGCGCCGAGATCAGTGATTGTTATATCAATGTCATTTTGTTTCTTGGTGTTATAAACATAACACTGGCTTTCACGGTAACACAATGCCTTTTTCAGCGATGCCGTACCGCGCGCTCCGCGGCACAGCCGGGTTTCTTGATTAACGTCAACGGCAGGTACTGGCGGGCGCTGTAGCCTCGTAGCAGGCCGATGACCCACGGCGCCAGGGCAAGCCGCCCCGAGGCCAGGGCCATGGACTGACCCCCTCTCGCTTGCCGTCGAAATCAAGGCCCCCATGATCTATCCGCTGCTGCTCACCCTGCATCTGTTTGCCGCGCTGGTGTTTATCGGCACGGTGTTCTTCGAGGTGCTGTTCCTGGAGAGCATTCGCCGGCAACTACCCGCGCGGGTCATGCTGCTGGTCGAGCAGGGCATCGGGCGGCGCGCCCGGACGTTGATCCCCTGGGTTCTGCTGGTGTTGTTCGGTGCCGGGCTGGGCATGGTCTGGTTGCGCTATCTACCGGCCCTCGCGGCACCACTGGCGTCCTCATTCGGCACCTTGCTGGCCTTGAAAATGCTGCTCGCCGCCAGTGTGCTCGGGCATTTCCTGGTGGCCATGTTCCTGTTCAAAAGTGAACGCATGAATGGCCGCTACCTGCACTTCATTCATTACAGCTTGTTCGGCCATATGGTGTTGATCGTGCTGTTGGCCAAGGGCATGTTTTACCTGAGCTGGTGAGTCGGACGGGTGGTTGTGCGCGGGCGCCGACCCGCTTGATGCAAATCAAGGAGCCCCGGGCGCCAACACCGGACACTGCAGATCTGCAGCCCGTCTCGGAGTCCTGTCATGTTCGATTTACTTTATCCGCGCGGCGAACGACCGGTTCGACGCGACCAAGGTGTTCTCGACCTCAACCGTCATGCCGACACCGACAAATTTCATACCGGTATCGGCTCCCTGGATTTGCTGCGGGCCTTGCGCATCAGCCGCCAGAAGTGCCGCCCACTGTCCCTGGCCGTGCAGCTTCTCGCCCTGGGCGAGCAACGTGGTCGCAGCGAAGCGTATCTGCAGCGATTGGAGCGCGAGATCGATCTGGTCGCTTGCCACCTGGGCACGCAGCAACGGGTCGAGCAATTCCACCTGGGAGGTGCCACACCGGACGCGGAAGCCTTGCAGCGGCTGATGAGCCAGTTGCGCAAGCGCTTCAACTTTCTCCAGCACGATGGCAGCGACTGCCGCGTTGAAGTCGATCTGCACCACACCGACTGGGCGACCATGGGTTTGCTGCGCGAGCAGGGCTTCAACCAGGTCAGCATCGGTGTGCCGGATATCGGCACGGACAGCGAACTGTCGGTGGCCTGCTACCAGAACCCGGCGCCGATCCATTCGCTGATCGACGCGGCCCGGACTTTTGGCTATCGCTCGGTCAATGTCGACCTGGGTTATGGTCACGCCTGGCAGACCCCGTCGAGCTTCGCGCTGAAACTGGCGACCCTGATCAAGCTGGAGCCCGACCGCCTGCTGGTCTTCGACTACGCCCAGCCGCCGTGGCGTTACCGGCGCGAGAGCGAATACCGCAGAGCCGCGAGCAGCTCGCTGGACAAGGCGGCGATGCGGCGGGTCTGCTTCGAGCAGTTGCTGGCGGCGGGTTACCAGTACATTGGCCTGGGGCAATTCGTCAGGTCCGACGATGATCTGCTGATGGCCCAGGAGCGCGGCCGGCTGCGCCGCAACTGCCTGGGGTTTACCTGCCACGGCTATTGCGACCATGTCGGTTTCGGCCTGGGCGCCATCAGTCAGCTCGACGAACTGTCGGTGCAAAACAGCGAAGCGCTTTCCGATTATCTGCAGCAACTGGACGCGGGCCAGTTGGCCAGCTGTCGTGGCTGGCGCTGCGAAGCCGGCGATCAGATCCGGCAACGGGTCAGGGAGCACCTGGAGTGTGACCTGGAACTGGATATCCTGGCCATCGAAAGCCGCTATGGCGTGATTTTTCGTCAGTACTTTTCTGCGGTCTGGCCACGCCTTGAGCACATGGCCCGCGGCGGGCTGGTGGAGTTGTCGGAGCGTTTCATCAGCATTCTTCCTGCCGGTCGGTGCGAGGTGGATGCGATCTGCCAGCTGTTCGACGCGGATGTAAACCGCCCGGCGTACTCACCCCATCACGAGTTTGTCGAACATGATGCCTACCTTTGATTTCAATCGGGCCCTGGTCGAGAAATATGATCGCCCGGGGCCGCGCTATACCTCTTACCCCACCGCGCCGCAGTTCCATCAAGCCTTTGCCGTGGACGATTATCAGCAAGCGGTGCGGGCCAGCAACCAGGCCGCGATCCCCAAGCCGCTTTCGGCCTATATCCATATTCCGTTTTGCCAGAGCCTTTGTTACTACTGCGCCTGCAACAAGATCATCACCCGCAAGACCCATCGCGCGGTTGAATACCTGGGTTACCTCAAGCGCGAAATCCTTATGCAGGGCGCCTTGTTCGAGCCTGGCCGCAAACTCACGCAGTTGCACCTGGGCGGTGGCACGCCGACCTATCTGAGCGGCGAGCAGTTGGCCGAACTGATGGCCTGTCTGCATCTGGCCTTTGATCTGGATGACAGCGACGACCATGAGTTTTCCATCGAGGTCGATCCGCGCACCATCGATACCGAACAGATTCATGTATTACGGCGGTTGGGGTTCAATCGCCTGAGCTTTGGCGTGCAGGACTTCGACCCGGCGGTCCAGGCGGCGGTCAACCGCCAGCAGAGCGAAGCGCAGATCTACGCGCTGGTCGAGGCGGCGCGCCAGGCGCGTTTCAAGTCGATCAGCGTCGACCTGATCTACGGCCTGCCGCTGCAAACGGTGCAGAGCTTCGATGTGACTCTGGGCAAGATCATCGCCCTGCGCCCGGATCGGATCGCCGCCTACAGCTACGCGCATCTGCCCGAGCGGGTCCGCGCGCAGCGCTTGATTCGCCCGGCGGACATGCCGCCGCCCGAGCGCAAGCTGGAATTGCTCGAACTGACCATCCGCCGGCTGACCGAGGCCGGTTATGTGTATATCGGCATGGACCATTTCGCCTTGCCGGACGACGAGCTGGCGCTGGCCCGGGCCAACGGCACCTTGCACCGCAACTTCCAGGGCTACTCGACCCACGCCGACTGCGATCTGATCGGTCTCGGGGTGTCGGCCATCGGCAAGGTCGGCGACAGCTACAGCCAGAGCGTCAAGGCGCTCTCGCAGTACTACGCGCGGCTCGATCAAGGCTTGTTGCCGGTGCATCGCGGTTACCGCCTGAATGCCGACGACCTGTTGCGCCGCGACGTGATCAACGACCTGATGTGCCATGGGCGCATTGACTTCGGCAAGATCGAGGTCGCCCATGGTATTCGTTTCACGCACTACTTCGCCGAGTCCCTGGGGCAACTGCAGGAGCAGGTGCGCGACCGTCTGCTGGAGATCGGCGCCGACGGCCTGCAACTGTTGCCCCAGGGACAGCTGATGATGCGCAGCACCGCCATGGCCTTTGATGCCTACCTCGGGGCCGGGCAGAAAGGCCTGTTCTCCCGGACCGTTTGAGGCACCACCGCGGCAGGGCGATGTTCGCTTGACGGCGATCAAGATTGCCGGCCAGGTCACTTGCCAGGTTGTCGCAAGGCGCCTTAGCGTGGGCCTCGAACCCGCTGTCGAATCAGGTAACCCCATGGACCCCAGGCAAGCTTGCGAACCCTTCTACCAACCGCTGAACAATGAGCAGGCACTGTTCGAACAGGCCTGGCGGCATGGCCTGCCGGTGCTGATCAAGGGCCCCACGGGCTGCGGCAAGACGCGCTTCGTCCAGCACATGGCGCACCAGTTGAAACTGCCGCTGCACACCGTGGCCTGCCATGACGATCTGAGCGCCGCCGACCTGATCGGCCGTCACCTGATCGGCGCCCAGGGCACCTGGTGGCAGGACGGACCGTTGACCCGGGCGGTGCGCGAAGGCGGAATCTGTTACCTCGACGAAGTGGTCGAGGCCCGCCAGGACACGGTGGTGGTCCTGCATCCGCTGGCCGATGGTCGCCGTGAACTGTTCCTCGAACGCACCGGGGAAGTCCTGCAGGCACCGCCGTCCTTCATGTTGGTGGTGTCCTATAACCCTGGTTACCAGAACCTGCTCAAGGGTATGAAGCCCAGCACCCGCCAGCGGTTCGTGGCGATGCGTTTCGACTATCCGCCGGCGGCCGAAGAAGAGCGTATCGTGCGCCGCGAGGCACAGGTCGATGGCGCCCTGGCGAGCCAGGTAGTCCGGCTCGGACAGGCCCTGCGCCGGCTGGAGCAGCATGACCTGGAAGAGGTGGCCTCGACCCGCCTGCTGATTTTCACCGCGCGCATGATCGGCGCCGGCATGAGCCCGCGCGAGGCCTGCCTGGCCTGCCTCGCCGAGCCGCTGAGCGATGACCCGGCGACGGTGGCCGCGTTGATGGACGTGGTCGATGTCCACTTCGCTTGAGGTCGCCGCTCCCCCGCGTCGCCATTTGCCGGGGGACCTGGCGATGTGGTTTTTCATCCTTGCCGAACTCTCGGTATTCGCCGTGCTGATCCTGGCGTTTGCCGTGACCCAGGTGCTCAAGCCCCAATTGTTCGCCGCCGGCCGTCAACTGCTCGATACCTCCACCGGGCTGGCGATGACCCTGAGCCTGCTCGTGCTGTTGCTGGCGGTGGCCAAGGCCTGGCTGATCACCGAAGGTTTCATGGAACTGCGGCATGCGCCGCGACTCTGGCGCCGCCTGCTGCTGGGCTGGCCCCTGGTGGTGGCATTGCTGCTGGGTGTGAGCCTGAGCCTGCGTGGCTAATACCTGAGTAAAACCATTGGAGATTCTTGATTGCCATCAAGCGGTTTTCAGACCCTCGCTTCCTAGAATGGACAGGCCAAGCAAAGAGGAAGCGACCATGTCAGAGACCTTCACCAAGGGCATGGCCAGGAATATCTATTTCGGGGGAAGCGTGTTCTTTTTCCTGATCTTCCTGGCCTTGACCTATCACTCAGAGCAGACCTTTCCCGTTCGCAGCAATGAAGCGCAATTAAGCGACTCGGTGCTGCGCGGCAAGTTGGTCTGGGAGCAAAACAACTGTGTCGGTTGCCACACGCTACTGGGGGAGGGCGCCTATTTCGCGCCGGAACTGGGCAACGTGTTCCAGCGCCGCGGCGGTGAGGCGGGCTTCAAGCCCTTCCTGCAAGCCTGGATGAAAATGCAGCCCCTGGGAGTGCCCGGACGCCGGGCGATGCCGCAATTCAACCTGAGTACGCAGGAAGTCGACGACATCGCCGAGTTCCTCAAGTGGAGCTCGAAAATCAATACCAATGGCTGGCCGCCAAACAAGGAGGGCTAAGAGATGAGTGTTGCCAATCCCCATCTGAAATTCGCCTCGCAAGCCGTGGCCAAACCGTACTTCGTGTTCGCCCTGATACTGTTTCTCGGGCAGATACTGTTCGGTTTGATCATGGGCCTGCAATACGTGGTGGGGGACTTCCTGTTCCCGACCATTCCCTTCAACGTATCGCGGATAGTGCACACCAACCTGTTGATCGTCTGGCTGCTGTTCGGCTTCATGGGCGCCGCGTACTACCTGATCCCGGAAGAGTCCGACCGTGAACTGTACAGTCCGAAGCTGGCAATCGTCCTGTTCTGGGTGTTCGCCGCCGCCGCCGTGCTGACGATCCTCGGCTACCTGCTGGTACCTTACGCGGGGCTGGCCAGGCTGACCCACAACGAGCTGTTGCCGACCATGGGCCGGGTCTATCTGGAGCAACCGACCATCACCAAGATGGGCATCGTGGTGGTGTGCCTGGGTTTTCTCTACAACATCGGCATGACGATGCTCAAAGGCCGCAAGACCACGGTCAGCGTGGTGATGATGACCGGGCTGGTGCTGCTCGCGGTGTTCTTCCTGTTCTCCTTCTACAACCCCGGCAACCTGGTCCGCGACAAGTTCTACTGGTGGTGGGTGGTGCATCTCTGGGTGGAAGGCGTGTGGGAGCTGATCATGGGTTCGATGCTGGCCTTCGTGCTGATCAAGATCACCGGGGTCGACCGCGAAGTGGTCGAGAAATGGCTCTATGTGATTATCGCCATGGCGCTGATCACCGGGATCATCGGCACCGGCCACCACTACTTCTGGATCGGTGGGCCGGAGGTCTGGCTGTGGGTCGGTTCGATCTTCTCGGCGATGGAGCCGCTACCGTTCCTGGCCATGGTGATCTTCGCCTTCAGCATGGTGAAGAACCGTCGGCGGCAACACCCGAACCGCGCCGCCACGCTGTGGGCCAAGGGCACCACGGTGACCGCGTTTTTCGGCGCCGGCGTCTGGGGCTTCCTGCATACCCTGGCCCCGGTCAACTACTACACCCACGGCACGCAGTTGACCAACGCCCACGCCCACCTGTCGTTCTACGGGGCCTACGCGATGATCGTGATGACCCTGATCAGCTACGCCATGCCACGCTTGCGCGGGCTCGGTGAAGCCGCCGACGAGCGCGCGCAGAACCTGGAGATCTGGGGCTTCTGGTTGATGACCCTGTCGATGGTGATGATCACGCTGCTGCTTACCGCCGCGGGCGTCGTGCAGATCTATCTGCAACGCTGGCAGCCCGACGGCATCGCCTTGCCGTTCATGGCGACGATGGAGCACCTGACCACGTTGTTCTGGGCCCGTCTGGCCAGCGGAGTGGGCTTCCTGGCGGGGCTGCTCTGCTATCTGTTGAGCTTCCGCCAGCGCGGCCGCGCCGCGTTGCGCGCGCCGGCGGCGGTGGTTCCTTCCTGAGGCGTTGCGACATCTGGGAAAGGTCGGCCCGGCTGTGATAGCGGGCCGTTTTTGGTTCTCGAACAAGGTGGGCTCCATGGCTTTTACCCTTGAACTGGAAGAGTGGGTTGGCAGTGTCTGGCATCGCTTTATCACTCGCCGCGCCAGCGTGGACTTTCCCGAGGCGCGGGTCGAACTGGCCCAGCGGCAACGTGGCCTGGCGCTGTTGTTTCGCGCCATGGGCGGAGCCGGTCGGGGCCTGGAGACGGTTTGCGAGCGCGATCTGTTGCTGCGCCGCAGCCTGTTGCAGCAGATCGCCGGGACCTGCCGACAAGTGCCGCTGGCCTGCTGCGACGCCGATAACCTGCGTCTGCCGGCGAGCCTCGCGGTGTTTCCCGAGGCCGGCCTGAATGAGGAACTCTATCGCTGGTTGGCCCTGCTGGCGGCACAGTCCGGGCCGATGCGGCACTGGGGGCGGGACAATCAACGCTGGACCCAAGTCTTGTTGCAGCGCTATCCGGCGCTGGTGCCGCGTTATCGGCGGCTGGTCGCGGCGCACCTGCAACTGCGTCCGGATCCGGCCACCTTGAAACCGGCCGAGGCCGCCCTGGAGCGGGCCTTGTGCCAGGCCTTGCGCGAACCGGGCAGTGTCCAGGCGTTTCCCCGCAGCGAACGGGCGGCCTGGCCGTTGCCGCTGTGGCTGTACCCGCCGCTGCATCTGGCCAGCCCGCAGGCCGCCGATCTCGACGACTCGGCGGAGTCCCTGCCGGCCTCTCCCGGCGAGCAGGAAGGCGGGCGCAAGCGCGCCAGCCGGATTGATGACAGCAGTCGCGAGGGCGGGTTGCTGATCGTGCGGCTGGAGAACCTGTTCAGTTGGACCGAGCATGTCGATCTCGATCGCTGGTCGGACGACCGTGAAGACCCGGATGCCGCCAGGGTCGCCGCCGATCTGGATGAACTGAGCCTGTCGCGTACCCGTCTGCGCAAGGGCGGCGGGCTTAAATTGCACCTGGATCTGCCGCCGGCGGATGTCGACGACATACCGCTGGGGGAGGGCATCAAGTTACCGGAATGGGACTATCGCAAAGGCTGTTTGCAGGACGATTTCGTCAACCTGCAGATGTTCGTGCCGCGCGATTGCCCGGCGCAGCCACTGCCGTTGCGCCTGCGGCCGGCGGCGCAGCGTTTGCGGCGGCAGTTCGAGCACCTGCGTCCCGACCGCCAGTGGTTGCGGCAACAACCCCAGGGAACGGAGCTGGATATGCAGGCCTGGCTGGATTTTTATGTCGAGCGCGAGCACGGCCGTTGTGCCGAGCGCGGGTTGTTCAAGGAGCAGCGCCAGACCCATCGGGACCTGGCGTGCCTGTTGCTGGCGGATATCTCGATGTCCACTGACGCGCACCTGAACGACCAGCATCGGGTGATCGAGGTGATCCGCGACAGCCTGTTGCTGTTCGGCGAAACGCTGTCGGTGCTGGGCGACGACTTTGCCCTGTACGGGTTTTCCTCGCTGCGCCGCCAGCACGTGCGCCTGCAGGAACTCAAGGCCTTTCAGCAAGGCTATGACGACCACACCCGCGGGCGCATTCAGGCGCTCAAGCCGGGTTACTACACGCGCATGGGCGCGGCGATTCGCCAGGCCGGCCGTCTGCTGAGCGGCTGCAAGCGCCGGCGCAAGCTGTTGCTGTTGCTGACGGATGGCAAGCCCAATGACCTGGATCTGTATGAGGGCCGCTACGGTGTCGAGGACACCCGCCAGGCGGTACTGGAAGCCCGGCGCCTGGGGCTGACCCCGTTCTGTATCACCATCGACCGCGAAGCCGGGGCTTACCTGCCGTATATGTTCGGGGCCAATGGCTATACGCTGATCCGCCAGCCGGAGCAATTGCCCCTGCGTCTGCCGCAACTGTATCGCCAGTTGACCCAGCCCTGAGGTGTTCCTTGGGTTTAGGGGCTGCTGCGCGGCAGCCAGAAGAACATGATCACGCAGAAGATCGTCAGGCCGATGCAGAACCATTTGAAGCGCCGTAACCGGCGTGCTTCGGCCTGCGCCGCCAGGGCCGGCAGTGGCATGCCGCAGCGGCGGCATTCGCGTTCTCCGACCGGGTTGGGATGCTGGCAATACAGGCAGACGGGTAGGGTTTTCACTCGAACTGTTCCAGGCGCGGCCGATCGAGGATGACGATCTGGCGACCGTCCTGGGTGATGATTTTTTCGTCGATCAGGCGGCGGATGATCCGCGAGAAAGTCTCCGGCTGGATCGACAGGTGTCCGGCAATCAGTTGCTTGGCCATCGGCAGTTCGAACTGATAGTTGACGGGCTGCAGGTGCACCAGTTGCGTCAGCAGATAACGCACCACCCGGTGGGTGGCGTTCTTCAGCGACAGGGTTTCGATTTCGTTGACCCGCTGATGCAGGCGCACACAGAGTTTGCCGAGCAGGGCGAAGGGCAGCCGGCTGTTGCTCTGCAACAGGCGCAGGTAGGCGCTGTTGGACAGCCGATAGAGCTGGCACGGCCCGACGGCTTCGGCCGAGGCCACATAGTTCGGGGTGTCCATCAGCATCATCGCCTCGGCGAAGGTTTGCCGCGGGCCAATGACCTCGAACACTTTCTCCTGGCCGTCCGGGGTCAGGCGGTAGATCTTCACCGCGCCGGCAATCACGAAGTAGAAGGCGTCGGCTGGCTCGCCCTGGCGGAACAGCGGTTCGCCCTTGTCGATGCTGAGCAAATGGCTGGAAGCCATCAACTCATCCATCTCTTGGTCACTCAGCGGCTCGAACAGGTGATGGCTGCGTAAGATCTGGTGATGGACGCGGTGAAGCACCATGGCAATTCATCCTGATAGCGGAAAAGGGGGGAGGCGCCGTGCCCTCAGACAAGGCCGAGCGAGAGGCTGCTGGCGATGGCGATGATCGAACTCAGGACCACAAACCAGGCCAGTGGCTGGATGACTGCTTTCATGACGACTCCGGTTGGTCGAGAGGGGATAGGCGGTGTGCTGGTTGAGCAAGACCCGGGCCAGGCGCCAGACCCTTATGCTGTTCAGCTAAGGAAACAAAACATTGAAAACGCAGCGCAACCCTGTGGGAGCGGAGCTTGCCCGCGAAGCTTTTAGCGGTTTCAAGGGCCCCTTCGCGAGCAAGCTCTGCTCCCACAGGGACCGTGTTCGGCCTCGACTGAAAGGCGTTACAGCAAGCCTGTAGCCACTGGATATCTGTAGCTGCAAGGTTAAAAAGACCCTGTCAATCAGGGTTAAAACAACCCTCATATGGTTATTTTTACCCTGGCTGCCAGCACTCGGCAGTCGGGGTGGGGCCTGCCGCTGCCGGGCACGCCGCGCGGCCACGGGTCGTCGGGGCGACCCGGGCGTCGAGGCACGTCCCTTGCACTGGCGTATCTGACAACGGCTGGTCAGGTTACCCAGGCGTTCCCCGGCCGACTTGATTTATGACAACTGCGATGGCGTGCGAACAGCTGATGATTGCCCAGCAACATCATTCATCGCGTGCGGGCTCGTGTCAGGTCGGCAGCAAGGTAAAGGAGTGGCTTCATGCAAGTACTTGAGCGCCGTACCGCGCTGGCGATCCCGCCGCTGTTGCGCCTGGCCTTCCGGCCGTTTTTCCTCGCCGGTGCCGGCCTGGCGCTGCTGGTGGTGCCGCTCTGGCTGCTGGCCTTGAACGGTGCCGTCGGCGGCTGGCAACCGGCGGGTGGCTGGCTGGCGTGGCACCGTCATGAACTGCTGTTCGGCTTTGGCCTGGCGATTGTCGCTGGCTTTCTGCTGACTGCGGTCCAGACCTGGACCGGCCAGCCCGGCCTCAGCGGCAAGCCACTGGCAGTCCTGGCTCTGCTCTGGCTGGTGGCGCGCCTGGCCTGGTTGGCGAATCTGCCCTGGTCGTTGTTGGCGCCGCTGGAACTGGCGTTTCCCCTGGCGGTGGCCGTGCTGATGGGCACCACGCTGTGGAAGGTCCGGCAGAAACGCAACTACCCGATTGTCCTGCTGTTGCTGTTGCTGGCCGGCGCGGACGGGCTGGCGCTGTACGGCCTGCTGCCCGGCCATGAAAGCTGGCAGCGCCAGGCTGTGCTGACCGGCCTGTGGCTGGTAGCGGCGATGATGGGTCTGATCGGTGGTCGGGTCATTCCATTTTTCATCCAGCGTGGCCTGGGCCGGGTCGAGGGCATTGCCCCCTGGCCCCGGCTCGATCGCCTGTTGCTGGCCGGCTCCGCGCTGGTGGCGTTGTTGTATGCCTGCGGGCCCGCCCTCGTCATCAATCGCTGGGTCGGTTTGCTGTTTGGTGCACTGGCGGTGGGGCATCTGTTGCGCCTGCTGCGCTGGCATGATCGTCGACTCTGGCGCGTGCCGCTGCTGTGGTCGCTGTACCTGGCCTACGGCTGGTTGGCGCTGGCCTGCCTGGGCATGGCCCTATGGCACTTCGGCGTGCCGCTGAACCCCAGCCTGGCGGTGCATGGCCTGACGATCGGGGCCATGGCCGGGTTGATCCTGGCGATGATCGCGCGGGTCAGCCTCGGGCATACCGGTCGGACGCTGGAGCCGCCGGCGGGCATGACCCCGGCGTTTGTCCTGCTCAATCTGGCGTGTTTCAGCCGGGTCGTGCTGGTGCTGTTCCTGCCGTTGGCCGGGTTGTGGCTGGCGGGGCTGTGCTGGGCCCTGGCGTTTGCCCTGTATGCCTGGCGCTACGGCCCAATGTTGCTGCGGGCCCGGGTCGACGGGCATCCGGGATGAGTCGGTCGGGCAGAGGAGGCGGGCGATGATCTATCCCTGGTTATTGGTCACCCATCTGTTGGCGGCCATCGCCTTTATCGGCACGCTGTTCTTCGAGGTGTGCATCTGGCATGCGGCGCGCCGGCAATTGCCCGCCGGCACGCAGGCGCCGGCGGACCAGGCTATCGCGGTGCGCTCGCGCAAGGTCCTGCATGGCGTGGTGCTGCTGTTGTACGGCGCCGGCATCGGCCTGGCCTGGCAGTATCGAGGCGCCTTGAGTCATCCCCTGGACAGCCGTTTTGCCAGCCTGTTGAGCCTGAAGATCACCTTGGCCCTGAGCATCGTCGGGCATTACCTGTTGCTTGCCTACTGGCTGCAACGCTCACGGCTGACGCCGCGCCGGGCCGACTGGATCCGGCGCAGTATCCTCGGGCACATGCTGCTGATAGTGATCCTGGCCAAGGCCATGTTCTATTGGCAGGTTTGAGCCACAGTCCGCCGCCCAGGCAAAAAAACGCACCCGTCATCTGGCGGGTGCGGATCGGCGTGGCTGGTCGGGGTCACCGGGCCGGGTTCAGGGCCTTGACGAAGAGGATGTTGTTTTCCAGGTGGATGTGCTGCATCAGATCATCGCGAAACTCCTGCAGTCCGCGATACAGGCCGCGCCAGGTGTTACAGGCTTCGGCCGGTGGGGTGATGTTGTCGGTCAGCGCCAGCAGGATTTCCAGGGCCGCGCCATGTTGATCGTGTTCCAGGCGCAGCACCTGGATCGGCGGAGCGGTCTGGCGACCGAGACCCCGTTGCAGCAGCGGAAAGAGCACCTGTTCCTCCTTGAGCATATGTCCTTCGAGTTCCTGCTGCATGTCGTGCAGATGGTCGGCCAGGCCGTTCGGGCAATTGTCGCGGGCGCCGTGTACCTGCTCGACGCGGCGCGCCAGGCGAATCAGTTCCGGCAGTTGCTCGCGGTGCCGGGCGTGGTAGCGCTCGAGGATATGGCTGATCAGCAGGGCGTCGGCTTCGTTGCGCCAGTCGTGCTGGCTGGCGCCGCTGTCTTGCAGCTCATTGAGGGCCTCGGCAATCAGCGTCGGGTCGAGCTGCTTGCCCAGGGCCGCCTCGCGCAGGGTTTTCTGCCCGCCGCAACAGAAGTCCAGGTTGAAGTGATGGAAAATCCGCGTGGCGCCAGGAATATCGCAGGCCAGTTGGCCGAGGCTTTGTTCGAGAAGTGTCTGGCTCATCAGGGTGCCTTCTTTGGGTTTGAGGGGTTCCCTGGCCTATTGCATCGCGCATGCCATTTGTAACTGATTGAAAATGTTGGATTATTTTTTTGTTGTGGTGATGATAACCCTGATGCGTCAGGGTAAATACAACCATAAGGGGTGATGATTACCATGTTGCGTGAAAGCCTGGCCGCCGACCTGATAGTCGAGCTGCCCAACGCCTTGCGCCTGCAACGACTGGTGCAGACTCTGCGCGAGTACTTCAACAGTGGCGCCGTCGGCCTGCTGCGCCTGGATGACGACAGCCTCAGGCCGGTGGCGACCGTGGGGCTGGTGCACGAAGCCTTGGGCCGGCGCTTTGTGATTGCCCAGCATCCGCGCCTGGCGGCGATCATGGCCTCACGCGAGCCAACCTGGTTCGAGCCCGACAGTCGCCTGCCGGACCCCTATGACGGCCTGCTCGACAACGCGCTCAACGCGCCGCTGGCGGTGCATGACTGCATGGGCGTGAGCCTGTATGTGGAGGGGCGGATCTGGGGCGCGATCACCCTGGATGCGTTGCAGCCCGGCACCTTCGACCGCCAGGCGCGAGATGAACTCAAGCGTTGCACCTTGCAGATCGAGGCGGCCGTGCGGGTCACCCGGCTCGAACAGGAAAACCGCAGCCTGCGCTTGTCCCGCAGCGACCCGCGGGACCTGCGGATGCCGGTCGCGGAGGGTGAAATCCTCGGGCAGAGCGAAGTCCTGCATCAGTTGCTCAACGAGCTGGATGTCCTGGCCGATTCCGAGTTACCGGTGTTGCTGCTGGGCGAGACCGGGGTCGGCAAGGAGTTGTTCGCCCGGCGCCTGCACCGTCTGTCGCGGCGCAGTCACAAGCCGCTGATTCAGGTCAACTGCGCCGCCTTGCCGGAGTCCCTGGCCGAGAGCGAGTTGTTCGGGCATGTCAAAGGGGCGTTTTCCGGGGCCAGCAGTGACCGGGCCGGGCGTTTCGACGCGGCCAACGGCGGCACCTTGTTTCTCGACGAGGTCGGCGAGCTGCCCTTGAGCGTGCAGGCCAAATTGTTGCGCACCCTGCAAAACGGCGAGATCCAGCGCCTGGGCGCGGACAAGCCGCTGCATGTGGATGTACGGATCATCGCCGCGACCAACCGGCATCTGCCGCAGAGCATTCGCGACGGGCTGTTTCGCGCCGACCTCTACCACCGGCTGTCGGTCTACCCGGTGCCGATTCCGCCGCTGCGTGAACGCGGCAACGATGTGTTGCTGCTGGCCGGGCATTTTCTCGAACTCAATCGCAGCCGGCTCGGTTTGCGCGGCTTGCGTCTGTCGCCGACGGCCGAGCGTGCGCTGCTGGCTTACCACTGGCCGGGCAATATACGTGAGCTGGAGCATGTGATCAGCCGCGCCGCGTTGAAACAGCTCAGCCGTGGCGGCAGTCGCAGCCTGATCCTTACCCTGGAAGCGGAAATCCTCGATCTCGACAGCAACCTGGGCAGCGCGCGGACGCTGGCCCAGGTGCCTGCGGACGAAGTCGGCGACCAGCCGTTCCAGGCCCTGGGTGAGGCCATCGACGATTGCCAGCGGCAGAAGATCCTCCAGGCCCTGAACCTGACCGGGAACAACTGGGCCAGCGCGGCCCGGCTGCTGGCGGTCGATTCGAGCAACCTGCACAAACTGGCCAGGCGTCTGCGCCTCAAGTAAGGGGTGATCAAAGCCTGCTGTTGATGACGGTCAAGGTGTTGGCGCGCGCGGCCTCGCACACTGCGCACACCCCCTATCGGAGATCGCCCGCATGCCCCTTTCCCTGGCTCAGATGCGCCGTAACTACACTCTGGACGGTCTGTCGGACGAGACCGCGGCGGAGGATCCGCTGCTGCTGTTCCGCCAGTGGATGCAACAGGCCCGCGACACCGAGCAGGCACCGGTCGAGGCCAACAGCATGTGCCTGGCAACGGTCGACGCGCAGGGCCGGCCACATTGTCGGGTGTTGCTGCTCAAGGGTTTCAGCGATGCCGGCTTCACCTTCTTCGGCCATTACCAGAGTGCCAAGGGCCAGGACCTGGCGGCCAATCCCCATGCCGCCATGACCTTCTTCTGGCCGGGGCTGGAGCGCCAGGTGCGGATCGAAGGCCAGGTCGCCAGGCTGGATCCGGGTCTGTCCGATGCCTACTTCGACTCGCGCTCCATGGCCAGTCGTCTCGGCGCCTGGGCCTCGCCGCAAAGCCAGCCCCTGGCCGACCGGGCGCAACTGGAAGCGCTGCTGGCGCAAACGGCCAGGCGCTTCGCCGACCAACTGCCGCCGCGCCCCGAACAGTGGGGTGGTTACTGCCTGGTCCCGGAGCGCCTGGAGTTCTGGCAGGGGCGTGCCGACCGCCTGCACGATCGCCTCGATTACCGTCTGCACGAGGGCCTCTGGACGCACCGGCGCCTGGCGCCCTGAGTCGTGCCACGGGTCGAGGTACCTCCTTGGAGGAATAGGTTCACACGCAGTTTCGGTTCAGGCTTGGGCCGATCTTCATCTACGGGAAGGCTGGCTATGGCCCATCTGACGCAACGCACTTTTGAACCCCTGAACATCGCCGTGCTGACCATCAGCGATACGCGCACCGCGGCCACCGACACCTCGGGGCAGACCCTCAGCGACTTGCTGCAAACCGCCGGACATGTGCTGATCGACCGCGATCTGGTCAAGGACGATATCTATCAGATCCGCGCCAAACTCTCGCACTGGATCGCCGACCCCAAGGTCCAGGTGGTGCTGATGACCGGCGGTACCGGCTTCACTCCGCGCGACAATACGCCACAAGCGGTGCTGCCGTTGCTGGACAAGCAGGTGGACGGTTTCGGCGAGTTGTTCCGCCAGGTGTCGCTGGCGGAAATCGGCATGTCCAGCCTGCAGTCACGAGCCCTCGCTGGAATGAGCAATGGCGTGCTGGTGTGCTGCGTGCCGGGCTCGCCGGGGGCCTGCCGCACCGCCTGGAACAGCATCCTCCTCGAACAGCTGGACAGTCGCACCGGCCCGTGCAATTTCGCACCGCACCTGAAACCGCAGGCGCAGCGAGTGATCGAGGCTTGCGAGGTGCGCTCATGAGCGGCCGGGTCTGCGACAGCGGTCATCTGACGCCGGTGGACCAGGCCATCGAACATCTGCTCGACCAGGCGCCGCCGCCGCCCGAGATACAGACGGTCGCCCTGGATCAGGCGCTGGGGCGGGTGCTGGCACGGGATCTGACCGCGCCACTGAGCCTGCCCGGCTGGGACAACAGCGCCATGGACGGTTATGCCTGCTGTGCCGCCGACCTGCCGCCGGGAGGCGGCTGGCTGACCCTGGGCGGGCGGATTGCCGCCGGGCAAGCGGCAGCGGAACCCTTGCTGCCCCGGCAGGCGGCGCGGATCTTTACCGGTGCGCCGTTGCCGCCGGGGGCCGACACCGTGGTGCCGCAGGAGCATTGTCGGGCCAACGAGGGGCTGGTCTGGTTACCGGCGGCGGTGGCCGGCGAACATGTGCGCAAGGAGGGCGAGGAGGTTCGTCGCGGCCAGTTGCTGCTCAGCGCCGGCAAGCGCTTGCGCGCCCAGGAATTGGGCTTGCTGGCGGCTGTGGGGATTGCCCGGGTCGAGGTCTATCGACCGTTGCGGGTGTGTCTGCTGAGCAGTGGCGACGAGTTGCGCGAGCCGGGCCAGCACCTGGCGCCGGGGCAGATCTACAACAGCAATCGCTATTGCCTGTCGGCGTTGCTGCGGGGTTGGGGCATGGAGGTGTATGACTACGGGGTCATGGCCGATGCCTTGGCCGCCAGCTGTGATGCCTTGAGCCTGGCTGCCTCGGAGTGCGATCTGCTGCTGACCTCGGGCGGTGTCTCGGTGGGCGAGGAGGATCATCTCAAACAGGCCATCGAGGCGCTCGGCAGCCTGGATTTCTGGCGCCTGGCGATCCAGCCGGGCAAGCCGCTGGCCTTTGGCGAAGTGGCCGGCAAGCCCTGGCTCGGCCTGCCGGGCAATCCTTCGGCGGCGCTGATCACCGCCCTGGTGGTGCTGCGCCCGTTCCTGCTCCGGGCCCAGGGCCTGAGCGAAGTGCTGCCACGGCCATTGGCCCTGTCGGCGGGCTTCGACTGGTTGCAGCGCAACAAGCGCCGGCAGTATCTGCGAGCCCGCCTGGTGCCCAGGGCCGACGGCCAGGTCTGGGTGGAGCTGCACCCGCAACAAAGCTCGGCCATGTTGACGGCGGCTTGTTGGGCCGATGGTTTGGCGCTGGTCGAATGCGAGCAGCAGGTGCGCAAGCACGACTCGGTCAGCTTCCTGTCCTTCGCCGAACTGATGCAGTAACGGCAATTGATTGCCGTCAAGGCCGTGGCTGCCGGTCTCGCTAGACTGGCAGCGCATTGTCGATCGCCCCGGGCCTGCTGGCGACACGCAGTGCACAGGGGGCGAGACAAGTTCTTTCATGAGGATTACCCATGCAACTGGTCTGCCCGGCAGGGAACCTGCCTGCGCTGAAAGCGGCGGTGCGCCAAGGCGCCGATGCCGTCTATGTAGGCTTTCGCGATGACACCAACGCCCGGCACTTCGCCGGCTTGAACATGGACGACAAACAATTCGACGCAGCGGTCGCGCATATTCGCCAG
This sequence comes from Pseudomonas sp. GW821-FHT04D07, assembly GCF_059420225.1. Taxonomy (NCBI): domain Bacteria; kingdom Pseudomonadati; phylum Pseudomonadota; class Gammaproteobacteria; order Pseudomonadales; family Pseudomonadaceae; genus Pseudomonas; species Pseudomonas sp. GW821-FHT04D07. Next base: position 103,039 of record NZ_JBWKTH010000017.1, read on the forward strand.
CACCAACGCAAACTTTATGTCGCGGTCAACACCTACCCGCAGCCCGCGGGCTGGGAGCGCTGGCAGCGGGCGGTGGATCGGGCCGCCGACTTGGGCGTCGACGCGCTGATCGCCGCTGATCCAGGGGTCTTGAGTTATGCCAGCCAGCGTCATCCGCAACTGCCCCTGCACTTGTCGGTACAGGGCTCGGCGACCCATGCCGGCGCGCTGGCGTTCTACGCCGAGCGCTACAACATTCGCCGCGCGGTGTTGCCCAGGGTGCTGTCGTTGGCCCAGGTGCGCCAGGTTGCGGCGAGCAGTTCGGTGCCGATCGAGGTCTTCGGTTTCGGCAGTTTGTGCATCATGGCCGAAGGGCGCTGCCACCTGTCTTCCTACATCACCGGCGAGTCGCCGAATCTGTGCGGCGTCTGTTCACCAGCCAAGGCGGTGCGCTGGAGCGAAGACGCCGAGGGTTTGAGCGCACGCCTGAGCGAAGTCCTGATCGACCGCTATAGCCCCGATGAACCGGCTGGCTATCCGACCTTGTGCAAAGGCCGCTTCCTGGTCGAGGGCAAGCGCTTCCATGCCCTGGAAGAACCCACCAGCCTCGACACCCTGGACCTGCTGCCGGAACTCAAGGCGATCGGGGTCGCCGCGGTGAAGATCGAAGGCCGCCAGCGCAGCCCGGCGTATGTCGAGCAGGTCACCCGGGTCTGGCGCGCCGCGCTGGATGCCTATCGCGCCCAGCCCCACAGTTTTGCGGTCAAGGACCAGTGGCGCCAGGCGCTGGCCGGTTTGTCCGAAGGCAGCCAGACCACCCTGGGTGCCTATCATCGAGCCTGGCAATGAGGGACTGGAAATGAAGCTCAGCCTGGGACCCGTGCTGTTTTACTGGGACAAAACCCAATTGGGGCAGTTTTACTCTGAAATGTCGGCCTTGCCCCTGGATGTGATCTACCTCGGGGAAACCGTGTGTTCGAAACGCCGGGCCTTGTCCCTCGATCAATGGCTCGGCCTGGGGCGTGAGTTGCAGGCCTGTACCCAGGCGCAACTGGTGCTCTCAAGTCTGACCCTGATCGAGGCCGCGTCGGAACTCTCCAGCCTGCGGCGCCTGTGTGACAACGGCGAGTTGCTGGTGGAGGCCAACGATATGGGCGCGGTGCAGTTTCTCGCCGAACGCAAGTTGCCCTTTGTCGCAGGGCCGGCGCTGAACCTGTACAACGGCCATGCCCTCGGCCAGTTGCTCGATTGCGGGATGATCCGCTGGGTGCCGCCGGTGGAGTGCTCGGCGGCGCTGATCCGCGCGGTGCTCGACCAGGTGCGCGAACTGGGTCGGGCGGTGCCGGAAGTCGAAGTCTTTGCCTATGGACATTTGCCCCTGGCCTATTCGGCGCGTTGTTTCACCGCCCGCGCGCAGAACCGGCCCAAGGACGACTGCCAGTTCTGCTGTATCGACTACCCCGATGGCCTGGCGTTGAGCAGTCAGGAAGGCCAGCCGCTGTTCACCCTCAACGGTATCCAGACGATGTCGGCCGAGGTGACCAATCTGTTGGCCGATTATCCCGGACTGCTCGCTTGCGGCGCCGATCTGCTGCGCCTGAGCCCCCGGGCCCAGGGTATGGCCGAGGTGATCGCGGCCTATCAGCGGGTCCGCCTGGGTGCGACACCACCGCTGTTCGTCGAAGGCTGCAATGGCTATTGGCATGGCCAGGCCGGGATGTTGCGGGTCGAGGAGGTGGGCCTGTGTTGAATCGGAAAAAGTGGCTGTTGCGCAGCGCTGATCGCTTGCTGCCGTTGGTTCGTCGGGTGCCGTTCGGACTGCAACGGCTGGCCCTGCAACAGGGGCTCAACCGCTGTTTCGCCGAGCCGTTGGGCGATGGCCAGTTCGACCTGTTGCGTGGGCGCTGGTTGTGCCTGCGGGTCCCCGACCTGGGGCTGACCTGGTACCTGACCCGGGGCCGCGAGGGCTTGCAGATCGCCGCGCGGGCCAGGGCCGACGTGACCATCAGCGGCAACTGGCGCGAGTTCCTGCTCCTGGCCAGTCGCCAGGAAGACCCGGACACGCTGTTCTTTCGCCGGCGGCTGGTCATCGAGGGCGATACTGAACTGGGTTTGACGTTGAAGAACCTGATCGACAGCCTCGACCCCGAGGTCTTGCCGGCCTGGCTATGGCGCAACCTGGAGCGTGCCGGGAAGGGCCTGGCGGCGGGTTGAGGCAAGCTTCGAAGTTGTGGCGGGGGGCTGATGTCGTTCAGTTAACGCAAGGGGCATTAACGCCACATAACCTTGTAGGAGCTGGCTTGCCCGCGATGGCGTCCGTATGGGCGGCGCAAGGCGCGAGGGCCTCATCGCTGGCAAGCCAGCTCCTACAAGGCGGCGTGGTGTTTTCAAGATCCCATTTTCTTAGCCGAACGGCAGTGGGGCTGGCCGCCGGTCATGCTCAAGCAATTGCCCGATCTCGGCAAACAGCTCCTCGGCCTGCGCCGGGCTGCAATCTTCGCCATAGCGTTTGCGCACGCCGTGCTGGCTGAGGATCAGGTGCATATCGGCCCGCAGGCCATGCTGTTGCAGACAGCTTTCCACGCATTGCAGCGGACAGCCGTCCAGCGCCAGGATCCGCCGTCCCGAACGGGCCTTGTTGACCAGCGCGGCGACATGTCCACCCACTCCGACGATGCAGGACATTTCCGCGAGGCCCGCGCGATCCAGGCGCAGGGCCAGGGTGTTGGCCAGTTGGGCGACGTTGGAGCAGCCTGAACAGGAGTAAACCAGAGGCAAGGGTGAAAGGGGCATGAACGCTCTCCGCTGATGGACCCCGCCAGTGTGCAAGGCTGTGGGCGTCGTGCCTTGATTGCAATCAACTTCGCCAGCGTCGACTCCCCAGAAGGGCTCAGCCGGTGCTGCGCAGATGCTCCATGGCCCACACTGCCGCCTCGACCCGCGAGCGCAGGCCGAGTTTGTGCAGCAGGTTCTTGACGTGAACCTTGACCGTGCCTTCGGTAATGCCCAGCTTGTGGCCGATGACCTTGTTGCTCAAGCCACCGGCAATGGTTTTGAGCACCTGACGCTCGCGCTCGGTCAGCTCGACTTCGACCTGGCGCGGTGGCGAGCGCAGTGCCTGGGCCATGACCCGGGTCAGGCCGGGACTGACCACCAGGGCACCGTTCAAGGCGTCGCGGATGTACTGGATCAGCAACTCCGGCTCCATGTCCTTGAGCAGATAACCGTCAGCGTCCAGGCGCAGTGCGTCACGAATATCGTCTTCGGCGTCGGACACGGTGAACAGCAGGATTTTTCCCCGGTAGTTCATGGCGCGCAGGCTGCGCAGGGTTTCAATACCGTTCATCCGCGGCATGTTGTTGTCCAGTAGCACCAGGTCGGGTTGCAGCGGCTCGATCAGTGTCAGAGCTTCCTCGCCATGATTGGCTTCGCCAACCACGCACAAGTCATCTTCCAGTTCGAGGATCTGGCGAATGCCGTGACGCATCATCGGATGGTCGTCGACCAGCAGGATCCGGTATTGCGGGGACAGTTTCATGTAAGGCTACCTTCTGTTGGCTGTCCGAGAAACTCCGGTCGGAACTCCATCTGGACAAGCGTGCCCTGGGGCACCCGGGAAAATATCTGGAGCTGTCCATGCAGGCTGCGGGCGCGTTCCTTCATGATGTTCAGGCCGTGATGTTCGCGTTGGTCGACGCTGCCGCTGAAGCCACGGCCATCGTCCTCGATCGACAGGCGCACGCTTTCGCCGTCCTGGCGCAGTTGCAGCCAGGCATTCTGCGCATGGGCGTGGCGCAGGCAGTTGGAAAGTGCCTCGCGGGTGATCTGCAGAATGTGGATCTGCTCGCTGGCGGACAGTTCGAAGGCCAGGCTGTCGACGTGCAGGTGGACCTGGAAATCGCCCCGGCTGGAGAACTCCTCGGCGGTGTCCTGGAGTTCCTGGACCAGCCCGGCGTCGTGAATCTGCAAGCGAAAGGTGGTCAGCAGTTCGCGCAGCTGACGGTAGGCATTGTTCAGGCCCTCGCGCAGTTCGGCGGTGACGCTTTCCAGGGTCGCCACCGGTTCGCCACGGCGCATCAGGGTCTGCATGCGGCTGACTTGCAGCTTCATGTAGGACAGCGCCTGGGCCAGGGAGTCATGCAGCTCGCGGGCGATGATGGTGCGTTCTTCGAGCAGCAGCAGGCGGTGGTCCTGTTCCCGTTGGCGCTTGAGCGAGAGCGAGGTGCCGATCAGGTTGGCCAGGGCCTGGATCAGCTCGGTTTCCCAGGCTTGCGGTGGGTGCTCGTCGACAAAGTGCGCCTTGAGCTCGCCCAACTCACTGCCCTGGTTACTGATGCTGAAGCTTTGCGGGTTGCTCTGGTGGTGTTTCTGGCAGCTGGCGCAATGGCTGCCGGCGCAGACATCGCGACTGTTGGCACCATGCAGCACCAGCAGTTGCTGGGCCGGGGCCTGCATCCGCCCTTGCAGGCACAGTGACAGGCGCAAGCCGGGCAGACGCTGTTGGAAGCGGCGGATCAGTTCATCCAGCCCTTCGGCATTGGCCAGCCGCGTGGCCAGGCTGCGACTGCTCTGATAGAGCAGTTCCAGGGCGGCATTGGCCTGTTGCAGGTTCAGGGTCTTTTGCCGGACCTGAGTCTCCAGGGTGCGGTGGGACTGCTCGATGGTCTCGGCCATGGCGTTGAAGCTCGTAGCCAATTGCCCCAGCTCGTCCTGGGATTGATGGTTGACCCGCACCTGGAAGTCGCCACGGCGAAAACGCTGGGTCGCCTCCACCAGTTCCTTGAGCGGGGTGATCACCCCGTACTGCAGTTCGTAGAGCCCGAGCAACAGGACGATCATGGTGGTGAACAGGGCCGCGCCCTGGATCATCTGTTGCCAGGTTTGCTTGTACTCGCTTTGGCGCTGCAGCAGGCTGACGAACTGGTTCAGTTGTTCGACGAAGGGCGGAGCGCCGGCCTGAAACGAGTCGACATCGCCACGCTCCAGCGCCGGGCGCAGATTCTCCTTCCAGTTTTGCTGGATCTGCTGGTAGCTGGCTTGCAGGTCAAGACTCGCGCCATCTTCCAGCACCGCCTTGAGTGACTGGCCGGTGAGGCGCTGTTGCAGGCTGTCGGTGATGTCGCTGATTTCTGCGCGGGGGCTCCCCGCGGCCAGTTTCCAGCTCAGGTGATAGGTCTCCATGCGCACCGAACCGGCGGTGTTGATGGCGGCCGCATCGCCCTGGCTGAACCAGGCGATCAGCCCGGCGCTCAATGAGCTGGCCAGGGCGAGTATGGCGATCAGGATCACCGCGAGCCCGGCGCGGGCGGGCAGGGAGCTGCGCAACCAGCGGATCATGACTGTCGCCCTGGGGCAACGATGGGAAAACCGGGCATATCGAACTCCAGGGGGCGACGGGCAATGATGTTGCTGCCGGTCCCTGGCGCTCTACCTCTAAAGAGTTGTCGATCGTCCGATACCCGCAAACGCTTCGCGCAGCGGAGGCAAGAGCCTGATAAACAAAGGGTTCAGAGGGTTTTTCGGTCTACCTCTTTGGAGGTAGATGGCGCCAGCATAGGCCTGGAACCCCTTGGGCTTCGTTGATAAGGATCAAGTTTTTACGGGGTATGCCTCTCTAGTCTGCGGCCATGGCTAACTGATCTGGAGAGCGACATGACCCAACCGCGTGTACGACAAGGCCTGGTGCTGGGCATGAGCACGCTGGCCTTCACCGTGTGTTTCATGGTCTGGATGATGTTTGCCGTGCTCGGCGTGCCGATCAAGGAACTGCTCCAGCTCAACGAAACCCAGTTCGGCCTGCTGGTCGCCACCCCGGTCCTGACCGGCTCGCTGGTCCGCTTGCCGCTGGGGCTACTGACCGACCGGTTTGGCGGGCGCAGCGTGTTGTTCCTGCTGATGCTGTCCTGCGTGCTGCCGCTGTACCTGATCACCTACGCCACGACCTATTGGCAGTTCCTGGTCCTGGGGCTGTTCGTCGGCCTGGCCGGTGGTTCGTTTTCCGTCGGTATCGCCTATGTGGCCAAGTGGTTCGACCAGGACAACCAGGGTTTCGCCATGGGCATCTTCGGCGCCGGCAATGCCGGCTCCGCGCTGACCAAGTTTCTTGCCCCGGCGCTGATCGCCGCGGGCAGCTGGCACCTGGTGCCGAAAGTCTTCAGCGCGATCCTCTTTATCACCGCGCTGCTGTTCTGGTTTCTCAGCGCCGAGAACAAGGACCACCGCAGTGCTTCGGGCACCGCGCTGCGCGAACAGCTTGCTTCACTGAAGGATCCGGCGGTCTGGCGCTACTGCCAGTACTACTCGATCGTCTTCGGCGGCTATGTCGCGCTGGCCTTGTGGATGACCAAATACTACGTGCAGGAATACGGTTTCAGCCTGCAAAGCGCGGCGCTGCTGGCCGCCTGTTTTTCCCTGCCGGGCGGCGTGCTGCGTGCCGTCGGTGGCTGGCTGTCGGATCGCTGGGGCGCCCAGAGCGTGACCTGGTGGGTGCTCTGGGTCAGTTGGATCTGCCTGTTCCTGCTGTCCTATCCGCAGACCCAGCTGCAAGTGCAAACCATCAATGGCCCGCTGGACCTGCACATCGGTCTGAGCCCGACGCTGTTCACCGGCCTGCTGTTTGTCATGGGTATCGCCTTCGCCTTCGGCAAGGCCTCGGTTTTCAAATACATCGCCAACGACTACCCGAAAAACATGGGCGCGGTGTCCGGCATCGTCGGCCTGGCCGGTGGCTTGGGCGGCTTCGTCCTGCCGATCCTGTTCGGTGCGCTGGTGGACCTGACCGGCGTGCGTTCCTCCTGCTTCATGCTGATGTACGGCGTGGTCTGGGTCTCCCTGACCTGGATGTACTTCAGCGAAGTTCGTCGGCGCCCGCTGCTGGGCAAACAGCCAGCGCTCGCCACTGCCCCGTTTTCCAGCCTTGTCCAAGGAGACGAATATGTCTGTTCTACAAAAGCCTGACAGCGGCCCGGTCATTCATGACTGGCGCCCGGAAGATCCCGCGTTCTGGGGGCGTAGCGGCAAACAGACGGCGACGCGCAACCTGTGGATTTCCATCCCCGCGCTGTTGCTGGCCTTTGCCGTGTGGATGGTCTGGAGCACGGTGATCGTGCGCTTGAACGCCATCGGCTTCAGTTTTACCACCGATCAACTGTTCTGGCTGGCGGCATTGCCGGGCTTGTCCGGGGCCACCTTGCGAGTCTTCTACTCCTTTATGGTGCCGATCTTCGGCGGCCGTCGTTGGACCGCCCTGAGCACCGCGTCGCTGCTGCTACCGTCGATCTGGATGGGCTTCGCCGTACAGGACCCGGGCACCTCCTACAACGTGTTCGTGTTGATTGCCTTGCTCTGCGGTTTTGGTGGCGGCAACTTCGCCTCAAGCATGTCCAACATCAGCTTCTTCTACCCCAAGTCGCAGCAGGGCACGGCCCTGGGGCTGAATGCCGGCCTGGGTAACCTGGGCGTATCGGTGATGCAGTTCTGTGTGCCGCTGGTGATTACCTTCGGCGCGTTCGGCGTCATGGGCGGCTCGCCGCAAGCCCTGCCGGACGGCGGCCAGTTGTGGCTGCAGAACGCCGGGTTCATCTGGGTGCCGTTCATTCTCGCGGTGACGCTGGCGGCCTGGTTCGGCATGAATGACTTGTCCAGCGCCAAAGCTTCGTTCAGCGAGCAGGCGGTGATTTTCAAACGCAAGCACAACTGGCTGATGTGCTGGTTGTACCTGGCCACCTTCGGTTCGTTCATCGGCTTTTCCGCGGCGTTCCCGCTGTTGATCAAGACCTCCTTCCCGGATGTCATCGCCTTGAAGTTCGCCTTCCTCGGCCCCTTGGTCGGTGCCCTGGTCCGGCCGTTGGGTGGCTGGCTGGCGGACAAGCTCGGCGGCGCGAAGGTGACCTTGTGGAACTTCGTGGCGATGATCGTGATGGTCTTCGGTGTGCTGCACTTTCTTCCCCACAACGGCGTGGGCGGTAACTTCTACGGTTTCCTCGGCCTGTTCATGCTGCTGTTCATCACCACCGGGATCGGCAACGGTTCGACCTTCCGGATGATCCCGGTGATCTTCCGCACCCTGCATGAAAAATTCTCCGCCGGACAGGCGCCCGAGGCTCGCGAGCAGGCGCTGAAAAATGCCGGCAAGGAGTCGGCCGCGGTGCTGGGTTTCAGTTCGGCGATCGGCGCCTTCGGGGCGTTCTTCATTCCGAAATCCTTCGGCACTTCGATGGCCCAGACCGGCGGCCCGGAGATGGCCTTCTACATGTTCGTCGGCTTTTACCTGAGCTGCATCGTGGTGACCTGGTGGTGGTACGCGCGCAAAGGCGCCGCGACACCCTGCTGAGTCGAGCCGAATCCAACCATTGCGTGGGCGGGGCACAGAACCCCGCGAAGCCTGAGAGGTGTACACCGTGAGTCATTTACTGGATCAACTGCGGTTCTTCAACCGCAAGCAAAGCGAGTTCGCCGACGGTCACGGGGAGACCCGCAAGGAGTCCCGCGACTGGGAGAATGTCTACCGTTCGCGCTGGCAGTACGACAAGATCGTGCGCTCGACCCACGGGGTCAACTGCACCGGCTCGTGCTCGTGGAAGATCTATGTGAAGAACGGCCTGATCACCTGGGAAACCCAGCAGACCGACTACCCGCGCACCCGCAACGACCTGCCCAACCATGAGCCGCGCGGTTGTCCGCGGGGGGCCAGCTACAGCTGGTACATCTACAGCGCCAACCGCCTCAAGTACCCGAAAATCCGCAAGCCGCTGCTCAAGCTCTGGCGCGATGCACGGCAGACCCTGGCGCCGGTCGAAGCCTGGGCCAGCATTGTCGAGGACAAGGTCAAGGCCGACTCCTATAAAAGCAAGCGTGGCATGGGCGGCTTCATTCGTTCCAACTGGGAAGAAGTCAACGAGATCATTGCCGCGGCCAATGTCTATACCATCAAGCAGTACGGTCCCGACCGGGTGGTGGGCTTCTCGCCGATTCCGGCCATGTCGATGGTCAGCTATGCCGCCGGGGCCCGCTACCTGTCGCTGATCGGCGGGGTCTGCCTGAGTTTCTATGACTGGTACTGCGACCTGCCACCGGCCTCGCCGATGGTCTGGGGCGAGCAGACCGACGTGCCGGAGTCGGCCGACTGGTACAACTCCAACTACATCATCGCCTGGGGTTCCAACGTCCCGCAGACCCGTACCCCCGACGCGCACTTCTTCACCGAGGTTCGCTACAAGGGCACCAAGACCGTGGCCATCACTCCCGACTATTCGGAAGTGGCCAAGCTCACCGATCTCTGGCTCAACCCCAAGCAGGGCACCGATGCGGCGCTGGCCCAGGCGTTCAACCATGTGATCTTCAAAGAGTTCCACCTGGACAAGCCGAGCGCCTATTTCACCGAGTACGCCAAGCGTTTCACCGACCTGCCGGTGCTGGTGCTGCTCAAGCCGATGCTCGGGGTTGCCCCGGGTGCCGGTTATCAACCGGACCGCTTCCTGCGCGCCTCGGACCTGACCGACAACCTCGGCCAGGAGAACAACCCGGAATGGAAAACCATCGCGCTGGATGCCAGCGGCGAACTGGTTTCCCCCCAGGGCTCCATCGGCTATCGCTGGGGCGAGAAGGGCAAATGGAACATCCTTGCCCGTGAAGGCGGGGAAGGGCGCGAGATCGATCTGAAGCTGAGCCTGATCGGCGCTGGCGTCGCCGAAGTGGCGTTCCCGTATTTTGCCGGCGAGTCCCAGGAACACTTCCAGCATGTGGCCGGCGCGGCCGTGCAATATCGCCGCGTGCCGGTGCACAGCCTGACCCTGGCGGATGGCAGCCAGGTCAAGGTCGCCACGGTGTTCGACCTGTCGGCGGCCAACCTGGCGATCGATCGCGGTTTGGGTGGAGCGAACGTCGCCAGGGATTACGATGATGCTTCGGTACCCGGCACCCCGGCTTGGCAGGAGCAGATCACTGGCGTCAGCCGCGAGAAGGCGATCCAGATCGCCCGAGAGTTCGCCGACAACGCCGACAAGACCCGTGGCCGCTCGATGATCATCGTCGGCGCGGCGATGAACCACTGGTACCACATGGACATGAACTACCGCGGGCTGATCAATATGCTCATGCTCTGCGGTTGCGTCGGCCAGACCGGTGGTGGCTGGGCGCACTATGTCGGTCAGGAAAAGCTACGCCCGCAATGCGGCTGGCTGCCGCTGGCCTTCGGCCTGGACTGGAGCCGTCCGCCACGGCAGATGAACGGCACCAGCTTCTTCTACGCCCACAGTTCGCAGTGGCGCCACGAGAAAATGAGCATGCACGACGTGCTCTCGCCGCTGGCCGACAAGAGCCAGTTCCCCGAGCATGCCCTGGACTACAACATCCGCGCCGAGCGCGCCGGCTGGTTGCCCAGCGCCCCGCAGCTGAACACCAACCCGCTGCATATCTGCCGCGATGCCGCGGCCGCCGGCCTGGCGCCCAAGGACTACGTGGTCAAGGCGCTGCAGGACGGTTCCCTGCGCTTTGCCTGCGAGCAGCCGGACAGCCCGGTGAACTTCCCGCGCAACATGTTCATCTGGCGTTCCAACCTGCTGGGCTCCTCGGGCAAGGGCCACGAGTACATGCTCAAGTACCTGCTCGGGACCAAGAACGGGGTGATGAACGAAGACATCGGCCAGGTCGGCGACTGCAAGCCGGAAGAGGCCGAATGGGTCGACGAAGGCGCCATCGGCAAGCTCGACCTGGTGACGACCCTGGACTTTCGCATGTCTTCGACCTGCGTCTACTCGGACATCGTGTTGCCGACCGCGACCTGGTACGAGAAGGACGATATGAACACCTCGGACATGCACCCGTTCATCCACCCGCTGTCGGCCGCCATCGATCCGGCCTGGGAGTCGCGTTCGGACTGGGAGATCTACAAGGGCATTGCCAAGTCGTTCTCGGCCATGGCGGTCGGGCACCTGGGCGTCGAGCAGGATCTGGTCACCGTGCCGTTGCTGCATGACAGCGTCGGCGAACTGGCCCAGCCGTTTGGCGGCACCGACTGGAAAACCGCCGGGGTGGCCCCGCAGCCGGGCAAGAACGCGCCGAACCTGCAAGTGGTCGAGCGCGACTACCCGAATATCTACAAGCAGTTCAGCTCCCTCGGGCCGCTGCTGGAGAAGCACGGCAACGGCGGCAAGGGCATCAACTGGAACACCGAGGAGGAAGTGAAATTCCTCGGCGAGCTGAACTACCGCGAAGGCGCGGCGGGCATCAGCCAAGGCCGGCCGAAAATCGACACGGCCATCGACGCCGCCGAAGTGATCCTCTCCCTGGCCCCGGAAACCAACGGCCATGTGGCGGTGAAGGCCTGGGCCGCGCTGTCCGAGTTCACCGGCATCGACCACAGCCATCTGGCCCTGTCCAAGGCCCACGAGGCGATTCGTTTCCGCGATATCCAGGCGCAGCCGCGCAAGATCATTTCCAGCCCGACCTGGTCCGGGCTCGAGGACGATCATGTCAGCTACAACGCCGGCTACACCAACGTCCATGAAGGGATCCCGTGGCGGACCATCACCGGCCGCCAGCAGTTCTACCAGGATCACCCGTGGATGCAGGCCTTCGGCGAGCAACTGATGAGCTACCGGCCGCCGGTCAACACCCGGACCATCGAAGGGGTGAAAGGCAAGCGCAGCAACGGCGAAACCGAAATCGTCCTGAACTGGATCACCCCGCACCAGAAATGGGGCATCCACAGTACCTACAGCGACAACCTGCTGATGCTGACCCTCAGCCGTGGCGGGCCGATTGTCTGGCTCTCGGAGATCGACGCGAAACGCGCTGGCATCGAGGACAACGACTGGATCGAATGCTTCAACGTCAACGGTGCGCTGACCGCCCGGGCGGTGGTCAGCCAGCGGGTCAAGGAAGGCATGGTGATGATGTACCACGCCCAGGAACGGATCGTGAACGTGCCGGGTTCGGAAACCACCAAGACCCGTGGCGGCCATCACAACTCGGTCACCCGGGTGGTGCTCAAGCCGACCCATATGATCGGCGGCTATGCCCAGCAGGCCTACGGTTTCAACTATTACGGCACGGTCGGTTGCAACCGCGACGAATTCGTCGTGGTGCGCAAGATGGCCAAAGTCGACTGGCTCGACGTTTCGTCCGGCGATGACCTGCCGCGTCCCCTGCCGACCGAGCTGGATTGAGGAGAACTGAGATGAAGATTCGCTCACAAATCGGCATGGTCCTGAACCTGGACAAATGCATTGGTTGCCACACCTGCTCGATCACCTGCAAGAACGTCTGGACCAGCCGCGAAGGCATGGAGTACGCCTGGTTCAACAACGTCGAATCGAAACCCGGGATCGGCTACCCCAAGGAATGGGAAAACCAGGACAAGTGGAAGGGCGGCTGGATTCGCAATGCCGACGGCTCGATCAACCCTCGGATCGGCGGCAAATTCCGCGTGTTGGCCAATATATTCGCCAACCCGGACCTGCCCAGCCTCGACGACTACTACGAACCCTTCGATTTCGATTACCAGCATCTGCACACCGCGCCGCTGGGCGAGCACCAGCCCACCGCGCGGCCGCGCTCGCTGGTGTCGGGCAAGCGCATGGAGAAAATCGAATGGGGCCCGAACTGGGAGGAGATCCTCGGTACCGAGTTTGCCAAGCGGCGCAAGGACAAGAACTTCGACCAGATCCAGGCGGACATCTACGGTGAGTACGAAAACACCTTCATGATGTATTTGCCGCGCCTGTGCGAGCACTGTCTCAACCCGACTTGTGCGGCGTCCTGCCCGAGCGGGGCGATCTACAAGCGCGAGGAAGACGGGATTGTCCTGATCGACCAGGAGAAATGCCGTGGCTGGCGCATGTGCATCAGCGGCTGCCCGTACAAGAAGATCTATTTCAACTGGAAAAGCGGCAAGTCCGAAAAGTGCATCTTCTGCTACCCGCGTATCGAGGCTGGGATGCCGACGGTCTGTGCCGAAACCTGTGTCGGGCGCATTCGTTATCTCGGTGTGCTGCTGTATGACGCCGACCGTATCGCCGAGGTGGCGAGCACCGCCAATGAGCAGGACCTGTACGAGAAGCAGCTGGAGATCTTCCTCGATCCGAACGATCCGGCGGTGATTCGCCAGGCCCTGGCCGATGGCGTGCCGCAGTCGGTGATCGACTCGGCGCAACGTTCGCCGGTCTACAAGATGGCTGTGGACTGGAAGCTCGCGCTGCCGTTGCACCCGGAATACCGCACCTTGCCGATGGTCTGGTACGTGCCGCCGCTGTCGCCGATCCAGAACGCCGCGACCGCTGGCACCGTGGGCATGAACGGAGTCATCCCGGATGTCGACAGCCTGCGCATTCCGCTGCGCTACCTGGCCAACTTGCTGACGGCGGGCGATGAGAAACCGGTCAAGCGCGCCCTGAAACGCTTGCTGGCGATGCGTGCCTACAAGCGTTCCGAGCAGGTCGACGGGGTCCAGGACCTGCAAGTGCTGGCGGATGTCGGTTTGAGCGTGGCCCAGGTCGAGGAGATGTATCGCTACCTGGCGATCGCCAACTACGAGGACCGCTTTGTCGTGCCCAGCGCACACCGTGAAGACGCCATGAGCGACGCCTTTGCCGAACGTTCCGGCTGCGGTTTCAGTTTCGGCAGCGGCTGTAGCGGCAGCTCCGACACCAATATGTTCGGCGCGAAGAAGGCCAACCGCCGCGACATCCTGAAAACCGTGCAGTTGTGGGAGGAATGAGCATGCGCATTCTCAAGGTGATTTCGCTGCTGCTCGATTACCCCACCGAGACCCTGGTGGCCGGCCGCGACGAACTGGAACAGGCGATTATCCAGGCCCGGGAAATCAGCCCGACGCAGCGCGGTGCGTTGTTCGAATTGCTCGAACTGATCTGCGCCAATGACCTGATGGACGGGCAGGAGCACTACGGTGCGCTGTTCGGCCGCGGGCGCTCGCTGTCGCTGCTGCTGTTCGAGCATGTCCACGGTGAGTCCCGCGACCGTGGCCAGGCGATGGTCGACATGATGGCGCAATACGAAACCGCCGGTTTTGCCATCGGCGTCAAGGAACTGCCCGACTATATCCCGTTGTATCTGGAGTTCCTCTCCACGCGCGAAGACCTGGAGGCCCGCGAGGGCCTGGCCGATGTCGCGCACTTGCTGGCCTTGCTCGCGGCGCGTCTGGATGAGCGTGAGAGCGCCTATGCCAGTTGCTTCCGGGCCTTGCTGCAGATTGCCGGTGCCGAGCCCTTGCAGGCGGTGGCCGAGCTGCGCGCGCAAGTCGCCGCCGAACCCCGGGACGACTCGTTGGAGGCGCTGGACAAGGTCTGGGAGGAGGAGGCGGTGGACTTTCTCCAGGCCGAGCAACAGGACCGTTGCGGTTCGCTGCCAAGTGCCCCGGGCAAGGCCCGGGAAGAAAGCGCGGTGCCATTGCACTGGGTGGATTTTCAGCATGAAGGGCTGGCCGCCGCGCCGGCCGGGGAGGTCGGTAATGTCTAACTGGAACCTGTTGTTGTTCGGGGTCTATCCCTATGTGGCCGTGGTGATCTGCCTGATCGGCAGCTGGGCACGCTTCGACCTGTCGCAGTACACCTGGAAGGCCGGCTCCAGCCAGATGCTCAACCAGCGCGGCATGCGCGTGGCGAGCAACTTCTTCCATATCGGGGTGTTGTTCATTCTGGCCGGGCATTTTGTCGGCCTGCTGACGCCCTCGGCGGTCTATCACCATCTGATCAGTACCGAGAACAAGCAACTGCTGGCGATGGTCTCCGGCGGGCTGTTCGGCCTGTTGTGCCTGGTCGGCCTGCTGATGCTGGTCAATCGGCGCCTGAGCGACCCACGAGTTCGCGCCACTTCCAGCACCTCGGACATCCTGGTGTTGCTGGTACTGCTGGCGCAACTGCTGCTCGGACTGCTGACCATTGTCGCGTCCACCGAGCATATGGACGGCTCGGTGATGGTGCTGCTCGCCGATTGGGCGCAGAACACCGTGCTGTTGCACCCGACGGAAGCGGCGGCGTCCATCGCCCCGGTCGGCTTGATCTACAAACTGCACGTGTTTCTCGGTTTGACCCTGTTCGTGCTGTTCCCCTTCACCCGGCTGGTGCACATCGTCAGTGCGCCGATCTGGTACCTGGGACGCCGTTATCAAATCGTTCGGCAGAAAATCTGAGGAGAGAATCATGTCAGGTGGATGTGGATGTGGCGGCGGTAAAGGCGGCAGCGGTGGCTGCGGATCTTCAACCCAGGCCTCGGCGCCCGAGCCGGTCGATGTTGTCGCCCCCGGGGCGGTGCAGTTCGAAGCGCTTGCGCCGGAACCGACGGGTGCCGATGACGCTCCGGCGCAGTTGATCGCCAGCAGTGAGCAGGAGTGGCCGATCATCAGCGTCAATGCGGTGTCGATCACCCCGCAGGCGTTGGCCCAGGAGCTGCAATATCACCCGGCCGAAAGCCGCGAGGAGGCGCTGTACCAGGCCGCCCGGGCGCTGGTGATCCGCGAGTTGCTGCAGCAGCGCATCGCCGAGCTGGGCCTGGCGCTGCAGGTCGGCGCCGGCGAGAACGAAGAGGAGGCCGCCACGCGCTTGTTGCTCGAACGCGAGGTGCAGGTCCCGCAGTGTGACGAGGTCACCTGTCTGCGTTACTACGACAACAACCGTGGTCGCTTCCACAGCGCCCCGTTGCTGGCGGTGCGGCATATCCTGCTCGAATGTGCCCCGGACGATGCCGAGGCCCGCGTGCTGGCCCGCGATCAAGCCGAAGCCCTGCTGCAGCGCCTGGAGGATCTGCCCGGCAGTTTCGCCGAGCTGGCCGTGAGCTATTCGGCCTGTCCGTCGAAGGCCCAGGGCGGTTCCCTGGGGCAGATCAGCAAGGGCCAGACCGTACCGGAGTTCGAGCGCCAGCTGTTTACCCTGGCCCCGGGACTGGCCAGTCAACCCCTGGAAAGCCGCTACGGCTGGCATGTGGTCAGTGTCGATCAACGGATCGAAGGCCAGCCGTTGCCCTATGAGGCGGTGTCGACGGCGATTCGCACGCAGTTGCAGCAGGGGGTCTGGCAAAAAGCCCTGGTGCAGTACCTGCAAACCCTGATCGGTGCGGCGGATATTCGCGGCATTCGCTTGCAGGGTGCCGACTCACCGCTGGTGCAGTGACGACTTGGCCAACCGGGAGAACGCGATGAGCACTGCGATGCAGGATGGATTTGGGCGCCAGATCGACTATCTGCGGATGTCGGTGACGGACCGTTGTGATTTTCGCTGTGTGTATTGCATGGCCAAGAACATGACCTTCCTGCCGCGTCAGCAGGTGTTGACCCTGGAGGAGTTGCAGCGCCTGGCGGCGCTGTTCGTCGGCCTCGGCGTGCGCAAGATCCGTCTGACCGGTGGCGAGCCGCTGATTCGCCCGGGCATTCTCGGCCTGTGCCGCACGATCGCCGCCTTGCCCGGTTTGCGCGAACTGGTGATGACCAGCAACGGCTCGCAACTGGGCCGTCTGGCGCGGCCGCTGGCCGAGGCCGGGGTCAAGCGGATGAACATCAGCCTCGATAGCCTGGACGGCGAGAAGTTTCGCGCGATCACCCGCAACGGCGATCTCGATCAGGTGCTGGATGGCATTGAAGCCGCGCGCGGTGCCGGGTTTGAACGGATCAAGCTCAACTGCGTGGTGATGAAAGGACGCAATTTCGATGAAGTCCCGGCATTGTTGCAGTACGCCATCGAGCAACGCATCGACATCAGTTTTATCGAGGAAATGCCCTTGGGTGATGTGGGTCGTTCCCGGGGCGAGTCGTTCTGCTCCAGCGACGAGGTGCGGGCGTTGATCACCAGTCGTCATCGCTTGCTCGACAGCACCGAGAACAGCGGCGGCCCGGCGCGTTACGTGCGCCTGGAGCGGCATGCCGAAACCCGTATCGGTTTTATTTCACCCAATAGCCACAACTTCTGCGGCAGCTGCAACCGGGTGCGGATGACTGTCGAAGGGCGCCTGCTGCTGTGTCTGGGGCAGGACGACGCGCTTGATCTGCGCGGCTTGCTGCGGCGTTATCCGCTGGACGACCAACCGCTGATCAAGGCGGTGCAACAGGCGCTGCGGCGCAAGCCGCTACGCCACGATTTCAACCCTGAAGGAGAAGTGCAGATCGTCCGGTTCATGAATATGAGTGGTGGTTGAAGCCTGGTTTTTCTGGCCGCCGGGGGGCGGCTTTTTTTTGCCTGCGATTCTTGATGTCGATCAATTGCAACGCCGCGCTTCGTCCGTAGTATTCACTGCATGTTGTGGTTTTACTTATTTATATATCTATATGTAGTGATTGGAGGCCGAATGCACAGCACGCTGATCTCAGTGGGATGTAACCGCTTGCACAAACGCGACGGCACGCGGGTTGCCTTCGATGCCGACAAGATCCGCCAGGCGTTGATCGCCGCTGGCAGGGCCAGCGGGGAGTACGGCGCGGTTGACGTCGAAGGCTTGCTGCAAGCCGTACTGGCTCGTTTGGAAGGGCTGCCGAGGCTGCATGTCGAGCAGATCCAGGATCGGGTCGAGCGGGTATTGATGGACGCCGGGTTTTTCCTCGCCATGCGCGCTTATATCGTCTATCGCGAACAGCACGGGCGCTTGCGTCGCGACCGCCGGACCCTGGTCGAAGTGGCGACCTCGATGAATGAATACCTGGACCGGGAAGACTGGCGCGTGCAAGCCAACGCCAACCAGGGCTATTCGCTGGGCGGCCTGGTGCTCAACGTGTCGGGCAAGGTCACCGCCAACTACTGGCTCGACGAGGTCTACAGCGAAGCCATCGGCCAGGCCCACCGCGAGGCCGACCTGCATATACACGACCTCGACATGCTCGCCGGCTACTGCGCTGGCTGGTCGCTGCGCACGTTGTTGCACGAGGGCCTCAATGGCGTGCCCGGGCGCGTCGAGGCCGGTCCGCCGAAACACCTGAGCAGCGCCCTGGGGCAGATGGTGAATTTCCTCGGCACCCTACAGAACGAATGGGCCGGCGCCCAGGCCTTCAGCTCGTTCGACACCTACCTGGCACCTTATGTGCGCAGGGACCGCCTGAGTTACCCGCAGGTGCGCCAGGCGCTCCAGGAGTTTATCTACAACCTCAATGTACCGTCGCGCTGGGGGACCCAGACGCCCTTTACCAACCTGACCTTCGACTGGGTCTGCCCGGAGGACCTGCGCGAGCAGATCCCGATAATAGGTGGCGAGGAAATGCCCTTTGCCTATGGCGACCTGCAAGTTGAAATGGACTTGCTCAACCGTGCCTACATCGAAGTGATGCAGGCCGGCGACGCCAAGGGCCGGGTGTTCACCTTTCCCATCCCGACCTACAACATCACCCATGATTTTCCCTGGGACAGCGAGAACGCCGAGCGCCTGTTTGAAATGACCGCCCGTTATGGGCTGCCGTATTTCCAGAACTTCCTCAATTCGGACATGCAGCCCAACCAGGTGCGTTCGATGTGTTGCCGCTTGCAGCTGGATGTCCGCGAGCTGCTCAAGCGCGGTGGCGGATTGTTCGGCTCGGCGGAGCAGACCGGTTCGCTGGGGGTGGTCACCCTCAACTGCGCGCGCCTGGGCTATCTGTTCGAGGGCGATACCAGCGGCCTGTTGCAGCGCCTGGACAGTCTGATGGAACTGGCGATGGAGAGTCTGGAGGTCAAGCGCAAGGTGATCCAGCACCATATGGACGCCGGTTTGTACCCCTACACCAAGCGCTACCTGGGAACCTTGCGCAATCACTTTTCCACCATCGGCCTCAACGGCCTGCATGAAATGCTGCGCAACTTCAGTGGCGACCAGGACGGCATGCACACCGCCCGCGGCCGCGCGTTTGCCCTGATGCTGCTGGACCATGTCCGCGCGACCCTGGTGCGCTTCCAGGAGCAGACCGGCCATCTCTACAACCTTGAAGCGACACCGGCGGAAGGCACCACCTACCGTTTCGCCAAGGAGGATCTCAAGCGCTACCCGGGCATTCTCCAGGCCGGCACGCGCCAGGCGCCGTATTACACCAACTCCTCGCAGCTGCCGGTGGGCTACACCGACGATCCCTTCGAGGCCCTGGAGTTGCAGGATGAACTGCAATGCAAATACACCGGCGGCACGGTGCTGCACCTGTACATGGCCGAGCGGATTTCCTCGACCGAGGCCTGCAAGCAACTGGTGCGCCGGGCGCTCGGGCGCTTTCGCCTGCCATACCTGACAGTGACCCCGACGTTCTCCATCTGCCCGGTGCATGGCTATCTCGATGGCGAACATGAGTTCTGTCCCAAGTGCGACGAGGTGCTGCTGCGTGAGCAGTCGCTCGCCGAGATCCATTGATTTCGCTTTATTCAATCGCAAGGAGCTACATCATGACCGCATTGCAAACACTGCCCCTGGCCCAACGTCAACGCTGCGAAGTCTGGACCCGGGTGATGGGGTATCACCGCCCGGTCTCGGCGTTCAATCCGGGCAAACAGTCCGAGCACCATGAACGTGTGCATTTCACCGAGCGCGCGGCCGCGGCCGGGCGCCAATGAGTCGACCCCTGCGGGTCGGGGGCATGGTGCCCCTGACCACCCTCGACTATCCGGGCAAGCTGGCGTGCGTGCTGTTTTGCCAGGGCTGTGCCTGGCGCTGTCGTTATTGCCATAATCCGCAACTGATTGCCCCGCGTGGCAGTGCAGAGCTGGAGTGGGCGGCGGTGCTGGCCTTTCTGCAACGCCGTCGGGGCTTGCTGGATGCGGTGGTTTTCAGTGGTGGCGAGCCGACCTTGCAGGACGCCCTGCGCGGCGCGATGGAGATGGTGCGAGCGCTGGGTTTCCAGGTCGGCCTGCACAGCGCCGGGATCAAGCCGGCGGCCTTTGCCAAGGCGCTGGCCGGCGCCGACTGGGTCGGTTTCGACGTCAAGGCGTTGGCCGAGGATTGCCAGGCAATCACCCGGGTGGCCGGCAGTGGCGTGGCCAACTGGCGCAGCCTGGAGCTGCTACTGGCCAGTGGCGTCGACTATGAGTGCCGGACCACGGTGCATTGGCAACTGTTCGAACCGAGCCGTCTGCTGATCCTGGCGCGGCGCCTGCAAGCGTTGGGTGTCAGGCGTTTCGCCGTGCAACGGGTGCGCACCGCGCGCATGCTCGATCCGCAGTTGTCGGGCCTTTCGGCACAGGCGGCGTTGCCCGAACTGTGGCAGGCCCTGGACGAGCTGTTTCCCGAGTTCGTATTGCGCGACTAGGACGATGATCAAGGGCCAGCGCTGCCGCCGCGGGCTGGGCCCATCAGGCCCAACCCCAGAATTGCAACCACCAGCCATAGCCCACCAGCCCGTTGGCCAGTAACAGGCACGCGCCAGCGCCGCCACGGCGAACCGGGGCCAGGCCCTGCTGGCCCAGTAGCTTCCAGCCCAGCAACAGACTCCAGCCGATGGCCCCGAGCAATATCCCGGCCCTGGCCGGTTGTACCCAGCCGAGCAGCAGGCCTTCATAACGCAGCAGCTTGACGGTGGTCGCCGACAATCCGAGAAACAGGCCGGCGCCGCCCAGTGGCGTCAGGCTCAGGCTCAGTGGCCGATACAGGGCCGGAATCTGCGCGATCCGGGCCGCCAGCCGCAACAGGAGCAGCAGGCCGCCTCCCAGCGCCAGGGCACTCGCGCCCAGGTACAGGATGATGCTGAAGCCATCGAGCCAACTGAAGCTGTCGTTGAGCTGCGGGTAGTGGGTCAGCAGCCACCAGGGGGCATTGTCCTGTAACGGCCAGAGCAGGTCGTGCCCGACCAGCCAGTTGGCGAGCTGCTGCTTGAGGCTGACGAACCACGGGCTGACGGTCCACTGGAAGGCGCCCATGGCCAGGCCGATGACGCCGAACAGCAGCAGGCGGGTGTCCCAGGGTGAGAGTCGCTGTGCCGTGGTTTGTAGAATCTCCTGGTTGCCCGAGCGGGCGATCAGTCGCACGGCATCGCGTTGCCCGCTGCAGCGGCCACAGGCATGACAGTCACTGGCCCCCCGCAGGCGGCGGATATCCAGCAAAGGCGCGCAGTTGGGCAGCGGCAGGCGCGGCCCGGCGTTCGCCTTCCAGCGCTGTTCATCCACCTGGAAGTGCACCGGGGCGAGGCGGGCGAGCAGGGCAAAGACGCCGCTGACCGGGCACAGGTAACGGCACCAGACGCGCTTGCCCCTGGCAAACAGCAGGCCGACGCCGACCGCCGCGAGCGTCGAGCCGCCGAGGATCAGCAGGGCGGCCTGGGCATAGTCATAGACGCTGATCAACTGGCCGTAGAGGGTGGTCAGGCAGAACGCCAGGGTCGGCCAGCCGCCCCAACGCAACCAGCGCGGCACGCCCAGGCCTTTGCCATAGTGACTGGCCCATTCGCTCAGCGCGCCTTCCGGGCACAGCACACCGCACCAGAGCCGGCCGAACAGCACCATCGACAGCAGCACGAACGGCCACCAGATGCCCCAGAACAGAAACTGTGCGAGCAGGGTCAGGTTATCCAGCAGTCGCGCCTGGCTGTCCGGTAGTGGCAACATGGCTGGCAGGACCAGCAGCACCGCGTAGAACCCCACGATGACCCATTGCGTGGCGCGAATGACCGCTGCATGCCGGCGCATTGCGTCACCCAGGCGCTGCAGCCATCGATTGCAGCGGCTCAGGTCGGACATGGGCGGCTTTCCACAGTCCGTTGCCGTAGCCAGCCGGCGATGATCAGCCAGTAACCGATCCAGACCAGCAAGGTCATGGCACTGGGGCTGGCGCGATAACCGGCAAAGCCGGCCAGAAAGCTACCCAGGCCGTGGCTGTCGCTCAACAGCGCGCTGCTGTCCCAGAGGGCCTCGCCGACGCCGCTGTAGACCATCGCCGGTAGATCCAGGGCGAGCAGTTGGCCGCCGATGCGCTCGCTGGCACTGACCAGCAACGCTGAGCCGAGCAGCAGCAGGATGACTTCACTGACGCTGAAGAAACGCCGCCAGGAAATGAATCGGCGACTGCTGTTGAGCAGCACCAGGGTCAAGCCCGAGAGTGCCAGCCCGGCCATCCCGCCGAGGGCGAACAGAGCGAGCTGCGGACCTTGTAGGCGGGCCCCGGCGCCATACAGGAAGACCACGGTTTCGCTGCCTTCGCGGCTGACCGCGAGCATCGCCAGCAGCAACAGCCCGACGCCACCTTGGCGGGCCAGATGGCTGTCGGCGTGGCGGCGCAAATCATTCTTGAGCGTGCGTCCGTGGCGGTGCATCCAGCCGACCATTTGCACCATCAACAGACTGGCCACCAACGCCAGCGCGGCCTGGAACCACTCGTTGGCGGCACCGCTCATGGCCTCCCCGGCAAACAGGATCAACAGCGCCAGCAGGCCCGAGAGCAGCACCCCGAGGCCTACGCCGGCCCACAGGTAGCGGCCCAGGCGCCGGCCCTGCACCTGCTGGCTGGCCCAGGCCTGGAGAATACCGATCACCAGCAACGCCTCGACGCTTTCACGCCAGACGATGAACATTGATTGATTCATGCAAGCTCCGTAGATCACCGGGTTATTTGGCGAGAATGCTGCCCGCGGGCAGTTGCGGATTGAACTCGTCGAAGAACGGGTATTGACCCGGTCTCAACGGTGCAATCACGACGAAGGTGGTGACCCCAGGCGAGAGGACCTTTTCCACCCGCAACGGCGTGCTCTCGAACTCCGCCGGTCCCTCGCCGGTGTTTTTCAGGATGATCTTGAACCGCTGTCCGGCCGCAACCTCCAGCACGGCGGGGCTGAAGTGGCCGTCGTGCAGGCTCATTTCATAGCTGGGCAACTCGGCCCGGGCGAGCAGCGGTGTGGCCGCCAAGGTCAGGAGCAACCCGGCCAGGTACTGATGAGTCTGGGAGCGGCGCCTTGGCCGCGTGGACTCGGCTGTGGTGTAGCGCATTCAGTAGCCACCTTTCTTGCCGATGCCGGCGTAGACGAACTCGTAGTGCACTTCGCAGCGCTCGAACCAGGGTTCGACCCCGGTTTCCTTGTCGGTGTGACGGCCCAGGGAGGCATGCCCGGAAGGTGGCAGCAGGGTCAGGGTCAGCTGGTATTTGCCGGGGCCCTGCAGCTTCACGTTGTCGCCATAGTGCGGCCCGTCGTTGGCGACCATGGCGTGGAAATCACCGTTGAGCGGCGGCTGGCCGCCTTGTTTCTGCAAGCTGAAGGCCACGCTCAGGTAGGGCACGAAGCTGCCTTCCTGAAAGCCCTGGCGATTGTCCGCGGTGGCGCGGATATCGGCTTCCAGGTGGATATCGGAATCGGCAGTGGCGCGCATCATACCGGCGGGCGCCATCTCGATCGGTTGCAGATACACCGCCCCGACTTCCAGCCCCGGACAGTGCTGCGGTGCGCCGATCGGATACTCCTTGGCCTGGGCCAGTGGGGCGAGCAGGAGCAGGGCGAGGGATAGTGAGAAGGTGCGATGCATGATGTCTTCCTGGGTACTGACGGGTAGGGGCCCAAGTCTAGGAGGACGTGCTGCGAATAATAATGATTATGGTCAAGTTTTAGCGCGATCTTCAGGCGTCCTGCGCTTCTTGATCAGGATCAAGGGCTTTTTCGCCCTGGAGTTGTAGCTTGAAAGTCACTCCCACCCGCCATTCAGGGGACGACATGGCCAAGCCCTTTCCCATCAGCCCCAAACATCCCGAACGTATTTGCTGGGGCTGCGACCGGTATTGTCCGGCGAACGCCCTGGCCTGCGGCAACGGCTCCGATCGGACCATGCATCCGGCCGAGATGATCGGCGATGATTGGTATCTGCATGGCGACTGGGGCATCGTGCCACTGATCGCTTCGGACAAAGTTGCGGATAATGACGTTGCCGAGTGAGTTCTAATGCTCGTCGACATTGTCGATATGCTTGAAACGTTCGATCAGAAAGTCGATCAGGCTGCGCACCCGCGCGGACAAATGCAGCTGTTGCGGGTACACGGCATAGACGTCGGCGCGGGTCGGCGTTTGGTCTTCCAGTACCAGGCGTAGCCGGCCGCTGCGTACATAGCGGGCGATGTCCCATTCAGCCCGCAACAGAATTCCATAGCCCTCCAGTGCCCAGTTCAGGGCCACCTCGCCATCGTTGCAAGCCAAGGCCCCGTGCACCTTGATGTTTTCCGTGTGCCCGCCGTTGTTGAAACTCCAGACGCCATAGGGTGATTCGTTCTGGCGGATGAAAATGCAATTGTGCTGTTGCAGTTCGGTCAGGGTCCGAGGCGTTCCATATTTGTCCAGGTAGAGCGGCGAGGCGCAGAGCAAGCGGCGATTGGAGGCGATCTTGCGGGCGTGGAAGGCGGCGTCCGGCAAGCTGCCGAAGCGAATGCCCAGGTCGAAGCCGTGGGTGGCCAGATCCAGTGGGTGGTCGCTGATTTCCAGTTGGATCTCGACCTCGGGGTATTGGGCAAAAAATGCAGCGAGGGCCGGGCCGATATGCCGGCGGCCAAAACCCAGCGAGGCGTTGACGCGAATCAGGCCCTTGGGCGTGGCGCGGCTGCTGCTGAGCAACTGCTCAAGCTCGTTGATCTGCGTCAGGATGCGCGCGGCATGGGAGAAGTACAGCTCGCCTTCAGAGGTCAGGCTCATCGAGCGTGTGGTCCGGTTGACCAGACGTATGCCCAGCCGGGCTTCCAGCGCCGCCAGGCGTTTGCTCACCGCTGGCGGGGTGACACCCAGTTCCCGGGCGGTCGCCGCCAGGCTGCCTTTGTTGGCCAGCAGGTAGAAAAAAGACAAATCCAGCGTCTGACTCATTCGTAACTCAAAGTTATTTATGTAGTGATTTGGAGTCACTCACGTCTCCAGGTTCACTACATATACTCCGTTCGCACCCTGCTTGGACAGCCCAGGCCAGCGGGAACAACAAGAACCTGACGAGAGTGGAGTTGACGATGAACGCATACAGAATTGCCGCGGTGCCTGGTGATGGGATTGGGGTCGAGGTCATCGCCGCAGGCGTCGAGGTGTTGCAAGTCCTGTCGAAAAAATCCGGTTTTGCGCTGGATTTCAAACACTTTGACTGGAACTCGGATAACTACCTGAAAAACGGCTACTACATTCCCGAGGGTGGCCTGGAGGAACTGAAAACCTTCGACGCCATTTTCTTTGGTGCCGTTGGCGCGCTCAACGTACCGGACCACATTTCCCTCTGGGGCCTGCGCCTGCCGATCTGCCAAGGCTTCGACCAGTACGCCAATGTGCGTCCGGCTCGGGTTCTGCCCGGGGTGAAAAGCCCGCTGCTCAATGGTGAGCAGATCGACTGGGTGGTGGTGCGGGAAAACTCCGAAGGTGAGTACTCCGGCAACGGCGGTCGCGTTCACCGCGGCCTGCCTGAAGAAGTCGCCACCGAAGTGTCGGTGTTCACCCGGGTTGGGGTCGAGCGCATTCATCGCTTCGCCTTCGAACTGGCGCGCAGCCGTCCGCGCAAGCACCTGACCATGGTCACCAAGTCCAATGCCCAACGTCACGGCATGGTGTTGTGGGACGAGATCTTCTACGAAGTCGCCAAGGACTTTCCGGATGTCAGGATCGACAAGGAGCTGGTCGACGCCGTGACCACGCGCATGGTGCTCAAGCCGGCAACGCTGGACGTTATTGTCGCCACCAACCTGCACGCCGACATCCTCTCCGACCTGGCCGCCGCCCTGTCCGGCAGCCTGGGCATCGCGCCGACGGCCAACCTCAACCCTTCACGCCGATTCCCCTCGATGTTCGAACCGATCCACGGCTCGGCCTTCGACATTACCGGCAAAGGCGTTGCCAACCCCATCGCGACGTTCTGGACGGCCGCCATGATGCTTGAACATCTCGGCGAACCAGCCGCGGCGAAACAGCTGATGTCGGCCATCGAAGCAGTGACGCAAAGCGGTCTGCATACACCGGACCTTGGCGGGAAAGCCACTACCCGTCAGGTCACCAATGCACTGATCGAACTGATCAAGCGCTGATATTTTCCATCGATGCAAAGGTGTACTGCGGCGCAACGCCAAGGGGAGGATCAGCGATCCGACCCCTTGGTATTTCCTGACAACAATAAAAAATCAGGGCCCTGTCATGAAAAGAATATTTGGCAAACTCTACGTACAAGTCCTTATCGCGGTCATCCTCGGCGCCATCGTCGGGGTGCTCGTTCCTGAAACCGCTGCCGCGCTCAAGCCCCTGGGCGACGCGTTCATCAAGCTGATCAAGATGCTGCTCGCACCGGTGATCTTCCTGACCGTGGTCACGGGGATTGCCCGTATGGAAAGCATGAAGGAGCTGGGCCGGGTCGGCTTCCGGGCGTTGCTCTACTTCGAGGTCGTGTCGACGCTGGCGTTGGTCATCGGCCTGGTGGTGGTCGATCTGTTCAAGCCCGGTGCCGGCATGAACATCAATGTCGCCAGCCTGGATACCTCCAGCCTGGCCACCTACACCTCTGCGGTGAAACACGACTCGTTCATGGACTTCGTCATGAATATCATCCCCGACACCATCGTCGATGCGTTTGCCAAGGGCAACGTACTGCAGATCCTGCTGTTTTCCATATTGCTCGGTATTGCCCTGGCCAATGTGGGGCCTCGTGCCAAGGTCTTCGTCGATACGCTGGAGAGCCTGATGCAGGGCATGTTCCGTATCGTCAACATGGTCATGCGCCTGGCGCCCATCGGGGCCTTCGGCGCCATTGCCTTCACCATTGGTAAATATGGATTTGGCTCGCTGTTCTCGCTGGGCAAGCTGATGGCCTGTGTCTACCTTACCTGTGCTGTGTTCGTGATCTTCGTGCTGGGCCCGATCTGCCGCTACAGCGGTTTCAGCCTGTGGAAGTTTCTGAAGTTCATCAAGGAAGAACTGTTCACCGTGCTTGGCACCAGTTCGTCGGAATCGGTGCTGCCGCAGATGATTGCCAAGATGGAAAAGGCCGGTGTCTCCAAACCGGTCGCCGGGATGATCATTCCCTCAGGCTTGACCTTCAATCCGGATGGTCAGGCGATCTACTACAGCATTGCCGCCATCTTCATCGCCCAGGCGACGAATACCCCGCTGACCCTGACGGATCAATTGATCGTGCTGGCGGTGCTGATGTTCACCTCCAAGGGCTCCGCGGGGGTGACCGGTTCGGGGTTCATCATTCTGGCCGCCACGCTGTCTTCCCTGGGCACCATTCCGGTCGCGGGCATGGTGCTGTTGCTGGGCGTCGACCGGTTCATGTCGGAAGCGCGGGCGATCACCAACACCATAGGCAACGGTGTCGGCACCCTGGCCATCGCCAAATGGGTCGGGGCGTTGGACACGGTGAAGATGCACAAGGCGCTGAATGGCGAGGTCGTGGAGGAGCAACCCGCCAGGCAACCCGTTCAAGTCGTACCAGGGGGATGACCCACCACTGGACTTAACCCATGGCAAATAGGGACAATGGGTTTTTGACGCGGAAATGGAAACTCTCATGAGTGACAGTGCACAGCGCGGCGCCAGTGACATCGATCTGATGACCGACGTCGCCATGCTTTATTACCTTGAGAACATCACCCAGGAGGCCATTGCCAAGCGCTTTGAGCTGTCCCGGGCCAAAGTCAGCCGGCTGCTCAAGCGAGCGCGCGACGAAGGGATCGTTGAAGTGCGGGTGCTGCAACATCCGGCGATGAACAGTGAGCTGGAGCAGGCGCTGGTCGAGCGTTTCAAGCTGGACCGGGCCTTGATCGCGGTCGATCACGGTGATCCGGATACCCAGCGTTCGGCAGTCGCCAGCCTGGTCGCCCACTACCTGAACAAGACCTTGAGCGACGGTGTGATCGTCGCCGTCGGCATGGGCCGCAATGTCGGCGCCGTAGCAGAAAACGTGTTCTTGCCGGTGACCCGCAACTGTACCTTTGTCTGCGCCATCGGCGGTTCGCTCAAGGCCGGCGAGTACATGAATCCCGACCATATCTGCCGGCGCCTGGCCTTGCGCTTCGGCGCGGAAAGCGAAACGCTCTATGCTCCGGCCCTGGTGGCGAATCCGGAGCTGCGCAGCATCCTGATCAATAACGACACCGTCCGCTCGACCCTCGACCGGGCCCGTCGCGCCGACATCGCGCTGATCGGTATCGGCGATATGAGCGAAAACAGCAATATGGTCCGCATGGGCTGGTTCTCACCCCAGGAGATTGCCCAGGCGCGCCTCTCCGGGACGGTGGGCGACATGATGGGCTACGACTTTATCGACATCCATGGCCAGCCGGCCGTCAATACCATGCAGGGACGGGTGATCGGCCTGACCGTGCAGGAGTTGGGGCGGATTCCCGATGTGGTGGCGATTGCCAGCGAGAACACCAAGGCCGCGGCGACCTTGGGGGCATTGCGCTCCGGGGTGATCAATACCCTGGCGACCACGGTATCGAATGCCTACACCATCCTTGCGCTGGATGATGCGACTCGCAAGCCGTAGGGGTGAGACCTCCCGCGATCCGCCGGCACTCGACGAGTGCCCGGTCGGGGAGGTGCCAGGTCAATCGCGCAGTTGCGCTTGCACCGATTCGGCGAGATCGGTGAGGATCAGGCAGCAGGACACCGCACCGGCGTCCAGCACCCCCAGGGAGCGCTCGCCCAGGCGGCTGGCGCGACCGATTTTCGCCACCAGGTCGCGGGTCGAGTCGCGGCCCAGGGTGGCGGCGATTTTCATCCGGGCCAAGGCCTCACTGAAAGAGACACCGGCGGCCACGGCCTGTTCGAAGGCTTCCACGGACGGGATCAGGGTGTCCATCAGGCACTTGTCGCCGACCCCCGCATCGGTGATGTCCTGCAGCGAAGTAAGGCCGCCGCGCAGCAGCCGGGCGAAACTCGCCGCATCGATCACGTCACGGTCGCGTACTTCGTCGGCCATGCCGATGAACAGGCTGCCGTAGAGCGGCCCCATCGAGCCGCCGATACCTTCCATGAGGGCCAGGGTCAACTCGTCCAGCGCTTCGGCCAGGGACAGCTGGCGACCTTCAAGGCTCTTGCCGCAGCGGGCGAAACCCTTGGCCATGTTGATGCCGTGGTCGCCGTCGCCGATGGCGCCGTCGACTTCGCTGAGGTATTCGCGGTTGGCCACGATCACCGCGACCAGGCTGGTCACGATGGCGCTACCGTTGCTACTCGAGAAATGCTGGCCCATGGTTTACTCCGACTGGGACATGCCGATGGAGCGGCACGGTTGATCGATCAAGGTGGTCAGTTCGGCGTCAAGGCCGAGCAGGGTCAAGGTGACGCCCATCATTTCCAGTGACGTGAAGTAATTGCCCACATAACAGCGGTGAACCCGCAGGCCCCGGGCCTTGAGCAGGCGTTCGACTTCGGCGTAGAAAATGTACAGTTCCATCACCGGGGTGGCGCCGAGGCCGGAGACCAGCACCACGACGCTTTCATCCTGGCTGAAATCGCGGTCGGCGAGAATCGGCGCGAGCATGCGCTCGGCCATGGCCGCCGCGGACGTCACAGGGATGACTTCGATCCCCGGTTCGCCGTGATGGCCGATACCCAACTCCATCATGCCGTTGGCGATCTGGAAATTGGGTTTGCCCACCGCCGGGATGATGCACGGGGTCAGGCCGACGCCAATCGAGCGGCAATGGTCGACGGCCTTCTGCGCCACGCGAATCACGCCGTCCAGGTCGTAGCCCTGGGCGGCGGCCGCGCCACCGACTTTCCACATGAAAATTTCCCCGGCTACGCCGCGGCGCTTGGCGATATCGGCCGGCGGGGCGGAGGCCACGTCGTCGTTGGCGACGACGGTGCGGATGTTCATCTCTTTGCTGGCGGCCATTTTCATCGCCAGCTTGACGTTCATATTGTCGCCGGCGTAGTTGCCGTACAGGCAGGCGACGCCGGCGCCCTGGTCGGCGGCGCGGAAGGCGTCGAAGAAGCTCTTGGCGGTGGGCGAGGAGAAAATTTCGCCGACGGCCACGGCATCCACCAGGCCGGGACCGACATAACCCAGGAAGGCCGGTTCATGGCCGGAGCCACCGCCGGTGACGATCCCTACTTGGCCGGCCGGTGAGGGTTTGCTTTTGCGGATAACCCGTGGATTGGCTTCGTACTGGGCCAGTTCCGGATGCGCCACGAGGATGCCGTTGAGCATGTCCTCGACCACCTGGTCCGGATCGTTGATGACTCGATTCATAAAGTGTTTCCTTGTTCTTGTAAGGCCTGAGCCGATTACTGGATGCTGTAGCCGCCGTCGATCACGACGTTTTCGCCGGTGATCATCTTGGCCGCATCGCTGAGCAGGTAAAGCACCAGCCCGGCGATCTCCTCCGGCTGGGCAAAGCGTCCGACCGGGATCTGCAGTTTGGCCCGCTCGCCGAGTTCACCGGCCCAGGCCTTCTTGCCCAGCGCCGTTTCGACGATGGTCGGTGACACTGCGTTGACGTTGAGGCCATGGGGCGCCCACTCCATGGCCAGGACCTTGGTCATGCCGACCACCGCGGCCTTGCTTGCACAGTAAGCCACATGTCGATCCAGGCCAATCACGGCAGCCTGGGAGGCGAGGTTGACGATGCGCCCGTGGCCTTGCTCGATCATGTGACGGGCACAGGCCTGGGCCACGAAGAAACTGGCCTTGAGGTTGATGTCCAGGGTGGTGTCCCAGGCACTTTCATTGACGTCCAGGGCCTTGTCGAGCAAGGCGACCCCGGCGCTGTTGACCAGGTAATCCAGCCGGCCGAGTTCGGCGGCGGCCTCGTCGACGGCGCTTTGCACCTGCTCCAGTTGACGCAGGTCGACGGCCAGGCCGATATGCCCGGCGCCGAGGCTGGCGGCCACCTCGACCACGGCCGGATCACGGTCCAGCAGGGCGACCCTGGCGCCGCGCTCCACCAGCAGTTGCGCGCAGGCCAGGCCGATACCGGCGGCGCCGCCGGTGATCACGGCGCAGCGGCCGTTGAGGTCGAACGCCTGGTTCCAGAAATTGGACATTGCATACACTCCATGCGGGCCGGATCCGGCCCGGGTTCTCGGTTGGGCAGACGCTTACTTGGTGCCGGTGACCTGGGCGTACAGGGCATCGGCGTTGTTGCTGGTGACCGGTACCCACGGCAGGATGTAGGTCTTGGCGCTGCCATCAGCCCACTTCACGTCCTTGGCATAACGCTCCCAGATCAGCGATTGCGGTTTGTAGTCTTTGCCCGCCAGGGTGTGCAGGGCCATATCGAGGGCGCCCTGGGATTGCGCCTGGGCGTCTTGCAGAAAGGTGGTGACTTCGCCTTTCTTGGCCGCCTGGATGGCATCGGGCATGCCGTCGATAGCGGTGATCGGCAAGTCGTCTGGCGACAGGCCGCGGGATTTCACCGCTTGCAGGGCGCCCAGGGCCATGTCGTCGTTCTGCGCAATGATGCCGGAGATGCCGCCCTTGGGGTGGGCATTGAGCCAGTCTTCGGTCAGGGTCAGGGCTTCGGCGCGCGACCAGTTGGCGGTCTTCATTTCAATGACCTTGATCTGCGGGTTCTTCAGCAGGACTTCGATCTCGCCTTTTTGCCGATCGATCTGTGCCGACTGACCGATCGGGCCCTGGATGATCGCCACGGTGCCCTTGCCCTGCAGCTTGTCGACCATGGCCTGGGCCTGGAGGCGACCGCCTTCGATATCGTCGTTGCCGATAAATGGCACGTTGGCGCTGGCGACCTTGGTGTTGGACGCGATCACCAGTACGTTGCTTTCCTGGGCGCGTGCCACGGCACCGACCCCGGCCTTGGTGTCGATCGGAACGAAAATGATCGCGTCGTAATGCTGGGTGACCATGGTTTCGATCTGGTTGTTCTGGGTCAGGGCGTCATAGTTGCCGTCGAACACGGTGAGCTGCACGGTGCCGTCCTTGACCGCCGGGTGCTCCTTCAACTCGCGCACCCAGTTTTGCATGTACTGGCCCTTGAGCCCGTACACCGCCGCACCAATCTTGTAGGTCTTTTCCTGAGCCAGCGCAATACTGCTGGTGAGCAGGGAGAGTGCCGCCAGCGCGGTGAGGGATTTGCCGAGTTTTTGGGTGGAAAGTTTTACGCTGCAAAGTTTCATGGGGAACTCCTTTATTGTTGTAGTCGGTTGGTTCAGTGAAACGGCTTAACGTTTTTTCTTGCGCCAGACATCGATGAGCACCGCGAACACGATGATCAAACCCTTGGCGACTTGTTGGTAATACGAGGACACGCCGAGCAGGTTCAGGCCGTTGTTGATCACACCGATCAACAGGGCGCCGAACAGGGTGCCGACCACGCTGCCGGTACCGCCGGAGAGACTGGTACCGCCAATTACCACGGCGGCGATGGCGTCCAGTTCATAGGAGGTCCCGGCCTGGGGCAGGGCGGAGGTGGTCCGGGCCGAGAGGACGACCCCGGCGAGGCCGGCCAGCAGCCCCGAGACCACATAGACCGAGAACATCACCTTGCGCACGCCGATCCCGGAGGTCCGCGCGCTTTTTTCGTTGCCGCCCACGGCATAGATGTAGCGGCCATAGGTGGTGTAGCGCAGCACCATCCAAAAAATCAGCGCGACTACTGCAAAGATGATGATGGGAATACCGATCGGGCCGAACGTGCCGATGCCCAGGGCCAGGTAGCTGTCGGGCAGGTCGGTGACCGGGCTGCCGTCATTGAGAATAAAGGTCATGCCGCGGGCCACGCTGAGCATGCCGAGGGTGGCGACAAAGGGTGGGATCGACAGGTTGGCGACCATGAAGCCGTTGACCACGCCGAGCATGGCGCCAGCGAACATGCCGGCGCTGACCGCCACCAGCAGGCCATGGCCCTGGGTGGCGACCAGGGCGCTGGACAAACCGGCAAACGCGAGAATCGAGCCGACCGACAGGTCGATGCCCTTGGTCAGGATCACATAGGTCATGCCCACGGCGAGAATGCCGTTGATCGAGGTCTGGCGCAGGATGTCCATCCAGTTGCGCCAGGTCATGAAGTACTCGCTGGCGAAGGCCATGGCGATGCACAGCATGATGAACACCAGCGGCAGGCCGAATCGGTCGAGGGCCAGGCGTAGGCGAGCACCTGGACGGGAGGTTGTGGATACAGGGGCAGGAACAGGTGGGGCAAGGGTTTTGGCGTTCATGAGGCGAGACTCAACAAGGCTTCCTGGGAAAGGGCGGTATCGCAGCTGACGGTGACCAGTCGGCCACCTTTGAAGACGGCAATGCGATCACTCAGATGGAGCAGTTCCGGGGCTTCGGACGAGACCACGATGGCCGCCCCGCCAGCGCGCACGAACTCATCCAGCAGGTGATAGATTTCCTGCTTGGCGCCTTCATCGATGCCGCGGGTCGGTTCGTCGCAGAGCAGGCAGATCGGCTGGGTCGACAGGCACTTGGCGAGCACGACCTTCTGCTGGTTGCCGCCGCTCATGGACTCCACCGGCAGGTCGAGGGAGGAAATCTTGATCTGCAGGCGCTTGACCATGCGCTGGGCCAGTTCGTTTTCCTTGCGCGTATTGATCACCGACCAGCTCGACAGCTGCTTGTAGGCGGAGAGGGCGATATTGGCCAGGATGCTGCCGCTGAGGACCAGGCCGCTGTCCTTGCGATCTTCGGTCACCAGGGACATGCCGGCGCGAATGGTCGCCGCCGGCACGCCGATCGGCAGGGGCTGGCCCTGGAGCGTGGCGCTGCCCGAATCGGGGGCGGTGAGGCCGTAGAGGCAATTGAGGAACTCGCTGCGGCCCGAGCCCATCAGGCCGTAGATGCCGAGGATCTCACCCTGGCGCAGTTGCAGGCTGATGTCCTGGAACTCGCCGTCGCGGCTCAGCCCTTCGACGGTCAGGCAGTTTTGCGCGGCGCATTCGCGCCCGACCTTGTGATCGATGCGTTGCAACTCCTGGCCGACGATGCCACGGACCAGGTGGGCGCGGTCGATATCGGCCATGCGCCCGCTTTCGACGAAGGCGCCGTCGCGGAAGATGCTGTAGTCGTCGGCGATCTGTGCCAGTTCGCTGAGGCGGTGGGACACATAGATGATCCCGGCGCCACGCGCGGTCAGGCGACGGATGGCCTTGAACAGGGTTTCAGCCTCGCGCTCACCGATGGCCGAGGTCGGCTCGTCCATGATCATCACCTGGCAGTCGTGGCTGAAGGCCTTGGCGATTTCCACCAGTTGGATCTGCGCCACGCTCAGGCGATGCATCGGGCTGCTGGCGTCGACCTCGAACTCCAGGCTTTGCAACAGTTCCCGGGTGCGCCGGTTCAGCTCCTTGCTGTCGACGATGCAACCGGCGCGGCGCGGTTCACGGCCCAGCCAGATGTTTTCGGCGACGGTCATGTAGGGGATGGGCTCCAGCTCCTGGGTGATCATCGCCACCCCGGCGGCCAAGGCCGCGCTCGGACGATCGAACTGCACCGGCTGGCCATTGAGCAGGATGCTGCCCGCGTCGCGTTGGGTGATACCCATGAGGATGCTGAGAAAAGTCGATTTGCCTGCACCGTTGCCGCCGCACAAGGCGTGCACGCTGCCGGCTCGTAAAGAGAGGCGCCCGTCACGCAGGGCGGGGATCCCTGCATAGGCCTTGGCGACATTTTCAGCCTGGAGCAGTAATGGCATCGCCATCGGGAAATCCTCTTGCTGATTTTATTGTTAGGTCTCCCCGATCAAATGTTCGGTGAGTGATCATATGTTTAAAGCAATTTTCCGTATCCTGTCAACGTCGTCTTCTATTTTTTGACGTTTTAACCGGTATCGAGCTGGTTTTTGCGGATTTGTTCGAATAAATCGCTTGACAGAGGGCTGTTTGTGGTTGGGTAATGCTTGTGCAAAATTTCATTGCGTGATCATTTGATCGCTGTCTGCGCATCAGTAGGGCAACGGAGGAAAACTTATGGATGCAAACACACTGTTTTCGGTGGCCATCGGCAGCGACGAGGCCGGCTACGAACTCAAGGAGCTGCTCAAGCCTTACCTCGAGGCCTTGGGCTACAGGCTCCGGGACTTTGGCTGCTACTCCACGAGTCCGGTGCTTTACCCGGATATCGCGGCCGCGCTGGCGACGGCGGTCAGTGCCGGCGAACACCGCCTGGGGGTACTGATTTGCGGAACCGGCATCGGCATGGCCATTTCCGCGAACAAGATCAAGGGTGTGCGTGCCGCGCAGGCCCACGACACCTATTCCGCCGAGCGCGCGCGCAAAAGCAACGATGCGCAGATCCTTTCCATCGGTGCGCGGGTGATCGGTCCTGAACTGGCCAAGAGCATCGTCAAAATCTTCCTCGAGTCCGAATTCGAAGCGGAGCGTTCCGGGCCGAAAGTCGAGCGGATCACGGCCGTCGAAACGGCGAACCGGGGGCTGTCGGGCACCTAGGTCAAGGACCGTCGTGCCTGATGACGTCTGGTCAGGGTCAGTGCCAGGGACTGAACAAAATCAACAAGAGCCCAAGAAATGTCCAACCTGCTTGAACAATTGCGACAACACAGCGTCGTGGTGGCCGATACCGGCGATCTCGATGCGATTCGCCGCTTCGCCCCCCAGGATGCAACCACCAACCCTTCACTGATTTTCAAGGCGGTGCAGTCCGGTCAGTACGACCGCCTGGTCGGCGAAATCCTCAGTGAGGTGCGTGGCCTGGGGATTGGCGGCGATGCGGCCATCGATGAGGCCTGCGACCGGCTGGTGGTGGCCATGGGCAAACAGATTCTTGCCCTCGTGCCGGGACGGGTTTCGACCGAAGTGAGCGCCCGGCTGTCCTTCGACAGCGCGGCGAGTATTGCCAAGGCGTGCCGCCTGGTGGCGTTGTACGAACAGTCCGGTATCGCGCGTGAGCGGATCCTGATCAAGCTGGCCGCGACCTGGGAGGGCGTGCGCGCCGCCGAAGTACTGGAGGGGCAGGGGATCCAGTGCAACCTGACGCTGATCTTCAACTTCGTCCAGGCGCGGGCCTGTGCCGAAGCTGGCGCCTATCTGATTTCGCCGTTCGTCGGGCGCATTCTCGATTGGTACGGCAAGGCCAACCCCGGGACGCTTTACGCGCCCGACGAAGAACCGGGCGTGCGCTCGGTGCAACGCATTCTGCAGTACTTCCGCCAGCACCGTTATTCGACCGTGGTCATGGGCGCGAGCTTTCGCAATGTCGGTGAGATCAAGGCACTGGCCGGCTGTGATCGGTTGACCATCAGCCCGGCGTTGCTGGAAGCGCTTGAGGGCAGCGAGGGTCTGCTGCTGCCTGTGCGGATCGATGGTGGCGAGCCGGGGGGCTTCTTGCCCAGGCCATTGAGCGAAGCCGAATTCCGTTGGCAGATGAACGAGGATGCCATGGCCAGCGAGAAGTTGGCCGAAGGCATCCGCGGTTTTGAAGCCGATCAGTTGAAGCTTGAAGCGTTGCTGCGCGAAAAATTTGCCGGAGGTGTTGCTTGAACCAGCCTGAATCGATGTTGAAAACCAGCCGTCGTATCCGCGCCAATGCCATTCGTGCCCTCAGCATGGATGCCGTGCAAAAAGCCAACAGCGGCCATCCCGGTGCCCCCATGGGTATGGCGGATATTGCCGAAGTCCTGTGGCGTGATTACCTGAAGCACAACCCGAGCAACCCGTCGTTCGCCGACCGTGACCGCTTCGTGCTGTCCAACGGCCATGGCTCGATGCTGATCTACTCGTTGCTGCACCTGACCGGTTACGACCTGTCGATCGACGACCTGAAGAGCTTCCGTCAGTTGCACAGTCGCACCCCGGGTCACCCGGAATACGGCTACACCCCGGGCGTGGAAACCACCACCGGTCCGCTCGGCCAAGGCCTGGCCAACGCCGTCGGCTTCGCCCTGGCGGAAAAAGTCCTGGGCGCGCAGTTCAACCGTCCCGGCCACAACATCGTCGACCACCACACCTATGTGTTCCTCGGTGATGGCTGCATGATGGAAGGCATTTCCCATGAAGTCGCTTCCCTGGCCGGTACCCTGGACTTGGGCAAGCTGATCGCCTTCTACGATGACAACGGCATCTCCATCGACGGCGAAGTCGAAGGCTGGTTCACCGACGATACGCCTAAGCGTTTCGAAGCCTACAACTGGCAGGTGATCCGCAACGTCGACGGTCATGACCCGGAAGAGATCAAGACCGCCATCGAGACCGCGCGCAAAAGCGAGCGTCCGACCCTGATCTGCTGCAAGACCACCATCGGCTTCGGTTCGCCGAACAAGCAAGGCAAGGAAGATTGCCACGGCGCCCCGCTGGGTGACGCGGAAATCGCCCTGACCCGCGCGGCGTTGAAGTGGAATTACGGCCCGTTCGAAATCCCGGCCGAGATTTATGCCGAGTGGGATGCCAAGGAAACCGGTCGCGCGGTGGAAGCCGAGTGGGACCAGCGTTTCGCCGCCTACTCCGCGGCCTTCCCGGCCGAAGCCAATGAGTTGGTGCGGCGCCTGAGCGGCGAGCTGCCCGCCGACTTCGC
>NZ_JBWKTH010000018.1:0-9146 GCF_059420225.1 Pseudomonas sp. GW821-FHT04D07
GACCATGGAGTTCAAGGCCGACTTCAGCCAGACCACCAATGAAGCCAATGCGCAGACCTTTCCGTTGCGCACCTATACCATCCGCGCGGCCATGGACCTGTCCGCCCCCAGGGTCAAGCAGGCCACCGGCACCGCGCCCAGCCAGCAGCTGAATCCGGTGGCGGCCAAGGATGCGCTGACCGTGGTGATTCCGGAGTACGGCGTCCAACCCGGTGATCAGGTCAGCGTGACTTGGACCGGTACGGCGGGAGAGGGCTCGCACACCACCCCGGCGCAAGCACTCCCCCCCAGCCGCGAGATCCCTATTCCGGTCGGGGTGCTCGCCTACAACCTGGGCAAGCCGGTGACGGTCACCTACAGCGTGATTCGCAACGGCGAAGCCTCCGAGCCCTCAGCCGCGCTCAACCTGGCGGTGCAGACCTTCGCTCCCGGTGATCTGCTGGACGCCAGGCCGAAGATCCTGCAAGCCGAAAACGGCGGTGAAGGCAGCGAGCTGGACCTGAACACCATCAGCGCCAATGCCACCTGCCGGGCGGGTGTCTGGCCGCTGATTGCGCCGAGGCAGGACGTGTGGCTGCGCCTCAAGGGCACGAAGGCCGACGGGACTACTCCCTATGACCTGAATATCTGGACACCACCACCACAGGGTCCGGTCGCCAGCACGACCTGGATAGACCAAGGCTACTACGACACTCCCGTCGCCTACAGTTATCTGAAAGAACTGAAGGACGGCAGCACCCTGACCATGGAGTTCAAGGCCGACTTCAGCAAGACCACCGACGAGGCCAATGCACAGACCTTTCCGTTACGCACTTATACGGTCCGCGCAGCCAACAACGCACCAGCCATAACAAGGACCGCCACCGCGGCAAACGTCGACATTCCCAACGGAGGGGAAACCACCGACAGCGCAGTACAGATGTGGGGGACGGGCGTCCCCAATAGCACCTGCCTGTTTTACAACGGCGAAATATACTACGGCGAGACGAAAGTATCAGGCCAAGGAACCTGGGTGGACGGCCCCCGGTTACAACCCGGGGTGAACAACTTCTACTTGCGGGGTGTGTATGGAGACCAACCCGTTTCAAATACTTGGACGATCATCAAGCGGTAGTGGAGTTGCCCCGCGGAAAATGACGTTGGGGAGCCTGGCTCCCCTTTAATTATTTCAAAGGCCTGCCGTTTTGCTTCAGCCTATACGAAAAGGTGACGCGAAAACTGACTTAATTTAGTTGGAACACTGGCGCTCTCAAGGCCCTCTTCGCGGCGGTGCGGCGCTCCGACAAGCACCGCTCCCACAGTTTTTTTGTCGTGCGCAACCATTGCGTCCGGCTCAAAACCTGTGGGAGCGGTGCTTGCCCGCGAAGCTTTTCAGCACTCAGACCCGCAGCCGCCAACCCAACACATCCATCAGATCTCCGCCATCGCGCATCATCATCGCGAGACCGCACACCTAAATTATTGACCCGCTGCCAGGACGAGCAGCTAGGATAGGCAGCATGAACATTCAAGCATTGTTGACTCATCTGCAAAACCATTTGCCTGATTTACTGGCGGTCTACCTGTTCGGCAGCCATGCACAGAACACCGCCGGACCTGACAGTGATGTCGATCTGGCGGTGCTCTTGCCCGGTCAGGCTGACCCTGTGTTGTTATGGCAACTGTCGGGGGGCTTGGCGGATATAGTGGGGGGAGAGGTCGATCTTGTGGATTTGCGTGCGGCAACGACCGTGATGCAGTACCAGATCCTGACCCGGGGGCGGCGACTGTGGGCCAAAGATGTACAGGCGGGGCTGTTCGAGAGTTTTATTCTCAGCGAAAAAACCGCCCTGGACACCGCCCGAGCAGGCTTGCTCAAGGATATTCAAGAAGAAGGCATCGTGTATGGTCGATGATGTACTGATCAACAAGGCGGCGAGTATTGAACGTTGCGTCGCCAGGGTACGGGAGGAATACGAGAAGGATCCCGCTACCTTCGGCACTGATTTCACTCGCCAGGACTCAGCCATTCTGAATATCCAGCGTGCGTGTGAAGCCGCGCTGGATATGGGGCAGCACTTGATTCGTCGTGAGCGACTGGGTGTCCCGCAAAGTGCCCGGGATGTGTTCGAGTTGCTTTTTAAAGGGGGCTGGGTTGCTGAAGGCCTGGTGAAAAATCTAAAAAACATGGTGGGCTTCAGAAATATCGCCGTGCATGACTATCAAGCCCTGCAATTGCCTATCATGGTCGCGATCATTACCCAGCACCTGGGAGATTTTCTGGCGTTCAGTACATTCATCCTGCGTAAAGAGGCAACGGAGTCCATGCCATAGCCCTGGGTATGTGAGACGAAGCCTAGATTTATTTAGCTCTCAAGGCCCTCTTCGCGGCGGTGCGGCGATCCGACAAGCACCGTTCCCACAGTTTTTTCGTCGTACGCAACCATTGCGTCTGGCTCAAAACTTGTGGGAGCGGTGCTTGCCCGCGAAGCTTTTAGCGGCCTCAAGGGCCGCTTCGCGAGCAAGCTCGGCTCCTACATGGACCGTGTCCGGCCTCAGCGCCAGCTATGAACCGGCCAACCCGCCTTTTCCGCCTGCGCCCGCAGCACCGGATCCGGGTTGACCACATGCGGGTAATCAACCTTGAGCAGCAACGGTAAATCGTTGCGTGAGTCCGAGTAGAAGCTCGCGCCCTCCAGATTCTCGCCTTCGGTATCCAGCCATTCCAGCAACCGCACGATCTTGCCTTCGCGGTAGGTGAGGGTGCCGACGGTATGGCCGGTGTAGACACCGTGCAGCACGTCAAGGTCGATGCCCAGCACTTCGTCGATCCCGACGCGCTCGGCAATCGCCCTGACCAGGTGAGTGCCCGATGCCGAGATCACCAGGATCCGGTCACCCGCCGCGCGGTGGGCGGCAATCGCCTTGCAGGCATCGCTGTAGATCAGCGGCTCGATCACGTCCTCGACCCAGGGCGCCACCAGGTGGGCGATTTCTTCCGGGGTGCGCCCGGCTATCGGCTCCAGGCTGAACAGCATGTAGTCTTCCATGGCCAGTTCGCCACGGCCGTAGGCGTCCATCAGCTCGTTGTTGCGCTGCATGAACGTCTCCGGGTCGACCCAACCCAGGCGAACCATCTGCTCGCTCCAGAGGGTGGCGCAGTCGCCGTGGATCAGGGTGTCGTCCAGATCAAAAATTGCCAGGGCCATCAGTACCGCTCTCTCTTCAAACGCTCCAAGGACATCAGGCTACCTCACATAGCGCACTGGGATCGATAGACAGCGACAAACGCCGGCCTTCGGGGTGCAGGTCGGCGGCCGAGCGGTTGAGCACGTCCACCACCAATTCCACGCCGCGGGCCTCGACCCGATAACGAATCACGTTGCCCAGCAAGCTGTGACCGCGGATCAGCGCGTCCAGTTCACCCTCGGCACGCAGTTCGATGGCTTCCGGGCGAATGGCGATACGCCCGCTGATCGGCCGCTGCAACAGACGGCTGGCCGCGTCGGCGTCGAGCAGGTTGTAGTTGCCGATAAACCCGGCGGCAAACACATCCACCGGCGCGGTGTAGAGCGATTCGGCGTCACCGCTCTGGACGATCTTGCCCTGGTTCATCAGGAA
Source organism: Pseudomonas sp. GW821-FHT04D07 (assembly GCF_059420225.1). NCBI lineage: Bacteria > Pseudomonadati > Pseudomonadota > Gammaproteobacteria > Pseudomonadales > Pseudomonadaceae > Pseudomonas > Pseudomonas sp. GW821-FHT04D07. Next base: position 3,601 of record NZ_JBWKTH010000018.1, read on the forward strand.
GATCCGGTCACTCATGGTCAGGGCTTCTTCCTGGTCGTGGGTGACGAAAATCGTGGTCAGCCCCAGTTCGCGCTGGATCGCCCGGATCTGCTCGCGCAGGTGCTTGCGAATCCGCGCATCCAGGGCCGACAGCGGCTCATCGAGCAGCAGCAGGCGCGGGCGGGTCACCAGCGAGCGGGCCAGGGCCACGCGCTGGCATTGGCCGCCGGACAGCTGGTGCGGGTAGCGCGCGGCGAAGTCGTGCAGCTCCACCAGCTTGAGGGCTTCGATAACGCGCTTATGGCTGTCGTCGGCATTGACCTTCTGCATCTTCAGGCCGAAGGCGACGTTCTGTTCCACGGTCATGTTGGGAAACAGCGCGTAGCTCTGGAACACCATGCCGATCGCGCGTTTCTGCGGGCTCAGCGGCACGATGTCCTGGCCGTCGAGGAGGATTTTGCCGCTGTCCACCGCGGTCAGGCCGGCGATGCAGCGCAGCAGGGTGGACTTGCCGCAACCGGACGGGCCGAGCAGGGTGACGAATTCACCCTTGGCGACTTCGCAGTTGATATCGCTGAACACCGTGGTGCCGGCGTAGGTTTTTTTCAGGTTCTGGACACTGATGAAGCTCATTGGCTTTTGTCCTTCTCTTTTGGTGAAGAGCTCAGGCGATTGGCGACCCAGGTGAGTACCAAAACGAAGAGGAAATAGGAGATGACCAGGGCACTGGTGAAGTGGCCGCTGCTGTTGCGCATGTTGTTCAGGTACACCTGCAGGGTTTCATAGCGGGTACCGACCAGGATGTTGGCGAACACGAACTCGCCGAACAGGAAGGAGAACGACAGCAGCAATGCGACCATCAGGCCCTTGCGCAGGTTCGGCAACACCACCAGGAACGCCGCCTGCCAGGTGCTGGCGCCGAGCAGGTGGGCGGCGTCCATCAGGTCGCGCAGGTTGATCGCCTGCAGGTTGTTGGTGATCGCCCGGTACATGAACGGCAAGGCCACGGTGAAGTAGCAGCCGATCAGGATCCACGGCGTGCCGACCATGGCGAACGGTCCGGAACCGTACAGCTGCAACAGGCCCACCGAGGACACCACCGGCGGCACCGCGAAGGGCAGCAGGATCAGGATGTTCATCAGCGCGTCAAGCCTGGGGAAGTGGTAGTGGACCACGAACAGCAGCGGCAGGATCAGCACCACCGACAGCACCAGCGAGCCGACGCAGACGATCAGCGACTGGCCAAAGGCATTGAGGAAGCGCGGGTCGCTCCACAGCTGCAGGTACCACTTGAAGGTGAAGCCGGCGGGCAGGATGGTCGCCGACCAACTGCTGGCCAGGGAGTAGACCAGGGTGCCGGCCAGCGGCAGCAGCAGGATCAGGAACAGCAGGTAGACCACCAGGCGGTGGTACAGGGCGGCGGAGCCGGGTTCAGCGCGCGACATGGTAGCTCCTCTTCAACAGCCACTGGTGGATCAAGGTTACGAAGGTCATCAGTCCCACCAGGATCACCGCCAGCGCGCTGGCCATGTTCGGGTCGAGGCTGATGTCGCCGGAAACCATCGCGGCGATACGGATCGGCAACACGTTGAAGTTACCGGTGGTCAGGGCATACACCGTGGCGTAGGCGCCGAGGGCGTTGGCCAGGAGGATCACGAAAGTCCCCAGCAGCGCCGGGGTCAGCACCGGCAGGCCGATATGCCGCCAGAACTGCCAGCCGCCGGCACCGAGCAGCGCGGCGGACTCGCGCCAGTCTTCGCGCAGGGCGTCGAAGGCCGGGTAGAGCAGCAGCACACCGAGGGGAATCTGGAAGTAGGTGTAGAGAATGATCAGGCCGGTTTTCGAGTACAGGTTGAAGTCCTGAATGATCCCGGCCTGTTTCAGCATGATGGTGATGGTGCCGTTGAAGCCCAGCAGGATGATGAAAGCGAAGGCCAACGGCACGCCGGCGAAGTTGCTGGTCATGTTGGCGAAGGCGTTGACGAAATCCCGCAGGCGCGAGTCGACCCGGCGCAGCGAGTAGGCGCCGAGCACGGCGATGAGCATGCCGAACACGCTGGACCAGAAGCTGATTTCCAGGCTGTACTGGATCGCCTGCAGGTAGAACTTCGAGCTGAAGATCTTGCTGAAGTTGGCCAGGCCCCAGCCGTCGTCTTCCGATTGCAGGCTGTTGATCAACACCCACACCAACGGCGCGATCTCGAACACGATAAAGAACAGGGCAAAGGGCACCAGGCAGAGCACGGCGAGCCATTTGCCACGGGTGAGTGAATTCACTTCAACAACTCCCGGCATACAGGTTTGTCATGGGGGACGCCCAGCAGTTCGCAGATCGTGCCGCAGAGCTGCGTTTGTCGGGGCGCGGCGTCGGGGTTGAAACTGAAGGCATCGCCGAGGACGAACAGCGGCACTTCGCGCTCTTCGGCCAGCAGGCCGTTGTGCGAGCGGTCGTTGTTCATGCCGTGGTCGGCGGTCACCAGCACCTGGTAGCCGGCGTCGAGCCAGCCTTGCAGGTAGTCGGCCAGGATGATGTCGGCGGAACGCGCGCTGTTGCGGTATTGCGCGGTGTCGAGGCCGTGCTTGTGGCCGGCGTCATCGATGTTCATCGGGTGCACCAGCAGGAAGTTCGGCGCGTGTTGCAGGCGCAGGCTTTCGGCATCGGCGAACAGATGGGAGTCGGGGTAGTGGTCGACCCAGTAGAAATGGCCGTGCTGGATCGCCAGCGCTTCATCCTGGGTATGCCGGTCGCGGGCGGCGACAAAGGGCGTGCGGTTGTACAGCTCGCTGACCCAGTGATAGGCCGCCGCGGCGGTGGTCAGGCCGGCGTCGCGGGCGTAGTGGAACACGCTGCGCTGGTTGGACAGGCGCGCGACGTGGTTGTGCACGATGCCGCTCCGGATCGGAGCCACACCGGTAAGAATGCATTCGTAGAGCGGTCTTGAGAGCGAGGGCAACTCGCATTCCAGTTTGTACAGCGCCGCGCGTCCTGCGCCAGCGTAAGCCTGGAGATGGCCCATGGCATGGCGGGCGACCTCGTAGTTCAGGCCATCGAGCACGACCAGGATAACGTTGTGCTGCATAAGCCGGGTCTCCATGTTGGGGAACAAACAAAATCTGTAAACACGCTCTCGGCCCGTAACGCGTCACTGTGGGAGCCGGCTTGCCGGCGATGAGGCCCTTGAGGCTTGCATCGTTCTCCCGGTCCTCATCGCCGGCAAGCCGGCTCCAACAATGACCGTGTTGACCCGAGTGACGCGCACCGGGTCAAGCCTGTCGCGTTATTGCATGTTGATGATGACTTCTTCCTGCCACTTCTGCGGCAGCGCCTTGGACGTCTTCTCCCAGGCGTCGGCATCTTTGATCGGCGTGACTTTCTTGTACTGCTCGTTAGGCAGCAGCTTGGCTTTCACGTCTTCCGGCAGGGTCAGGTGCTCGGCGCGGATGGGACGTGCATTGCCTCGCGCCAGGTTGGTCTGGCCGGCGTCGCTGAAGATGTACTCACGCGCCAGCTTGGCCGCATTCGGGTGCTTGGCGTATTTGTTGATGAGGGTGGTGTAGCCGGAAATCACCGAACCGTCCGCTGGGATCAACACCACGTAGTCATCCGGGTTGGCCATCTTGGCCTTGTAGCTCAGACCGTTGAAGTCCCAGACCACACCGACTTCGACTTCACCCTTTTCCATGGTGGCGATGGTCGGGTTGGCGAGCGACAGGCGACCTTGCTTGGCGATCTCGGCAAACATCAGCAGCGCCGGCTGGACGTTCTTCTCGTTACCACCATTGGCCAGGGCCGCGGCCAGTACGCCGTTGGCGGCCTGGGCAGCGGTGCTCACGTCACCGATGGAAACCTTGTATTTACCGGTCTTGAGGTCAGCCCAGCTTTTCGGCGCTTCGGAACCGTGCAGCAGCTTCTTGTTGACGATGAACGCGATGGTGCCGGTGTAGGCCAGCGCCCAGTTGCCATCCTTGTCCTTCGCCCAGGCCGGAACCTGTTCCCAGGTGCTTGGCTTGTAGGGTTGGGTCACGCCCTGCTTGACCGCGATCGGGCCGAAGGCGGCACCGACGTCGCCGATGTCGGCGCTGGCGTTGTCTTTCTCGGCCGCGAACTTGGCCACTTCCTGGGCCGAGCTCATGTCGGTGTCGATGTGCTTGAGGCCGTACTTGTCGCTCAGGTCTTTCCAGGTGCCCGCCCAGTTCGCCCAGTCATCGGGCATGCCGACGCTGTTCACGGCGCCTTCTTTCTTGGCGGCGGTTTCCAGTGCTTTCAAATCGGTGTCAGCGGCCATGGCGCAAGTGGACAGGGCAATGGTCGAGCCTAACAGTGATGCCAGGAAAAGCTGTTTCATCCGAAGCTCCTTTGGGCGTTTTCAACGCTGAGATTTTTATCGACGGTTTTTATAAAAGTAGTGCAGTGGTTTGGATCGTTTGGTCTAGGTCAGCAATACCTGAGCCAATTTAAGCTTGCTGGATGACACTTTGATGTCGGCATCAGTCCTGCAAGGTTTTTTTGCGGCAGTCTTCAGGATTGTCGAGTTAAGCGTAGACCATAGTTAACTTACTGATATTAAAAGGATTGATCCTTATGGAACGAACGTCCATGTGCACCGTTTCGTCGCTTTGTCACATATCAGTCATCTGTATTGCCTAGGCTTGAGGCAACCCACGGAAGCCGTGATCTACCGCGCTTCTGCCCTGAAACAGTGCTGGTCTAGTCCAGATAGGTAACGTTGATGCGTGATGAGGCACCAAAGGCGGTGACAGCCATCGGTCAGGCCCTGTATGAGCAGATCGGACACGGCCTGCTGCCACCGGGTAGCAAATTGCCCGCCGAGCGCAAACTCAGTGAGTTGTTCGGTACCACCCGGATCACGGTGCGCGAGGCCTTGTTGCAGTTGGAGGCCCAGGGGCTGATCTATCGCGAGGAGCGCCGCGGCTGGTTTATTTCGCCGCCGCGCCTGGCTTATAACCTGATGCAGCGTAGCCACTTTCACGCGATGGTCAGTGCCCAGGGGCGGGTGCCGTCGACCCAGGTGATTTCGGCGCGGCTGCAGCCGGCATCGGCGGCGGTGTGTGACTGGTTGCAGTTGCCGGCGTTGTCCAGCGTGATCCAGATTCGCCGGGCGCGGCGGATCGACGAGCGGCTGGTGCTGTATGTCGAGCATTACCTGAATCCGCAGTATTTCCCGGGGATCCTGGAGTTTGACCTGAACCAGTCGATCACCGAGCTGTATGCCCGGCATTACGACCTGCATTACGGGCGGGTGAGGTTCGAGATCGTGCCGACTTCATTGCAGGTTGAGGCGGCCGCGGCGTTGCGGGTGTCGGTGGGCAGCCCGGGGTTGCGGATTGCCCGGGTCAACTATGACCAGCATGGACGGCTGATCGACTGCGATCTGGAGTTCTGGCGCCATGATGCGATTCATGTCGGGGTGGATGTGGTTTAACCCGCAGTTGGATCCGAGGGGGCTTGAAGTTGAGTAGGGTCTTGTGGCGAGCGGGCTTATGTGGGAGCGGAGCTTGCCCGCGAAGGGGCCCTTAAGATCGCTAAAAGCTTCGCGGGCAAGCTC
>NZ_JBWKTH010000018.1:9154-136136 GCF_059420225.1 Pseudomonas sp. GW821-FHT04D07
CTCCCGCCCCCCCCCCCCCCCCCCCCCCCCCCCCCCCCCCCCCCCCCCCCCCCCCCCCCCCCCCCCCGCTCCCACAGGTTCAGTGGTGTGCTCAGGATTTCAGCTGAGCACTCAAGATTGCTGTGGCAGTCTCAGGATTTCGGCGTGGATTCCGTTTCCGGACCGCCGCCCGCCGTCACCACCTGCACACTCAACCGCGGCGTCGCCAGATCCAGCCCGGCCTCGTCCATGGTGCGCTTGAGCGCCAGGTTGAAGGCGCGGGAAACCTCCCACTGCTTGATCGGCGCGGTCTTGAACCGAGCACGCAGGATCGCGCTGCCGGACTCGAAACTCTCCACCCCCTGGATCTCCAGCGGCGACCAGATATTGCGCCGTTGCAGCGGGTCGGTGCGCATCTTCTGGCCAACATCGCGCATCAGCTTGATCGCATTGTCGATCGGCATGTTGAACGGGATCGCCACCCGGAAGATCGCGTAGCCGAACTCCCGCGAGTAGTTCTTGATGCTCTTGATCTCGCTGAACGGAATGGTATGGACGATGCCGTCGATATCCCGCAACCGCACCGTGCGGATGGTCAGGCCTTCCACCGTGCCGAGGTGGCCGCCGACGTCGACGTAGTCGTCGATGGCCAGCGAATCCTCGATGATGATGAACAGGCCGGTGATCAGGTCCGCCACCAGCGACTGCGCACCGAAACCGATGGCCAAACCGATCACACCGGCACCGGCCAGCAGGGGCGTGACGTTCATGCCCATGTTCGCCAGGGCGACGATCAGCGCGATGATGAAGATCGCCACGAACAGCACGTTGCGGATCAGCGGCATCATGGTCTGTGCCCGGGCATTCGCCAGGCCTTTGCGCGAGCGGGTCAGGGCGTGGTGCACGGCGGTGTCGCTGAGAATCCACACCAGCCAGGCGAAGATCAGCGTGCCGCCGAGGCTGAACAGCTTGACGCTGACCTCATGGCCCTCGCCCTCGGTGAAGCGGATCAGCGACATACCCCAGACCCGCAGACCCAGTTCGATAAACACCAGCCACACCGCCAGGTGCACCAGGGTGTAGCCGAAATTGGTCAGGCGCTCGGAGTATAGGGCGTGGCGCTTGTGCCCACGGTGGGGCTTGAGGGCGTGACGGCGTACCAGTCCGTTGAGCACCATGCACAACACCACCAGCACGGTGCAGATCAGCGACTGGCGCAGGGCGGTGCTGGTATCGCCGGCGGAGATGAAGGTGGCGAACAGCGAGATCGCCACCAGGATCAGCGCCGGGACGAACCAGAAGGTGCCGAGGATCGCCAGGGTGTCGCTCAGGGCGCGGCGGTTCAGGCGCCGGGACAGCGGCTGGTTGCGGATCAGGTGGGCGACGGGGCGACGGAAGCGCAGGATGAATAGGCCGCTGGACAGCGCCGCCATGACATTGGCAAAGGTCGCGGCGGTGTGCGCCAGGTGGCTGCCGAGGCCGGCGATCATCCGTGGGTCGCTGAGGGCCTCGCCAAAGGCGGCGAAACTGCCGATCAGCCACAGCGGTCGGAAGGCTTGGCGCCGCAGGATGTACAGGGCCTGATGGCGATGCTGGCCGTCGAGCACGGAGAAGGCGATCACGCAGATGGCCGAGAAGCAGGTGCCGACCACCAGGGCATAGGCCAGCACCATCGCCAGGTTCTTGCCCAGGGACGAGGGCAGGGCGTAGCTCATGTACACGGTGATGATCAGGGCGATCAGCCAGGGCCCGAGCTTGCGCAGGGCGAAACGCAGCAGGTCGACGGTACGCGGGTGTTGTGGCAGCTCTTCGCTGAGGCCGAAGCGCAGGCGCACTTGGCGTCCGAGCCAGATCATGGCCCAGGCAAGGAAACTCCAGAGCGCCAGGATCAGGGCGAAGGCCAAGACCATTGGCACCCACTCGCTGGCCGGTAGCATCAGGTCCAGCAGTTCGCCCTTGGCCAGGTCGAATTCTTCCGACCAGCGATTGATCGGGCTGTCGTCCCCGGAAAACTGTTTTTCGAAGCCGGCGAGGGTACTGCCGATCAGCCCCAGCACGCCTTCCTCGGTGGCCGGTTGGGCTTTTTTGGTGCTGTCGCGCAGCTTCTTCAGGTCGCTGAGCAGCTTGGCGCGTTGCTGGTCGTTTTCCAGGTTCTTGATCACTTCATCCAGCGATTGCGCCAGGGGCTCGCTGGGGGCCGGCTGGGTTTTTTCCGCGCTGGCCAGCAGGCTCGGCAGGCCGGCCGCATTGGCGCTGAGCAGCGGCAGGAGGGTCAGCAGACAGATGAAGAAAACGGCAGGCAAGGCGAGGAGACGGGCAAACACTGGGCAGTCAACCATGGACAATACGGGTCGACGAAGTGTACGTCAGGCTTGGGGGCAATGCATTTAATCGCTCAGTTGGGCGAGGATCTTGTAGACCACGGTGCCGAGGATGAACAGCATGCCGACCCAGATCAGCAGGACCCCGGCGTTGCGCTCGCGAAAGTTGAAGCCGATGGCCAACATCAACATACCGCCCACGATGGGAATGAGCATGGTGTGGAAAGCGAAGGGTGTGATCATGACGACGACCTGGTCGGGGGGATACCTTGAGTCTAGGTCGGATTGGCGGGGGTGGGGTCGATGTGTAGCAGGGAGGATTGACGACGTTTAAAACTGTGGGAGCCGGCTTGCCGGCGATGAGGCCTTCAAGAACGATGCAAGCTTCAAGGGCCTCATCGCTGGCAAGCCAGCTCCTACACAGGTGTTGTGTTGTTTTCAGGTCCTATGGCAGCTCGCGGCTGGCGTAGAACGCGCTCAACACTTTCACCAGATGCGCCAGGTCGTGGCTGCCGGCCAACTCGCGGATCGAGTGCATGGCGAAGGTCGGCAGGCCGATATCCACCGTACGCACCCCCAGGTGGCTGGCGGTGATCGGGCCGATGGTCGAGCCACAGCCCATGTCGCTGCGCACCACGAAGCTTTGCACCGGCACTTCCTCGGCCATGCACAGGTGGCGGAAGAACCCGGCGGTTTCGCTGTTGGTGGCGTAGCGCTGGTTGCTGTTGACCTTGATCACCGGACCGGCATTGAGCTTGGGGCCATGGTTGGCGTCGTGCTTGTCGGCATAGTTGGGATGCACGCCGTGGGCATTGTCCGCCGAAACCAGCAGGGATTTCTGGATGGTCCGTACGAACTCATCACCTTCCGGCAGCAGGCGGCGCAGGGTCTGTTCCAGCATCGGGCCGTCGGCGCCGCAGGCGGAGCAGGAACCGACCTCTTCGTGGTCGTTGCAGACCAGCACGCAGGTTTCCTCGCTGTCGGCGCTGAGCAGCGCTTGCAGGCCGGCGTAGCAGGACAGCAGGTTGTCCAGGCGCGCGCCGGCGATAAAGTCGCCGTTCAGGCCGATGACCGCGGCGGCCTGGGTGTCGTAGAAGCTCAGCTCGTAATCGAGCACCACATCGGCATTCAGGCCGTGTTCGCGAGCCAGTTGTTCGGTCAGTACGGCGCGGAAGTCGACCCGTTCGTCACCGGCGAACTGGGCCAGGATCGGCGGCAGCTCGTTCTGCGCATTGATCGCCCAGCCCTGGTTGGCCTCGCGGTTGAGGTGGATCGCCAGGTTGGGGATGGTGGCGATGGGCAGCTTGAAGTCGATCAGTTGGCTTTCGACCTTGCCGTCGCGGCGGAAGGTCACGCGCCCGGCCAGCGACAGGTCGCGGTCGAACCAGGGGGCGAGCAGGGCGCCGCCGTAGACTTCGACCCCCAGTTGCCAGAAGCCCTGGCGTTGCAGCTCCGGTTGCGGCTTGACCCGCAGGCACGGGCTGTCGGTGTGGGCGCCGACCAGGCGGATGCCGCCCAGCAACGGCGAGGCACGGCCGAGCTTGATGGCGATAATCGAAGAGTCATTGCGGGTGACGTAGTAGCGACCGTTGGCCTCGGTGTGCCAGGTCTCGCGCTCGTCGAGACGCTGGTAACCCGCCGCTTCCAGGCGCTGAACCAGGCTGGAAGTGGCATGGAACGGGGTGGGGGAGGCCTTGAGGAAGTCGATCAGGCCTTGGTTCAACTCTTCGCGCATAAGTAGCTCCAGACAGCAGTGTCAGGAGTTTACCGTATCTTGTAGGAGCCAGCTTGTCGGCGATGAGGGCCTTGAGGTGTGCATTGTTCTCACGGGCCCCATCGCCGGCAAGCCAGCTCCTACAGAGGCCGGGGCAATGCCGGGAGTTTGTGCCGGGTTGCCGAAGCAGGACTTGCCCCGATGCCACTCCCAGTGTCTCAGAACGGGGCCGGGCACTCGAAGCGCAGGCGTTCGCCGCTTTGCGGGTGGGTGAAGCTCAGCATGCTCGCATGCAGGCACAGCCGGGGCCAGGCGGCCAGCGCCTGAGGATGGGCGTACAGGCCATCGCCGAGCAACGGGTGACCGATGGACAGCATATGCACCCGCAACTGGTGTGAACGCCCGGTGATCGGGGTCAGTTCCACCCTGCACCAGTCGCCGCAACGCTCCAGGACTTTCCAGAAGGTCAGCGCGTGTTTGCCGAACTCGTGGTCGACCACGTGGCGTGGCTTGGTCGGCGGGTCGTAGCGCAGGGGCAGGTCGATGCTGCCGCTGTCCAACTCCGGTTGGCCCCAGCAGAGTGCGGTGTAGGCCTTTTCGGTTTCCCGGTCGTGGAACTGTCGCGACAGTTCGCGATGGCTATCCGGGTCGCGGGCCAGCAGGATGATCCCGGAGGTTTCCCAGTCCAGCCGGTGGACGATCCGGGCTTCGGGGTAGCCGTTTTCCTGCAGACGGGTAATCAGGCAGTCCTTGTTGTCATCAGCCCGGCCGGGGACGGAGAGCAACAGGGTCGGTTTGTCCACCACCAGTACGGCGGCGTCCTGATGGAGGATGCGGATATTGGACAGCGGCATTAAAACAGTCTCGTAACAAACGCCAACGGCGGCCCGCACCCCGCGCCTTCCTGTAGGAGCAGAGCTTGCTCGCGAATGGATTTCACAGCCGACTCAAGTGTCGACTGATTGATCGCTTTCGCGAGCAAGCTCTGCTCCTACAAAAAGCACAGGCTCCGGGCCGCCGTGGCTCCGGCCGGATCGATCAACGATCGGGCAGGGTGATATTGAGTTCCAGGATCGAGCAGCTGCCCTGGTTTTCCAGCGCCACGTGTACGTCGTCGGATCCGATATTGACGTACTTGCGGATCACTTCCACCAGTTCCTTCTGCAAGGCCGGCAGGTAATCCGGGGTGCTGCGTTGGCCGCGTTCGTGCGCCACGATGATCTGCAGACGCTCTTTCGCGACCGACGCGGTGCTTACTTTTTTGCTGGCACGAAAGAAGTCAAAAAGGTTCATTGCTTAGTTGCCTCCAAACAGGCGCTCGAAGAGTCCTTTCTTCTTCACATCGAGAAAACGATGTTCCACGGTCTTGCCCAGCAGACGGTCGACCGCGTCGCTGTAGGCCTGGCCCGCATCGCTCTGGTCATCGAGAATCACCGGCACGCCCTGGTTGGAGGCCTTGAGCACCGCCTGGGATTCGGGGATCACGCCGAGCAGGGTCACCGCGAGGATTTCCTTGACGTCTTCGACGCCGAGCATCTCGCCGTTGCTGACGCGCGCGGGGTTGTAGCGGGTCAGCAGCAGGTGTTCCTTGATCGGCTCTTCGTTGTTCTCGGCGCGGCGCGACTTGCTCGCCAGCAGGCCGAGCATACGGTCGGAGTCACGTACCGAGGACACTTCGGGGTTGGTCACGACGATGGCTTCGTCGGCGAAGTACATGGCCAGGTGGGCACCGGTTTCGATACCCGCCGGGGAGTCGCAGACGACGAACTCGAAGTCCGCCTTGAGCGCCATCAGGACTTTTTCCACGCCTTCCTTGGTCAGCGCGTCCTTGTCCCGGGTCTGGCTGGCGGCCAGCACGTAGAGGTTTTCCAGGCGCTTGTCCTTGATCAGGGCTTGCTGCAGGTTGGCTTCGCCCTGGACAACGTTGACGAAGTCATACACCACGCGACGCTCACAGCCCATGATCAGGTCGAGGTTACGCAGGCCGACGTCGAAGTCGACGATCACTGTCTTGTGGCCCCGCAGCGCGAGGCCGGTACCGATGGCGGCGCTGGTGGTGGTCTTACCCACACCACCCTTGCCGGATGTAACCACGAGAATCTTGGCCAAGGTGTATCACCCCTAAGGAATAAAGGACTTTCAGCCCCTGAAGAACGTCACTAAAAAAATAACTGTAGTCGTGTAGCGTCGGTTGGGAATCGAGGAAAAGTCTGAAGTACCTCGGGTTTTTCTTACCTTTCGCGATTTCCCACACCATTCGAGCTGTTTTCGCTACGAGAAGGCGACATTTTGGAAATGGCGGCAAGTATCCGTTAAAGCCGGATGATGTTCAACACGTCGCCGGACAAGCTGACTTGAACACCGGCGCCCCACAATGGATCGCGGCGCAAATCTTCGGAGACCTTGTACTGGCCGGCGATCGAGATCAGCTCGGCGCTCAGTTGCTGGCAGAAAATCCGCGCCTTGGTGTCCCCCTTGATGCCGGCCAGGGCGCGACCGCGCATGGGGCCATAAACATGGATGTTGCCATCGGCCAGAAGTTCCGCGCCGGGGCTGACGGAAGCGATGACCACCAGGTCGCCGCCCTGGGCGTAGACCTGCTGGCCACCGCGTACGGGCGAGGTGATGATTTTCGTCGGTTTGATGGTCGGCTCGGGTGGTTTTTCCGGCGCTTTCTTTTCCAGACCTTCCGTCGGGTCGACCGGCCGTTCGCGGGCGCCGGACGGTGGCAGCACCGGCAGGTCAATGGCAATCGCGGCGGCAATGTCTTCGATACGGTTGGCGCGGATCGCCAGGGTGCGCAGGCCGTGTTGACGGCAGACGCGCATCAGCCCGGGCAGGTCGATCGGTCCCTGGCCGTCCGGCAGTTTGTCCAGCGCCAGTACCAGCGGGGTGTTGCTGAAGAAGTTCGGGGCCTGGGCGACCTTGGCCGCCAGTTGCCGATCGAGGGCGTCGAGGTTGTTCTGCGCCAGTTCCAGCACCGTGATGGCGAGCATGCTGCCCTTCAGCTGGAACACGGGATCCTGGTCTAGCAGTTCGGTTTGGCTCATGGTCGGCATAACGCAGCTTGTCACTAAAAGTGCCGAGACTTATAACGAGAACGCCCTCAGGCCGCAAGCCGCCGCGAACCGTTGTAGAATGCGCGGCCCTGTTGTCTGTCCGGAATCACCCATGGATCGCCCGCGTTTTCGAGCTGCTTTTCTTCATCCCCGTTACTGGCTGCTATGGCTGGGGTTGGGTTTGCTGTGGCTGATTGTCCAGTTGCCCTACGGCTGCTTGCTGTCACTCGGGCGTTTGCTCGGTGCGGTGATGTACCGGGTGTCCGCCGACCGACGGACGATTGCCGCGCGCAATCTGCAATTGTGTTTTCCGGCATTGTCCGACGCCGAGCGTGACCAACTGCTACGCAAGAATCTCGCCTCCACCGGGATCGCCTTCTTCGAAATGGCCATGAGTTGGTGGTGGCCCAAGCCGCGCCTGGCGCGCCTGGCCCATATCGAAGGCCTTGAACATCTGCAACAGGCCCAGCGCGAAGGCAAGGGCGTGATCCTGATGGCCCTGCATTTCACCACCCTGGAAATCGGTGCGGCCTTGCTCGGCCAGCGGCACACCATCGACGGTATGTACCGTGAGCACAGCAATGCGCTGTTCGATTTTATCCAGCGCCGTGGCCGCGAGCGGCACAACCTGGATTCCCTGGCGGTCGAGCGCGATGACGTGCGCGGCATGCTCAAGTTACTGCGCGCCGGTCGGGCGATCTGGTACGCGCCGGACCAGGACTACGGGATCAAGCAGAGTGTGTTCGTGCCGTTGTTCGGCATCCCGGCGGCGACGGTCACCGCCACCAGCAAGTTCGCCCGCCTGGGCAAGGCGCTGGTGGTACCCTTTACCCAGGAGCGCCTGGCCGACGGCCGTGGCTATCGGCTGGTGATTCATCCACCGCTGAGGGACTTCCCGGGGGAAACCGAAGAGGTCGACTGCCTGCGGATCAACCAGTGGGTCGAGGTGGTTCTACGCCAATGCCCGGAGCAGTACCTCTGGGCTCATCGCCGCTTCAAGAGCCGACCGCCGGGTGAACCCAAGCTCTACGAAAAGCGCCGATAAACCTGCCCGGGTGTTGCGGCGGGGACCGGGGGTGGTGTATCAGGAAGTTTCCTGATTGACGGAGTGTCGCGATGAGCCCAGCTGAACCGGTCACCGGTCTGATTCTCTCCGGAGGGGGCGCGCGCGCGGCCTATCAGGTGGGGGTGCTGGCGGCGATTGCCGAGCTGTTGCCGCCGGGAGCAGTCAATCCATTTCCAGTGATCGTCGGCACGTCGGCCGGCGCGATCAATGCGGTCAGCCTGGCCAGCGGGGCGATGGACTTTACCGCGGCGATCGAACGCCTGACCGCGTTCTGGCAGGGCTTTCGCAGCCACCTGGTGTTGCGCAGCGACTGGCCGGGAGTGATCCGCCAGGCCAGCCGTTTTGTCGGCCACAGCCTGCTGGGCCTGGGCACGCAGGTCCCGGTGGCGCTGCTCGACAGTTCACCCTTGCGCGATCTGCTCAATGACAAGTTGCACCTGCCGGGTATCGACCATGCCATCGAGCAACAGCGTTTGCACGCCGTGGCAATCACCGCGTTTGGCTATGAGTCCGGCCAGGCGGTGACCTTCTATCAGGGGAAGGGCGCCATTGACTCCTGGTTGCGCCATCGGCGGGTCGGTGTGCCGACCCGGTTGAGCGTCGAGCATTTGCTGGCCAGTTCGGCGATACCGCTGCTGTTTGCTCCGGTCAAGCTCGGCCAGGAGTATTTCGGTGACGGTGCGGTGCGCCAGTCGGCGCCGATCAGTCCGGCGTTGCATCTGGGGGCGACCCGGGTGTTGGTGGTGGGGGTCAGCGGCAACCCGCGGGGTGTCGACACCGCCACCGAGCGGACTTATAGCGGGCAGCAGCCGAGTCTGGCGCAGATCGGTGGGCATATGCTCAACAGCACCTTCATCGACAGCCTGGAAAGCGATATTGAGTTGTTGCAGCGCTTGAATCAGTTCAGCCGGCTGTTGCCGCCCCAACCGAGTAGCTTGGGCTTGGCGCCGGTGGATGTGCTGGTGATCGCGCCGAGTCAGCCGATCGATGAAATCGCCGCACGCCATCGGCATGAATTGCCGGCGGCGTTGCGCTTTTTCCTGCGTGGGCCGGGGGCGACCCGGACCAGTGGCGCGGGGGTGTTGAGTTACCTGTTGTTCGAGGCGTCTTATTGCAGCGAACTGATCGAGCTGGGGCGTCGCGATGCGCTGGCCAAGCGCGAGGAGCTGTGCCGGTTCTTGGGGTTGCCGCAGGTTTCGCTGCTGGCGCAGACGGCGTCGGCGCTGACCTGAGAACACCACACAATCCTTGTGGAGCTGGCTTGTCGAGACGCCGCATCGCAGCGATGGGGCCCTTGAGTCTTGTGGCGTCCAGGTGGACGCCATCGTCAGCAAGCTGGCTCCTACAAGGGACCGTGTTCAGTCTGTGTCTTGGGCCGGCAGCAGATTCGCCGCCAGATAGCGGGCCACCGACTCCTCGCTGCAACTGCCCAGGGTTTCATGCCCCGGCAGGGCCTGGAACACCTTGGCGTGAGCCGTCCCCATCACCAGGCCCTTGCCGATGCTCGAGAGCATCTCGACATCGTTCATCCCGTCGCCGAACGCGATGCATTGGCTCAGCGGCACTTGCAGGAAATCCGCGAGTTTCTTCAGGGCACTGCCCTTGGATACGCTGGCGGCCATCATTTCCAGGCACCAGGGCGAGGAAAAGGTGCTGTGCACCTGATCGCCGACCCGGGCCTTGAGCTGTTCATCGAGACTCGCCAGGGCTTCGTGGTCGTGGTCCTGGTGGATAAAGAAGATCTTCTCCACCACCTCGATCGGGAACTCGTCGATCCCCGCGACCGTGGGCGGGAAGCCCAGGTTCTGCTTGAACTGCTTCAGTTGCTGGCTATCGGCGTTGGTGAACCAGCGGGATTGGCAATACAGGTTGGTCACCAGCTTCGGGTCGTGGCGGGTGGCGTCCAGCAGTGTCCGCACGACCTGCGGTGGCAGGTGCTCGCTGGTGTCGAAGGTCTTGCAGGCACTGCTGATCCGCGCGCCGTTGGCGGTGATCAGGTGAACCGGCAAACCATAGGGCCGCAGGATCGCCTCGACATCGGGCTGGCTGCGCCCGGTGGCGATGACCACGTGCTTGCCGGCCTTCAGCAGACGCTGGAGCACCCCATGCGAATAGTCGCCGATGCGGTCGTTCGGTAACAGCAGGGTGCCGTCCAGGTCGGTAGCGATCAGCTGGTACATGCTTGAGTCCTTGTTGAGCCTGTTTATCGACAATCCCGAGAGCACCGCGTCCCTGTAGGCGCCAGCTTGCTGGCGATGGTCGTCAACGATAACCCGACAAACCTGACGCCCCGCGGTGCCTCGGCCACCATCGCCAGCAAGCTGGCTCCTACAGGGGGAGATGCACGCCGTCCCGATAATCTCCGGGCTTATTCGGCGATCTGCAACTTGCGCGCCTCGGTGTACACGTAGCGGACTTTCTCGTATTCGAACGGCGAGTTCAACTGGCCATAACGGAAGCTGGTGGTGTAGCGCTTGTCGATGGCCTCCAGCAGATAGATTTCCGGATGGTCCGAGCTGACCTGCGAAACATTGAGGAAGTTGATCTGTGATTCGGCGGCGAAGTCGAATACCAGGCCACCGGTATCGCGCAGGTTCGACGGTCCGAAGAACGGCAGCACCAGGTACGCCCCGCCCGGCACGCCATAGAAACCGAGGGTCTGGCCGAAGTCTTCGGTCTGCCGTGGCAGGCCCATCCTGGTCGCTGGATCCCACAGGCCGGCGACGCCGATGGTGGTGTTGAGCAACAGGCGCCCGGTGGTTTCCAGTGCCCGCTTGCCCTTGAACTGGAACAGGCTGTTGAGCAGGTTGGAAACATCTCCCAGGTTACTGAAGAAGTGGCTCACGCCCTCGCGCAGGAAGGTTGGCGTGACGTAGCGGTAACCATCGACCGCTGGCAGAAACACCCATTCGTCGAAGCGGTAGTTGAAGTGGTAGACCCGGCGGTTCCAGGACTCCAACGGGTCGTAGACACTCAGGGCGTTGAGGGTCGAGCGTTCGAATTCACGCTGGTCCAGGCCCGGGTTGAACTTGAGCTTTTTCAACGGTTCGGTGAAGCCGTCCGCGTCCGGCACCACGGAGTCGTGGGCTTTGCTGTTGTCGGCCAGGGCAGGGGTTGCGCAGAGCAAGGCGGCGAGCAACAAAAGAGATTTAGCCACGGAAGAACTCCAGCATGGCGTCGGCGTTGACGCGGTAATTGAGGTTGCCGCAGTGGCCGCCATGGGGGTAGACCGTCAGGCGATTGCCAAAGGTGCTGCGCAGGAAACCGAGGTCGCCAGGGCCGAGGATGACGTCGTCGGCGTTGTGCATCACGGCGATTTTCGGGCTGTCGTGCAGGTAGTCCTTGAGCGCGTAGAGGCTGACCTGGTCGATCAGTTGCAGCAGGCTGCCGCCGTCGCTGCGGGCCCGCCACATCGGAATCACCTGCTCGGTCAGGTAGCAGTCGAAATCGCATTGCAGGGCACGCTTGAACATTGGCGTAAGGCTGGTGCCTTCGCTGATCGGGTACTTCGGTGGGGTGATCAGGCCGCGGCGGTTGATCAGGTCCGAGGTGAAGGCGATGTCCGCCGCCGAAAAGCGGAAGGTGGTGCCGATCAGCATGGCCATCTGTTCGTTGCTCAGATGTTGCTTGGAGTGTTGGAAGTCGTAGAGCAGGGCGTCGTTGAGGTCGATGTAGCCCTTCTGCTGGAAGTAACGGGTCAGCTTGGCCAGCACCAGTTCATAGAAGGAGGTGGTATTGGTGATGCCCTTGACCTCGGTCTGGACCAGCTTGTCCAGGTTGGTGACCGAGGTGTAGAGGTTGACCGGCGGATTGAGCAGCAGGACTTTCTTGAAGTTGAAGCTGCGCCGGGTTTCATCCAGTTTGCTGACAAAGGCCGCGTCGAGGGCGCCGAGGCTGTAGCCGGTGAGGTAGTACTCGGTCACCGGCAATTTCGGTTGCTGGGCACGCACCGCCTGCATGACCCGGTACATGTCCTCGGCGTCTTCCTGGCTGATGCCGGGGGTGGCGAAGCGCGAGGCGGCGCTCATGAAGTCGAAGCTGGTGGGCGACGACAACTGCACGACGTGGTAGCCGGCCTGGTAATAGAGCTTCTTCAGGTATTCGTTGATGCTGCTGTCATAGCGTGCGCCGGTGCCGGAGATCAGGAAGATCAGCGGCGCCGGGTGATCCTGCCGGGCCAGGCGGTAGGTGAGTTTTTTTACCGCCCAGAAATTGTCTGGGAGGATGAAGTCGCGTTCGGGGCGCAGCTTGAGGTTGTAGTCGGCTTGGTGGATGTCGTCGTCATCGGGCAGTGTTGGACGCAGGGCCGGTGGCGTGGTGGCGATGGTCGCTTCGAATGGGTTGGTCAACGGGTAGCCATAGCTGGCGGCGTCGACATCGACTGCCAGGGCGGACGCACTCAAAATGAGACCGCCGATAAAGGCAGCGAGGCGTAGAGAACGGAGCATGACTACATCCCTTTGAAGGAAAGCACTGAATGAGGTTCGCAGGCTATGACCACCGGGGTACTGCCGAAGTGCCATGTTCCGACACTAAAAAAGCATTTTAGACGGGGTTGCCAGGGATATTTCCTTGGCAACGATACACTTTGCCGCAGTTTGCCGAGCAGTTAAGTGTGGCGAACGCTTGCATAGGTGGTTGTGGCGATTATGCTGGTCGCCGTTTTCGCTTATCGGAGTTGTCCATGTCTCGCCGTTTGCCGCTGGTCCTGCTGCTTATTCTCCTGCCGTTGTGGCTGGCTGCCAGTTATGGCGTGCGCTACGGGTTGATGGAGGACGGGCAGTGGGTCGGGGTGTGCGTGGATGAGGCATTGCGTTGGCAGTGCCAGGCGCGTTCCAGCCTGGGCTGGTTGATCCACTTCAAGGCGCTGGGCTGGACGGCGTTGGTCGCGGCGCTGCTGGCGTTTGTCGCGCCGGGGCGTTTGGGCCGAGGCTTGGCGGTATTGGCGCTGCTGGCCGGATTTCCGGCGCTGGCGTTGTACAACACCAGCCTGGCGGTGTTTGCGTTGGTGATTGCGGGGTTGCGGTTGGTGCGGGCGGCTTGATGGCGCGGTAGAGACCGTCTTGACCTTTGTCTCATCGTTACGCTCAACACGGTCATTGTGGAAGCCGGCTTGCTGGCGATGGCGTCCTTATGGGCAGTGCAAGGCTTGCGGGCCTCATCGCCGGCAAGCCGGCTCCCACAGGGTGGTGTTTCAGCGCGCAATAGCGTCGAGCCCTGAAGCAAGGCTTTCCGGTTATTTACAAACCCGCATGCTGCGCCACAGGGCGGCCACCATCAGCCCGTTGACCAACGCCCAGCCCCAGGCCTGCTGGTTGGCCAGGCCCTCGCGATACAGCTGCGGGGCAATGCCGGCGCCGATGATCAGCGCCAGCAGACCGAGCTCCCGACGCGGACCACGGACCGGCCGCACCAGGAATACCAGCGCCGGCAACAGCAAGGCCGCGCTCGGGAAGCTGCGGTAGCGTGGATCGAACACCAGCTCCAGCATCATCACCGCCGCGGCAAAGCCGGCGCCCGCCAGCAACCAGCCGGCGCGTTGTTCCAGCCATTTGCACAGGCCCGCCCGCCCGCCGGCCTGGCTGCCGAGGGTCAACGTGGCATGGGCCAGCACCAACAGGTTCAGCGCCAGCAGCAGGGCGGCCCAGATCCACTCGCCGGGAAACCGGCTGGTCACCCGCGCCAACTCGCCCCAGGCACCGATGGAACAACCCGCCAGTGCTCCCAACAGCGGTAGCAGCAGCGCCGCCCGCGTGCTGCGGACCCGTCCGGCGATCAGCAAGGTGCCGAGGAAAATCAGCCCACCGAACCCCAGCCACTGCGGCCAATGCGGCAAGTTCGAAACCGCACCGGCCAACACCCCCTTGTCCTGGCGATCGGCATCGAACAGGCCCCAGTAACCGCCGACAGCGCCTTCGCTACCGCGTTTCCACGGCTGGTCGAAGGCCTCGATCAGGTTGTAGTGCCAGCCGTTCTGCTCGGCCAGGGTGACAAAACCACGAATGAAGCGGGCTTCGTTGACCCGGCTCGGCAGGGCGGTTTCGCGCTGGCGGCCTTCGCTCGGCCAGCCGGTTTCGCCGATCAGGATGTCCTTGGGCGCGAACTGCTTGCCGAACACCTCGCGGACCTGGGCGACATGTTCGAGCGCGCGGTCGATGCTGGAGGGTTCGTCTTCCCAGTACGGCAGCAGGTGAATGGTCAGGAAGTCCACGGCGGGGGCGATCTGTGGATGCTCGAGCCAGAACACCCAGACGTCGGCATAGGTGACCGGCTGCTTCACCTGGGCCTTGACCTTCTGGATCAGCTTGACCAGTTGGTCGCCGGTCACTTCCTTGCGCAGCAAGGCTTCGTTGCCGACGATCACCGCGCTGACCACGTCGGGGTTGGCGTTGGCCGAGGCGATCAGGGCATCGACTTCCTGTTCAGTGGCCACGGGATCGCTGCTGACCCAGGCGCCGATCATCATCTTCAAACCGTGCTTGCGTGCCAGGTCCGGCAGGGCTTCGAGGCCGGTCATGGAGTAGGTGCGAATGCACTCGAAGTTCGTCGCCAGCAGTGCCAGGTCAGCCTCCATGCGTTCAAGACGTGGCTTGAACGGTTGGTCGAACGGCGATTGGTCCTTGGCGAACGGGGTATAGGAGGCGCATTGCAGCTTGTGCGTCGGCGTCGCCGCATCGGGCAGCAGCACCGGCTGGCCGAGGCCATACCAGAAGCCGCAGAGTGCAAGAAGCCCGAGCAGGCAAGCGAACAAATAGGGGCGGAGCGGGAAACGGGCAGTGGCGGACATGGTCGGGCCGTATGGGAACAAAGCCGCGCATATTACCCGGATTTCCCCAGGCCTTGGGCCCGTGCAGTATTTTGTCATGCAAAGTTCGAGCGCAATAAACGAGGGGGATTTCTCAAGCCCCCGATTGATGGCGTTCTGATGTCGTTTCTCGTTGCCTTGAGGTCGCTGTCAGAGCAGGTCGATGGGCGAGTCGGGTTGATGATCAGGGCGTCAGAACTCCGCTGATGATCGGACGGGTTTACGGGTGAGGCGTGATGGGGGCGCCATGCGCTATAACAATACGTTGACGTCGCCCGGCAGTCGTCGGGTGCAGCATTTCGGGGAAGTAACGATGAAGATGCGACGACTCTTAGGCGCTGGTGCCGTTCTGGCGCTGGCGATCAGCTCCACACTGGTGAGTGCCGCTGGCAAGGAAATCACCATCGGTTATGTCGATGGCTGGTCCGACAGCGTTGCCACCACCAACGTGGCGGCCGAGGTGATCAAGCAGAAGTTGGGTTACGACGTGAAGCTGCAGGCTGTGGCGACCGGGATCATGTGGCAGGGCGTTGCCACCGGCAAGCTCGATGCCATGCTCTCCGCCTGGCTGCCGGTGACCCACGGTGAATACTGGGCCAAGAACAAGGACAAGGTGGTCGACTACGGCCCCAACTTCAAGGATGCCAAGATCGGCCTGATCGTACCGGAGTACGTCACGGCCAAGTCGATCGCCGACCTGAAGGATGACACCACCTACAAGAACAAGATTGTCGGTATCGACGCCGGTTCGGGTGTGATGCTCAAGACCGACCAGGCGATCAAGGACTACGGCCTGGACTACAAGCTGCAAGCCAGTTCGGGCGCGGCGATGATCGCCGAATTGACCCGTGCCGAAGAGAAGCACGAATCCATTGCCGTCACCGGTTGGGTGCCGCACTGGATGTTCGCCAAGTGGAAGCTGCGGTTCCTGGACGACCCGAAAGGCGTCTACGGCGCGGCTGAGACCGTCAACAGCATCGGCAGCAAGGGCCTGGAAGCCAAGGCGCCGGAAGTGGCGGCGTTCCTGAAGAAATTCCAGTGGGCCTCCAAGGATGAGATCGGCGAAGTCATGCTGGCGGTCCAGGACGGCGCCAAGCCGGACGTCGCGGCCAAGGACTGGGTCGCCAAGCACCCGGACCGCGTAGCCGAGTGGACCAAGTAACCCGCTTCCCCGCGTAGTACCCCGAAAAGGCCGCATGACTGCACGTCATGCGGCCTTTTTGCGTCTTGAGGCCAGGTGAGGCGTCCTGCCGGTCGATAGCGTTTTGACCCTGAACGTGCAATGACGGTCGACTCGGTCATTGTGGGAGCCGGCTTGTTGGCGATGAGGCCCGAAAATCTTGCATTGTCTTGCGGACGCCATCGCCGGCAAGCCAGCTCCTACAGGTTTTTTGGCGGTTTCAGGGCTTATTCGGCCAAAAACTGGCGAAACCGTAATGTCGTTCTAATACTAAGGTCGTCTGGAATCCATTCGATAGCCGCCTAAAGTGGAATATGTTCCAACTCATCTGTGCTGCGAGGATAAAAACAATGAACGACAGCATTTACCTCTCGATTCAAAACAGCCCCCGCTTCAAGGAGCTGGTCAAGAAACGAGAACGCTTCGCCTGGACACTTTCGGCGATCATGCTCGGGCTTTACTCGGCTTTCATTCTGTTGATCGCCTATGGGCCACAGATCCTGGGCGCCAAGCTCAGTCCTGGCTCTTCCATTACCTGGGGCATCCCGTTGGGTGTCGGACTGATCGTTTCGGCGTTCGTCCTGACGGCCATCTATGTGCATCGCGCCAATGGCGAGTTCGATGACCTGAATAACGCGATTCTCAAGGAGGCCCAACAATGATCCGGCGTCTATTGGCAGTATTGGCTGGCTCGGCCTTCGCGCCCCTGGTCCTGGCGGCTGACGCCCTGACCGGCGAAGTGCACAAGCAACCTCTCAATGTGGCGGCCATCGCGATGTTCGTGGTGTTCGTCGGCGCAACCCTGTGCATCACCTACTGGGCCTCCAAGCGCAACAAGTCGGCCGCCGACTACTACGCGGCGGGCGGCAAGATCACCGGTTTGCAGAACGGTCTGGCGATTGCTGGCGACTATATGTCGGCGGCGTCCTTCCTGGGGATTTCCGCGCTGGTCTACGCCTCGGGCTACGACGGCCTGATCTACTCGATCGGCTTCCTGGTGGGCTGGCCGATCATCCTGTTCCTGATTGCCGAGCGCCTGCGCAACCTGGGCAAGTACACCTTTGCCGATGTGGCGTCCTATCGCCTCGGGCAAACCCAGATCCGCTCGCTGTCGGCCTGCGGTTCGCTGGTGGTGGTGTCCTTCTACCTGATCGCCCAGATGGTCGGCGCCGGCAAGCTGATCCAGCTGCTGTTCGGCCTGGACTACTACGTGGCGGTGATCCTGGTGGGCATCCTGATGTGCCTCTATGTGCTGTTTGGCGGCATGTTGGCGACCACCTGGGTGCAGATCATCAAGGCGGTGCTGTTGCTGTCCGGTGCCTCGTTCATGGCGCTGATGGTGATGAAGCATGTCAACTTCGACTTCAACACCCTGTTCTCCGAAGCGATCAAGGTTCACCCCAAGGGTGAGGCGATCATGAGCCCCGGTGGTCTGGTGAAGGATCCGGTCTCGGCCTTCTCGCTGGGGCTGGCGCTGATGTTCGGTACTGCCGGCCTGCCGCATATCCTGATGCGTTTCTTCACCGTGAGCGACGCCAAGGAAGCGCGCAAGAGCGTGTTGTATGCCACTGGTTTCATCGGTTACTTCTATATCCTGACCTTTATCATCGGTTTTGGCGCGATCCTGCTGGTCAGCACCAATCCGGCGTTCAAGGATGCGGCGGGCGCATTGCTCGGTGGCAACAACATGGCGGCGGTGCACCTGGCCAACGCGGTGGGCGGCAACATCTTCCTTGGTTTTATCTCGGCGGTGGCCTTTGCCACCATCCTCGCGGTGGTGTCTGGTCTGACCCTGGCCGGTGCCTCGGCGGTGTCCCATGACCTGTATGCCAGCGTGATCAAGAAGGGCAAGGCCAACGAAAAGGATGAGATTCGTGTCTCGAAGATCACCACCATCGCCCTCGGCGTGTTGGCGATCGTCCTGGGTATCCTCTTCGAAAGTCAGAACATCGCGTTCATGGTTGGCCTGGCGTTCTCCATTGCTGCCAGTTGCAACTTCCCGGTGCTGCTGCTTTCCATGTACTGGAAGAAGCTGACCACCCGGGGGGCGATGATCGGCGGCTGGATGGGCTTGATCAGTGCGGTCGGGCTGATGGTTCTGGGGCCAACCATCTGGGTGCAGATCATGCATCACGAGAAAGCCATTTTCCCGTATGAGTATCCGGCGCTGTTCTCGATGGCCATTGCGTTCGTCGGGATCTGGTTCTTCTCCATCACCGACAAGTCGACGGCCGCCGAGAACGAGCGGGCGCTGTTCTTCCCGCAATTCGTGCGTTCGCAGACTGGGTTGGGGGCGAGCGGGGCGGTTTCTCACTGAGGGATGGATACGCTTTATAGATAAGCTGTGTTGCAAGAAAATGCCCCGGTCGAGAGACCGGGGCATTTTTTGTTGGGTTGTCTCGGTCCTTGTAGGCGCGAGCTTGCTCGCGATGGGCGTTAACGATAACGCGGGGCATCTGGGGCTTCACGGTGTGGCGGCTACCATCGCGAGCAAGCTCGCTCCTACAAGGCCGGCATTGAGCCGCTGGATCTCCACAAACAGAAACGGCCTCTATCAAGAGGCCGTTTCCGGTGTAGCCAAGACGCTATTGCAAGGCCGCTGTTACTTGCGGTCTTCCAGCTTGGTGATGTCACGCGACTCGTAGCCGGTGTACAGCTGACGCGGACGGCCAATCTTGTACGGGCTGGAGAGCATTTCCTTCCAGTGGGAGATCCAGCCCACGGTCCGCGCCAGGGCGAAGATCACGGTGAACATGCTGGTCGGGATGCCGATCGCCTTGAGGATGATCCCCGAGTAGAAGTCGACGTTCGGGTACAGCGAGCGCTCGATGAAGTACGGATCGGTCAGGGCGATCTCTTCGAGACGCATGGCCAGTTCCAGCTGCGGATCGTTGTTGATGCCCAGCTCTCGGAGGACTTCGTCGCAGGTCTGCTTCATCACGGTGGCGCGTGGGTCGCGGTTCTTGTAGACCCGGTGACCGAAGCCCATCAGCTTGAACGGATCGTTCTTGTCCTTGGCCTTGGCGATGAACTTGTCGATGTTCGAGACATCGCCGATTTCATCGAGCATGGTCAGGACCGCTTCGTTCGCGCCGCCATGGGCAGGGCCCCAGAGCGCGGCGATACCGGCGGCGATACAGGCGAACGGGTTGGCACCCGAAGAGCCCGCCAGGCGCACGGTGGAGGTCGAGGCGTTCTGCTCGTGGTCGGCATGGAGGATGAAGATCCGGTCCATGGCCTTGGCGAGCACCGGGCTGATCGGTTTGATCTCGCACGGGGTGTTGAACATCATGTGCAGGAAGTTTTCCGCGTACGACAGGTCGTTGCGCGGGTACATCATGGGCTGGCCCATGGAGTACTTGTACACCATCGCGGCCAGGGTCGGCATCTTGGCGACCAGGCGAATGGCGGAAATCTCGCGGTGCTGGGCGTTATTGATGTCCAGCGAGTCGTGGTAGAACGCCGACAGGGCACCGACCACGCCGCACATCACGGCCATCGGGTGGGCGTCGCGACGGAAGCCGTTGAAGAAGGTCTTCAACTGCTCGTGCACCATGGTGTGATTCTTCACGGTGCTGACGAACTGGGCCTTCTGCTCGACCGTCGGCAGTTCGCCGTTGAGCAGCAGGTAGCAGGTTTCCAGGTAGTCCGATTTCTCGGCGAGTTGCTCGATCGGGTAGCCGCGGTGCAGCAGAATGCCGTTATCGCCGTCGATATAGGTGATCTTCGACTCGCAGGAAGCGGTCGACATGAAGCCAGGGTCGAATGTGAACCGGCCCGTGGCCGTCAGGCCCCGCACGTCGATTACATCGGGACCAACGGTGCCGGTTAAAATGGGCAGCTCGACGGGGGCTGCGCCCTCGATGATCAACTGCGCTTTTTTGTCAGCCATGTGGCCTCCTATTTATGCTTGAAATCATCAGACAGGCCCCCCACGCAGGGCCCGCACCACTATAGTGAGATAAATTTGAATGTCAATTTGCCAAAAGTCTTGTCGTAGGCGGCTTTGGGCGGAGCTTTTCCTCGAAATTGACGGCTATTTACGCCTTTTATCCTACTAACGCAATGCGCTATTAGGGGTAGTCCTTTGCGTTGTCATTAGTAGCCTAACTGTCTATACTCGGCAGCCGACCGCCAGGGGCTTTTGGGCCTGTTTTACTGGGGGTCGTCACTCCCTGGGTGGTGGGTACCTGACCAGTGCACTTGCCCAACAACTTTGCCCTGATCGTTAGGGCTCATCAGTGAAAAAAAAGCCGTGAAAAGCCAACGACCTGTAAACCTAGACCTAAGGACCATCAAACTCCCCATAACCGGCGTTACGTCGTTTCTTCACCGTGTATCCGGCATCATCCTGTTCCTCGGCCTGGGCTTCATGCTGTACGCATTGAGCAAATCCCTGGGTTCGGAGGAAGGTTTCGCCGAGGTGAAGGCGTGCTTGACCAGCCCGCTGGCCAAGTTCGTTGGATGGGGGCTTCTGTCCGCCTTGCTGTATCACATGGTGGCTGGCGTGCGCCATCTGATCATGGATATGGGCATCGGTGAAACGCTGGAAGGCGGCAAGCTGGGCTCGAAAATCGTCATCGCCATTTCCGTGGTGCTGATCGTTCTGGCGGGAGTTTGGATATGGTAACCAGCGTTACGAACCTATCGCGTTCGGGCCTCTACGACTGGATGGCGCAGCGCGTGTCTGCCGTCGTTCTCGCGGCTTATTTCATTTTTCTGATCGGATACGTCGTCGCGAACCCTGGCCTGGGCTACGCCCAGTGGCACGGCCTGTTCGCCCACAACGGGATGCGCATCTTCAGTCTGCTGGCCCTGGTGGCCCTGGGCGCTCACGCCTGGGTCGGCATGTGGACCATTTCGACCGACTACCTGACGCCGATGGCGCTGGGCAAGTCCGCGACAGCAGTGCGTTTCCTTTTCCAGGCAGTGTGCGGCGTTGCGATGTTCGCGTACTTCGTCTGGGGTGTGCAGATTCTCTGGGGTATCTGATTCATGGCTAACATTCCAACGATTTCTTTCGACGCCATCATCATTGGTGGCGGCGGCGCGGGCATGCGTGCCGCACTGCAACTGGCCGAGGGCGGTCACAAGACTGCCGTGATCACCAAGGTGTTCCCGACCCGTTCGCACACCGTATCCGCCCAGGGTGGCATCACCTGCGCCATCGCTTCGGCCGACCCGAACGATGACTGGCGCTGGCACATGTACGATACCGTCAAGGGTTCCGACTATATCGGTGACCAGGACGCTATCGAATACATGTGTCAGGAAGGCCCGGCTGCGGTTTACGAGCTGGACCACATGGGCATGCCGTTCTCGCGTACCGAGCAGGGTCGTATCTACCAGCGTCCATTCGGCGGTCAGTCGAAGGATTACGGTAAAGGCGGTCAGGCAGCACGTACCTGTGCCGCTTCCGACCGTACCGGTCACGCGCTGCTGCACACCCTTTATCAGGGCAACCTGAAAGCCGGCACCGTGTTCCTGAACGAGTACTACGCGGTCGATCTGGTGAAGAACCAGGACGGCGCGTTCGTCGGTGTGATCGCCATCTGCATCGAAACCGGCGAAACCAGCTACATCCGCGCCAAGGCTACCGTCCTGGCCACCGGTGGTGCCGGTCGTATCTACTCGTCCACCACCAATGCCCTGATCAACACCGGTGACGGCGTCGGCATGGCTCTGCGTGCTGGCGTGCCGGTACAAGACATCGAAATGTGGCAGTTCCACCCGACCGGCATCGCCGGCGCCGGTGTACTGGTCACCGAAGGTTGCCGCGGTGAAGGCGGTTACCTGATCAACAAGCACGGCGAGCGTTTTATGGAGCGTTATGCGCCGAACGCGAAAGACCTGGCCGGTCGTGACGTGGTAGCACGTTCGATGGTCAAGGAAATCATCGCCGGCAACGGCTGTGGCCCGAACGGCGACCACGTGCTGCTCAAGCTCGACCACCTCGGCGAGGAAGTGCTGCACAGCCGCCTGCCAGGTATCTGCGAACTGTCCAAGACCTTCGCTCACGTTGACCCGGTCGTTGCGCCAGTTCCGGTTGTCCCAACCTGCCACTACATGATGGGTGGTGTTCCCACCAACATCCACGGTCAGGCGATGACTCAGGACGCCAACGGCGTCGACACCATTATCCCGGGCCTGTTCGCGGTCGGTGAAGTGGCCTGCGTATCGGTTCACGGCGCCAACCGTCTGGGCGGCAACTCGCTGCTCGACCTGGTGGTCTTCGGTCGTGCGGCCGGCCTGCACCTGGAAAAAGCCCTGAGCGACGGTATCGACTACGACGACGCCACCGACGCCGACATCACGGCGGCACTGGCACGTCTGTCCGCTCTGAACGAGCGCACCGACGGCGAAGACGTCGCCACCCTGCGTCGCGAGCTGCAAAGCTGCATGCAGAACTACTTCGGTGTATTCCGTACCGGCGAATACATGCAGAAGGGTATCGCCCAGTTGGCTGGCCTGCGCGAGCGTATCGCCAACGTCAAGATCAACGACAAGTCTCAGGCCTTCAACACCGCGCGTATCGAAGCCCTCGAGCTGCAAAACCTGCTGGAAGTGGCCGAAGCCACAGCGATTGCCGCTGAGCATCGCAAAGAGTCCCGCGGCGCCCATGCCCGTGAAGACTTCGAAGAGCGCGACGACGAAAACTGGCTGTGCCATACCCTGTTCTTCCCGGGTGAGAAGCGCGTGACCAAGCGTGCCGTTAACTTCTCGCCGAAGACCGTTCCGACTTTCGAACCAAAAGTCCGGACTTACTAAAGGGTGATCGATATGTTGCAAGTCGAAGTTTATCGTTACAACCCGGACACCGATTCGGCGCCGAAAACCCAGGTTTTCCAGGTCGACACCGGTGGCAAGGACTTGATGGTGCTGGACGTTCTGGCCCTGATCAAGGAACAGGACGAAGGTTTCTCCTATCGTCGCTCGTGCCGTGAAGGCGTGTGCGGTTCCGATGGCATGAACATCAACGGCAAGAACGGCCTGGCGTGCATCACGCCGCTGTCCGCCGTGGTCAAGGGCAACAAGCTGGTGGTACGTCCGCTGCCTGGTTTGCCGGTGATCCGTGACCTGGTCGTCGATATGAGCATCTTCTACAAGCAATACGAGAAGGTGAAGCCATTCCTGCAGAACGACACGCCGGCCCCGGCCATCGAGCGTCTGCAGTCGCCGGCAGAGCGCGAGAAGCTGGACGGTCTGTACGAGTGCATCCTGTGCGCTTGCTGCTCGACTTCCTGCCCGTCCTTCTGGTGGAACCCCGACAAGTTCCTGGGTCCGGCCGCCCTGCTGCAAGCGTACCGCTTCCTGGCAGACAGTCGCGACACCAAGACCAGCGAGCGCCTGGCTTCGCTGGATGACCCGTTCAGCGTGTTCCGCTGCCGCGGGATCATGAACTGCGTCAACGTTTGTCCGAAAGGCTTGAATCCGACCAAGGCCATCGGTCACATCCGTAACATGCTGCTGCAAAGCGGCGTGTGATTCAGCGGCTGTAACCCGGCTGTTGTAAAAGTGCTACCGCTGTAACCGTAGAAAGGCCAGGGCGCGGGCTTCAACCCGCGCCCCGGCTATAACCAGAGCAACGGCTCATAAAGCTGTGGCTCTTATTTTTGAAGAAATGAGACCAGCAGGGGCATCCGGGCTGGTACCCGGACTATCAGCGTGATCCCAAGTGGCTTGTTTTGGTCGCTGCATTCGGACTGTTGCAAGCGTGCGTGGTGTTTTCGTCGATGGTGTCCCCTAACCGAGGGTGACCAAGCATGCAAGAAAGCGTGATGCAGCGCATGTGGAACAGCGGCTATCTTTCAGGTGGTAACGCTGCCTATGTGGAAGAGCTCTACGAGCTCTACCTGCACGACCCTAACGCTGTGCCAGAAGAGTGGCGCACCAAATTTCAGACGTTGCCCGCTGACGGCAACGCTGCCACCGATGTTTCGCACTCGACAATCCGCGATCATTTCGTCTTGCTGGCAAAGAACCAGCGCCGCGCCCAACCGGTTTCCGCCGGCAGCGTGAGCAGTGAGCACGAGAAGAAGCAGGTTGAAGTGCTGCGATTGATCCAGGCCTACAGGATGCGTGGCCACCAAGCAGCCCAGCTCGACCCGCTGGGACTGTGGCAGCGTCCTGCACCCGCAGACCTGTCGATCAATCATTACGGCTTGACCAATGCCGATCTTGATACGACCTTCCGTGCCGGCGACCTGTTCATCGGCAAAGAGGAAGCGAGCCTAC
This sequence comes from Pseudomonas sp. GW821-FHT04D07, assembly GCF_059420225.1. NCBI lineage: Bacteria > Pseudomonadati > Pseudomonadota > Gammaproteobacteria > Pseudomonadales > Pseudomonadaceae > Pseudomonas > Pseudomonas sp. GW821-FHT04D07. Next base: position 33,514 of record NZ_JBWKTH010000018.1, read on the forward strand.
GCGAAATTCACGAAGCGTTGCAGCAGACATATTGCCGCACCATCGGCGCTGAATTCACGCACATCGTCGACTCCGAGCAACGCCACTGGTTCCAGCAGCGTCTGGAAAGCGTGCGCGGCCGTCCAACCTTCTCCGCGGACATCAAGAGCCATCTGCTCGAGCGCGTCACCGCCGCCGAAGGCCTGGAAAAGTACCTGGGCACCAAGTACCCGGGCACCAAGCGTTTCGGCCTGGAAGGTGGCGAGAGCCTGATTCCGATGCTCGATGAGCTGATCCAGCGTTCCGGTTCCTACGGCACCAAGGAAATCGTCATCGGCATGGCCCACCGTGGCCGTCTGAACGTACTGGTCAACACCTTCGGCAAGAACCCGCGCGAGCTGTTCGACGAGTTCGAAGGCAAGAAGAAGGTCGAGCTGGGTTCCGGTGACGTGAAATACCACCAGGGCTTCTCGTCCAACGTGATGACCACCGGCGGTGAAGTTCACCTGGCAATGGCGTTCAACCCGTCCCACCTGGAAATCGTTTCCCCGGTGGTTGAAGGTTCGGTTCGCGCCCGTCAGGACCGTCGCAACGATGCGACCGGTGACAAGGTTCTGCCGATTTCCCTCCACGGTGACGCTGCGTTCGCAGGGCAAGGCGTGGTCATGGAAACCTTCCAGATGTCGCAGACCCGCGGTTTCAAGACCGGCGGCACCGTGCACATCGTGATCAACAACCAGGTCGGTTTCACCATCAGCAACCCGCTGGACTCGCGCTCCACCGAGTACGCCACCGACGTTGCGAAGATGATCCAGGCGCCGATCCTCCATGTGAATGGCGATGATCCGGAAGCCGTCCTGTTCGTGACCCAGCTGGCCATCGACTACCGCATGCAGTACAAGCGCGACGTGGTGATCGACCTGGTCTGCTACCGTCGTCGTGGTCACAACGAAGCGGATGAGCCGAGCGGCACCCAGCCGTTGATGTATCAGCAGATCACCAAGCAGCGCACCACCCGTGAGCTGTACGCCGAGCGCCTGGTTCAGTCCAAGGTCCTGGATGAAGCGCGTGTCCAGGCGAAAGTCGACGAATACCGCAACGCCCTGGACAACGGTCTGCACGTGGTAAAAAGCCTGGTCAAGGAACCGAACAAGGAGTTGTTCGTCGACTGGCGCCCTTACCTGGGTCACGCGTGGACCGCACGTCACGACACCCGCTTCGATCTGAAGACCCTGCAGGAATTGTCCGCCAAGCTGCTGGAAATCCCGGAAGGCTTCGTGGTCCAGCGTCAGGTCGCGAAGATCTACGAAGACCGGCAGAAGATGCAAGCCGGCGGCCTGCCGATCAACTGGGGTTACGCCGAAACCATGGCGTACGCGACCCTGGCGTTCGAAGGTCACCCGATCCGCATGACCGGCCAGGACATCGGCCGTGGTACGTTCTCGCACCGTCATGCCGTGCTGCACAACCAGAAAGACGCGGGCACCTACATCCCGTTGCAGAACCTGTACGCAGGTCAGCCGCGCTTCGATCTGTACGACTCGTTCCTGTCCGAAGAAGCGGTGCTGGCGTTCGAATACGGTTACTCGACCACCACGCCGGAAGCGTTGGTGATCTGGGAAGCCCAGTTCGGCGACTTCGCCAACGGTGCCCAGGTGGTTGTCGACCAGTTCATCACCAGTGGCGAGCACAAGTGGGGCCGTCTGTGCGGTCTGACCATGCTGCTGCCGCACGGTTATGAAGGTCAGGGGCCGGAGCACTCCTCGGCTCGTCTGGAACGCTACCTGCAGCTGTGCGCCGAGCACAACGTCCAGGTCTGCGTGCCGACTACCCCGGCACAGATCTACCACCTGCTGCGTCGTCAAGTCATCCGTCCGCTGCGCAAGCCGCTGATCGTGCTGACACCCAAGTCGCTGCTGCGTCACAAGCTGGCCATCTCCACGCTGGAAGATCTGGCCGAAGGTTCGTTCCAGACCGTTATCCCGGAAATCGATGCCCAGGACCCGAAAAAGGTCGGTCGTCTGATTCTGTGCAGCGGCAAGGTTTACTACGACCTGCTGGAAAAACGTCGTACCGAAGGCCGTGACGACATCGCTGTCGTGCGTATCGAGCAACTGTATCCGTTCCCGGAAGACGACCTGATCGAAGTCCTGGCACCGTACAAGAACCTCAAGCACATCGTCTGGTGTCAGGAAGAACCGATGAACCAGGGCGCCTGGTACAGCAGTCAGCATCACATGCGTCGCATCGTTGGCGGGCACAACAAGTCGCTGGTACTTGAGTACGCCGGCCGTGACGCCTCTGCCGCACCGGCTTGTGGTTATGCATCGATGCACGCTGAGCAGCAGGAAAAACTGCTGCAAGATGCCTTTACTGTTTAACGCCTTCGCGCACCTGAAACCGAATTTAAGGAACCACAGATAATGGCTATCGAGATCAAAGCCCCCACTTTCCCGGAATCGGTTGCCGATGGCACCGTTGCCACCTGGCACAAGCAACCGGGCGACGCCGTCAAGCGTGACGACCTGATCGTCGACATCGAAACCGACAAAGTGGTCCTGGAAGTACTGGCTACCGCCGATGGCGTGTTGGGCGCTATCGTCAAGAACGAAGGCGATACCGTTCTGTCCGATGAAGTCCTCGGCTCCATCGTTGCCGGCGGCGCTGCTGCCGCTGCTCCTGCCGCCGCCGCTCCGGCTGCCGCTGCCCAGGCTGCCGCACCGGCTGCGACTGGCGAAGACGATCCGGTGGCTGCACCGGCCGCGCGCAAGCTGGCTGAAGAAAACGGCATCAACATCGCTTCCGTTGCCGGCACCGGCAAAGGCGGTCGTGTGACCAAGGAAGACGTGGTGGCTGCTGTTGCCGCGAAGAAAGCCGCGCCTGCCGCCGCACCGGCCAAGGCTGCCGCTCCGGCTGCCGCCGCGCCGGTGTTCGCTGCCGGCGATCGCGTCGAGAAGCGTGTACCGATGACCCGTGTTCGCGCCACCGTGGCCAAGCGCCTGGTTGAAGCACAGTCGAACATGGCGATGCTGACCACGTTCAACGAAGTGAACATGAAGCCGATCATGGACCTGCGTTCGAAGTACAAGGACCTGTTCGAGAAGACCCACAACGGCGTGCGCCTGGGCTTCATGTCGTTCTTCGTGAAAGCGGCCACCGAAGCGCTGAAACGCTTCCCGGCGGTCAACGCTTCCATCGACGGCGCCGACATCGTTTACCACGGCTACTCCGACGTCGGTGTCGCGGTGTCCAGCGACCGTGGCCTGGTGGTTCCGGTACTGCGCAACGCCGAGCTGATGAGCCTGGCCGAAATCGAAAACGGCATCGCCACCTACGGCAAGAAAGCCCGTGACGGCAAGCTGTCCATCGATGAAATGACCGGCGGTACGTTCACTATCACCAACGGTGGTACATTCGGTTCCCTGCTGTCGACTCCGATCGTCAACCCGCCACAAGCCGCCATCCTGGGCATGCACAACATCAATGAGCGCCCGATGGCGGTCAAGGGTGAAGTGGTGATCCTGCCGATGATGTACCTGGCGCTGTCCTACGATCACCGTCTGATCGACGGCAAGGAAGCGGTGTCTTTCCTGGTGACTATCAAAAACCTGCTGGAAGACCCGGCTCGCCTGCTGCTGGATATCTGATTGCGCCCAAGGGGCAGGGCGCTTGTGCCTTGCCCGCTTAAACGATCAGCTTCGTCCCACGACGGTCCCCACGCGGGGCCGTCCGGTTTGATTCGATAAGGAATGACACATGACTCAGAAATTCGACGTGGTAGTGATTGGCGCGGGCCCTGGCGGCTATGTAGCCGCCATCAAGGCAGCGCAACTTGGTCTCAAGACTGCCTGCATCGAGAAGTACCAGGATAAAGAGGGCAAGCTGGCCCTCGGCGGTACTTGCCTGAACGTTGGCTGCATTCCGTCCAAGGCGCTGCTGGACAGCTCCTGGAAGTACCATGAAGCCAAGGATGGGTTCGCCATCCACGGTATCAGCACCGGCGCCGTGAAAATGGACGTGCCGGCGATGGTCGGTCGCAAGGCCGGTATCGTCAAGAACCTGACCGGCGGCGTGGCCATGCTGTTCAAGGCCAATGGCGTGACTTCGATCGAAGGCCACGGCAAGCTGCTGGCTGGCAAGAAAGTCGAAGTGACCAAGCCTGACGGCACGGTTGAAGTGATCGAAGCCGAGAACGTGATCCTGGCGCCTGGCTCGCGTCCGATCGACATTCCACCGGCTCCGGTTGACCAGAACGTGATCGTCGATTCGACTGGCGCCCTGGAATTCCAGGCCGTACCGAAGCGCCTGGGCGTGATCGGCGCGGGCGTGATCGGTCTGGAACTGGGTTCCGTCTGGTCCCGTCTGGGCGCGGAAGTGACGGTGCTGGAAGCCCTGGACACCTTCCTGATGGCTGCCGACACCGCCATCTCCAAGGAAGCGCTGAAAACCCTGACCAAACAAGGTCTGGACATCAAGCTGGGTGCGCGCGTGACCGGTTCCAAGGTCAACAAGGGCAAGGAAGTGGTTGTTACTTACACCGACTCCGCCGGCGAACAGACCATCACGTTCGACAAGCTGATCGTTGCCGTAGGCCGTCGCCCAGTCACCACCGACCTGCTGTCGGCTGATTGCGGCGTGGTTCTCGACGAGCGCGGTTTCGTGCACGTCGACGACCATTGCGCGACCGCCGTACCGGGCGTCTACGCCATCGGTGACGTGGTTCGCGGCATGATGCTGGCACACAAGGCCTCGGAAGAGGGCATCATGGTCGTCGAGCGCATCAAGGGCCACAAAGCCCAGATGAACTACGACCTGATCCCGTCGGTTATCTACACCCACCCGGAAATTGCCTGGGTCGGCAAGACCGAACAGGCTTTGAAAGCCGAAGGCGTTGAAGTTAACATCGGCACCTTCCCGTTCGCCGCCAGTGGCCGTGCCATGGCAGCCAACGATACCGGCGGTTTCGTCAAGGTCATCGCGGATGCCAAGACTGACCGCGTTCTGGGCGTCCACGTGATTGGCCCAAGCGCTGCCGAGCTGGTACAGCAAGGCGCGATCGGTATGGAATTCGGCACCAGCGCCGAGGACATCGGCATGATGGTTTTCTCCCATCCGACCCTGTCCGAAGCGTTGCACGAAGCGGCACTGGCAGTGAATGGCGGCGCCATCCACATTGCCAACAAGAAAAAACGCTAAGTAGATAATAAGAAACCACGGCGGCCCGCCCGTCGTGAGCCTTGCGCGCAAGACTCACCGCGGAACGTCCGCTGGACGCAGTCTTGCGTCGTCGCGCCGGGCAACCGGAAGACCACGCAAGCAGCAGTCACAGGTGGTGCGGCACTGCAATCAGTGCAGCACCGAATGCGCAGTACCTAACGAAGACGGTAAAAAGCATGAATCTTCACGAGTATCAGGGTAAGCAGCTGTTCGCTGAGTACGGCCTGCCAGTATCCCAGGGTTTTGCGGTAGATACCCCGGAAGCAGCAGCAGAAGCTTGCGACAAGATCGGTGGTACCGAGTGGGTTGTCAAAGCCCAGGTCCACGCGGGTGGTCGCGGTAAAGCGGGCGGCGTCAAGCTGGTTCGCAGCAAAGAAGACGCTAAAGCCTTCGCACAGCAGTGGCTGGGCAAGCGTCTGGTGACCTATCAGACTGATGCCAATGGCCAGCCTGTCACCAAGATCCTGGTTGAATCGTGCACTGATATCGCTAAAGAGCTGTACCTGGGCGCTGTCGTTGACCGTTCGAGCCGTCGCATCGTGTTCATGGCTTCCACCGAAGGTGGCGTGGACATCGAGAAAATCGCGCACGACACCCCTGAGAAAATTCTCAAGGCCACTATCGATCCACTGGTTGGCGCTCAGCCATTCCAGGGTCGCGAGTTGGCATTCCAGCTGGGTCTGGAAGGCAAGCAAGTGACTCAGTTCGCCAAGATCTTCGTCGGTCTGGCCAAGCTGTTCAAGGATCACGACCTGGCCCTGCTGGAAGTGAACCCGCTGGTGATCAAGGCCGACGGCGACCTGCATTGCCTCGATGCGAAGATCAACATCGACGCCAACGCCATGTACCGTCAGCCTAAGCTGAAAACCTTCCACGATCCGTCCCAGGACGATCCGCGCGAAGCGCACGCTGCCAAGTTCGAACTGAACTACGTAGCCCTGGAAGGCAACATCGGTTGCATGGTCAACGGTGCTGGCCTGGCCATGGGTACCATGGACATCGTCAACCTGCATGGCGGCAAACCAGCCAACTTCCTCGACGTGGGCGGTGGTGCAACCAAGGAACGTGTGACTGAAGCGTTCAAGATCATTCTGTCCGACACCAACGTCGCGGCCGTACTGGTCAACATCTTCGGCGGCATCGTTCGCTGCGACATGATTGCCGAAGGCATCATCGGCGCGGTGAAAGAAGTCGGCGTGAAAATCCCGGTTGTTGTTCGCCTTGAAGGCAACAACGCTGAACTGGGCGCTAAAGTACTGGCAGAAAGCGGCTTGAACATCATCGCTGCTACCAGCCTGACCGACGCTGCTCAACAAGTTGTCAAAGCTGCGGAGGGCAAATAATGAGCGTCCTGATCAATAAAGACACCAAGGTTATCTGCCAGGGTATCACCGGTTCGCAGGGTAGCTTCCACACCCAGCAAGCTATCGAATACGGCACCAAGATGGTCGGTGGCGTAACTCCGGGCAAAGGCGGCACCGAGCACCTGGGCCTGCCCGTGTTCAACACCGTGAAAGACGCTGTAGCCGCTACTGGCGCCACCGCCAGCGTGATCTACGTTCCAGCTCCTTTCTGCAAGGACTCGATCCTGGAAGCAGCGTTCGGCGGCATCAAGCTGATCGTCTGCATCACCGAAGGCATTCCTACCCTGGACATGCTGGACGCCAAGGTCAAGTGCGACGAACTGGGCGTGATCCTGATCGGCCCTAACTGCCCAGGCGTGATCACTCCAGGCGAATGCAAGATCGGCATCATGCCAGGTCACATTCACTTGCCAGGCAAGGTCGGTATCGTTTCCCGTTCCGGCACCCTGACCTACGAAGCTGTGAAGCAGACCACTGACGCCGGTTTCGGTCAGTCGACTTGCGTCGGCATCGGCGGTGACCCGATCCCAGGCTCGAACTTCATCGACATCCTGAAGCTGTTCCAGGAAGACCCGAAGACCGAAGCGATCGTCATGATCGGTGAGATCGGCGGTTCGGCTGAAGAAGAAGCGGCGGCCTACATCAAGGCTCACGTGACCAAGCCAGTGGTTTCCTACATCGCTGGTGTGACTGCCCCTGCGGGCAAGCGCATGGGCCATGCGGGCGCAATCATCTCCGGCGGCAAAGGCACTGCGGACGAGAAGTTCGCTGCCCTGCAAGACGCCGGTGTGAAAACCGTGCGTTCGCTGGCAGACATCGGCAAGGCCCTGGCCGAGCTGACCGGTTGGGCAGTCAAGTAAGCCTCGCGCTTAGCTGACGCTTTACCTGCAAAGGCCACCTTCGGGTGGCCTTTGTGCTTTCTGGGTGTCAGGAAGTTTTATGCAATCTGTGCCGGCCTCTTCGCGGGCAAGCTCCGCTCCCACAGGTTTTGTGTCGTACACAGAATTTTGGGTTGACTCGAACATTGTGGGAGCGGAGCTTGCCCGCGAAGGCGTCGGCACGGGCGGCACCGTTTTCATATGAAAACGCGACACGGAAATGTCGCTTATCGGACAATTCGCCCTCTAACAGTGCGTTTTCCGCCCGAATTCGTTAGGCTGGCAGCCATTTTGCGTTGGCTCCCCAAAAGGGATCGGCGCGCTAAACGGGTCAACCCCATACGGGTCGACAGCATTTCCCTCACCCCACGGGAAATCCCTCTCTAAATTCCGATTCAGCAGTGTGGTATTTCCTGAAATGAAAGTGTTGAAAGGCCAGGACATCCTGGCACTTGGCTTTATGACTTTTGCCCTGTTCGTCGGGGCTGGCAACATCATCTTCCCGCCGATCGTCGGTTTGCAGTCCGGGCCCCATGTCTGGATGGCGGCGCTGGGCTTCCTGATCACCGCGGTCGGCCTGCCGGTCATCACCGTGGTCGCGCTGGCCAAGGTCGGCGGCGCCATGGATGCCCTGAGCAGCCCCATCGGCAAAGTCGCCGGCGGCTTGCTGGCCGCGGCCTGCTACCTGGCGGTCGGTCCGCTGTTCGCCACCCCGCGCACGGCCACCGTATCCTTTGAAGTCGGCCTGGCGCCGTTGACCGGTGAAAGCCCGTTGGCGCTGCTGCTCTACAGCTCGGTGTACTTCTTGCTGGTGTTCTTCATCTCCCTGTACCCCGGGCGCCTGCTGGACACCGTCGGCCGTTTCCTCGCGCCACTGAAGATCATCGCCCTGGCGGCCCTGGGGATCGCGGCCTTTGCCTTGCCGGCCGGCGATATCGGCACCGCCACCCCCGAGTACGTCGCGGCACCGTTCTCCCAGGGCTTCATCAATGGCTACCTGACCATGGATACCCTCGGCGCCCTGGTGTTCGGTATCGTCATCGTCAATGCCATCCGCTCTCGTGGCGTCGAATCGCCGCGGCTGATCACCCGCTACGCGATCATTGCCGGACTGATTGCCGGGGTTGGTCTGGCGCTGGTGTACATCAGTCTGTTCCGCCTGGGGTCGGGCAGCCATGAAATCGCGGCCGGTGCCAGTAACGGCGCGGCGGTGCTGCACGCCTATGTGCAACACACCTTCGGCTCCCTCGGTAGCGGTTTCCTCGCGGTGCTGATCTCCCTGGCGTGCCTGGTGACGGCGGTGGGCCTGACCTGCGCCTGCGCCGAGTATTTCAGCCGCGTCCTGCCGCTGTCCTACAAGAGCCTGGTGATCATCCTGGCAGCGTTCTCGCTGCTGGTGTCGAACCTGGGGCTGACCAAGCTGATTGCCTTCTCGATCCCGGTCCTGACCGCGATCTACCCGCCGTGCATCGCCCTGGTGGCCCTGAGCTTCTGCCAGTCGTTCTGGCATGCGCAGGGGCGTATCGTCGGGCCGGTGATGCTGGTGTCGTTGCTGTTCGGCATGATCGACGCCCTTAAGGGCGCCGGGCTGGCGGACTGGATGCCGGCTCAGCTGTCGCACCTGCCGCTGAGCGAGCAGGGCCTGGCGTGGCTGGTGCCGTCGGTGGTGATGCTGGCGGTTGCGGTGCTGATTGACCGCGTGCTCGGCAAACCTAGCGAAGTCCTGGCCTGATCGCGACCTCTGTGTGCCGGCTTGCTGGCGATGCGATCTGTTAGTCGAGGTCGTTGTCGCCTGGAATATCGCTATCGCGAGCAGGCTGGCTCCTACAGGGGGAGATGGCAGGCCGGTGTCAGAAAAAATAAAACCCGCACTAGGCGGGTTTTATTTTGCGTGAAGGTTTTTGCCGTTGGGTCTTTGCAAGAACCTCCAGGGCAATCAGGAGCCGGTGGCTTCCTTGGACTGCTCTTGTGCCGCTGCTTTGCTGGAATCAACCTGAGCTTTGGCAGCATCGGCGTTTTCCTTGGCGGCCTCGTTCACCTTATCCTGAGCTTGGCTCATGCTCTTCTGAGCTTCCTGAGCGTGTTGGTTGGCGTCTTGAGCTTTGTCCTCGGATTTTTTATCGCAGGCGGCGAGACCGAGGGTAGCGGTCAACATCAAGGCAATAGCTAAAGTCTTACGCATGGGGGTGTTGCTCCTGTGTGGATATCACTGACTACTGGCCTTCAGAACACGCCCCCAAGGGTTAAGTTCCTTGATTTTAAAAGATATATAAGTACCGACCGAACGGAACTTTTTCTCTATGTTTCGTTTTTTCGGACGTATTTCTCCCGGACGAGAGCCATAAGTTCATGACCCAGAACCCTATTTTCGAGCGCGCTACGCGCTTTCTCGGCGCTATCCGGCACTGCCAGGTCCTCGGGCTGCGCTTGCACAGCGCCGATGCCCAGGGCCTGACCGTGCTCCTGCCGTACAGCGCCGAGATCGTCGGTGATCCGCAGAGCGGGGTGATCCATGGCGGGGCACTGACGACCCTGATGGACACCGCCTGTGGCATGGCCACCCTGTGTGTGTTGCCCGAGTTCGAGGTCTGTCCGACCCTGGATCTGCGCATCGACTATATGCACCCGGCAACGGCGCAGCAGGATGTCTATGGTTTCGCCGAGTGCTACCGGGTGACCCGCGACATCATCTTCGCCCGCGGCTTTGCCTATCAGGATGACCCGCAGCGGCCCATCGCCCATGTGGTCGGGACCTTCATGCGCATGGGCAAGGGAATCAAGGGCGCCCACGGTTTCAGCGGCGCGATCAACGGTGGTGCGGCATGAGCGAGGACTTCAAGACGCTGCTGCAGCAGGCCCACCAGCAGGGTGACTACGGGCAATTGCTGCAGCTTATCCCCTACGCCAAGCTGATCGGCATCCAGTGCTCACGGCTCGGCGATGAGCTGTTGTTCTGCCTGCCGGCGAACAAGGACAACATCGGCAACCCGTTGCTCCCGGCGATTCACGGCGGGGTGATCGCCGGTTTTATGGAGCTGGCCGCCGCCCTGCACCTGCTGGTGTTTACCGGCTCGCCAGGGGTGCCCAAGGTCATCGACTTTTCCGTCGATTACCTGCGCGCCGGGCAATACCGTGACACTTACGCCAAATGCCAGGTCTGTCGCCAGGGCCGGCGGGTGGCGAACGTCGCCGTCACCGCCTGGCAAAGAACCGAGGCCGAGCCGATTGCCACCGCCCGGGCCCACTTCAAGATCGAGGAAACGCTCCCGGGCACTTGAAATCGCCGTCACCGCCCCCAACTTTGATGACAACCCGCCGCCAACCCTTTCGGGGGCGGCCACTGCCATCCAATTGGAGTTTGATGACCATGAGTGTGGAAACTCAAAAGGAAACCCTGGGCTTCCAGACCGAGGTGAAGCAACTGCTGCACCTCATGATCCATTCGCTGTATTCCAACAAGGAAATTTTCCTTCGCGAATTGATCTCCAACGCTTCCGACGCTGTCGACAAATTACGTTTCGAAGCCCTGTCCAAGCCTGAGTTGCTGGAAGGTGGCGCGGAACTGAAAATCCGTGTGAGCTTCGACAAAGAGGCCAACACCGTCACTCTCGAAGACAACGGTATCGGCATGAGCCGTGACGATGTGATCACCCACCTGGGGACCATCGCCAAGTCCGGCACCGCCGATTTCATGAAGAACCTCTCGGGCGACCAGAAAAAGGACTCGCACCTGATCGGTCAGTTCGGGGTGGGCTTCTATTCGGCCTTTATCGTCGCCGACCAGGTTCAAGTGTTCAGCCGTCGTGCCGGCCTGGCCGCCAGCGAAGGCGTGCACTGGTCGTCCAAGGGCGAGGGCGAGTTTGAAGTCGCCACCGTCGAGAAGGCCGACCGCGGTACCCGTATCGTCCTGCACCTGAAGTCGGGCGAGAACGAATTCGCCGACGGCTGGCGCCTGCGCAACATCATCAAGAAGTACTCCGACCATATCGCCCTGCCGATCGAGCTGCCGAAAGAAGTGGCTGCGGTTGAGGGCGAAGAGAAGCCGGCGCTGGAGTGGGAAACCGTCAACCGCGCCAGCGCCCTGTGGACCCGTCCGCGCACTGAAGTGAAGGACGAGGAATACCAGGAGTTCTACAAGCACATCGCCCATGACTTCGAGAACCCGCTGAGCTGGAGCCATAACAAGGTCGAAGGCAAGCTGGAATACAGCTCGTTGCTCTACGTACCGGCCCGTGCGCCGTTCGACCTGTACCAGCGTGAAGCGCCGAAGGGCCTCAAGCTCTACGTGCAGCGCGTGTTCGTCATGGATCAGGCCGAGTCCTTCCTGCCGTTGTACCTGCGCTTCATCAAGGGTGTGGTCGACTCCAACGACCTGTCCCTGAACGTGTCGCGGGAAATCCTGCAGAAAGATCCGATCATCGATTCGATGAAGTCGGCGCTGACCAAGCGTGTCCTCGACATGCTGGAAAAACTGGCGAAGAACGAGCCTGAGCAATACAAGGGCTTCTGGAAAAACTTCGGCCAGGTCATGAAAGAAGGCCCGGCTGAAGACTTCGCCAACAAGGAAAAAATCGCCGGCCTGCTGCGTTTCGCCTCCACCCTGGGTGACGACGGCGAGCAAGTGGTGTCCCTGGCCGAATACCTGGCTCGCGGCAAGGAAGGCCAGGACAAGATTTACTTCCTGACTGGTGAAACCTACGCCCAGGTCAAGAACAGCCCGCACCTGGAAGTCTTCCGCAAGAAAGGCATCGAAGTGCTGCTGCTGACCGATCGTATCGACGAGTGGCTGATGAGCTACCTCAACGAATTCGACGGCAAGAGTTTTGTCGATGTGGCACGGGGCGACCTGGACCTGGGCAACCTGGACTCGGAAGAGGACAAGAAGGCTGCCGAGGAAGTCGCCAAGACCAAAGAGGGCCTGGTGGAGCGGATCAAGACCGCCCTGGGCGACGCAGTCAGCGAAGTGCGGGTTTCCCACCGCCTGACCGACTCCCCGGCGATCCTGGCCATCGGTGAGCAGGACCTGGGCCTGCAGATGCGCCAGATCCTCGAAGCGAGCGGGCAGAAGGTGCCGGACTCCAAGCCGATCTTCGAATTCAACCCGGCGCACCCGCTGATCGAGAAACTCGATGGCGAACCGGATGAAGACCGCTTTGGCGATCTGTCGCACATCCTCCTCGACCAGGCGGCCCTGGCGGCCGGTGACAGCCTGAAGGATCCGGCGGCTTATGTGCGCCGTCTGAACAAGTTGCTGGTTGAGTTGTCGGTTTAAGCACGCTGTACGAAAACCCGCTTCGGCGGGTTTTTTTATCCTTGAATGTTTTTATCGGAGTCCGAAATGAGCCAAGTTACTGTGAGTTCGGTGGTCTATCAGATCGATGGCCAGTCCTATGAGAGTCGCCTGGCTTTTGACGCCGGCCACAAGGGGCCGCGTCCGGGCCTGTTGATGGCGCCGAACTGGATGGGCGTCAGCGCTGGTGCCGAGAAGATCGCTGAAGCGGTCGCGGCCAAGGGGTATGTGGTATTGATCGCCGACCTTTATGGTCAGTCGGTTCGCCCGAGCAATAACGACGAAGCCGGCGCGGCGATGATGCCATTGAAAAATGATCGTGCGTTGTTGCGCAAACGCATGCAGGCGGCGTTCGAAGCGCTGCAAGGCCAGGAACTGGCTGTGGTGGACACGACTAGGCTGGCGACCTTCGGTTTCTGCTTCGGCGGTTGCTGCTCGTTGGAACTGGCTCGCGCCGGCGCGTCGTTGAAAGCGACCGTGTCGTTCCATGGCACGCTGGATACGCCGAACCCGGCGGATGCGAAGAACATCAAAGGCTCGGTACTGGTGCTGCATGGCGCGGCCGATCCCCTGGTGTCGAAAGAGCAGTTGCCGGCATTCGAGGAGGAAATGAATGCGGCGGGTGTCGATTGGCAGTTGCTGAGCTATGGCGGCGCGGTGCATTCCTTCACCGATCCGCACGCCAATGTGCCGGGCATGATGATGTATGACGCGAAGACGGCGGGCCGTGCGTTTGTGTCGATGCACAATCTGCTGGAAGAAGTGTTCAAGGGCTGAGAGGGCCTCTAACCTCTGACCCGGTCCCGTGTCGGAGCCGGCTTGCTGGCGATGGCGGCGGTGAGTTTTACATCGCCATCGCTGATGGGCTGTGTTGTTCTGGCGGCCGCTATCGCCAGCAAGCCGGCTCCTACAGGTTTGTGCTTGTCCTTCAGGGCCGTGTCGGCAACTCGATCCGCTCGCTTTCCCCCGGCACCTTCGGCCAATCCCCGGCCGCCCAGCGCTGACGGGCGCTATCGATCAAGGCCGGATCACTGGCGACAAAGTTCCAGTTCATCCGCCGCGGCCCATCCAGTGGCGCGCCCCCGATCACTACCAGGTGACACTCACTCTCGGCGAATAGCGTGAGGCTTTCCCCTGTCGGCAGCACCACCAGGCTGCGCGGCTCCAGCGCTTCACCCTCCAGTTGTGCCTCGCCTTCCAGCACATACACCGCACGTTCCGCATACTCATTCGCAATCAGCAGGGTGGTTGCGCTGTCCATGTGGATATCGGCATACAGCGTGGGTGACAGCACCGGCACCGGTGAGGTCAGGCAAAAACCGCTGCCGGCCACCAGGCGGATTCGCACCCCGAGATTGTCACTGCAGGGCAGGCTGGCAGCGGGGTGATGGCTGTAATGGCCGGGCCCCTGTTCCAGGGCCTTGGGCGATGCCAGCCAGATCTGCAGGCCATGCAGGCTGGAACCGCTGGCGACCAGTTCGGCCGGGGTCCGTTCGACATGGGCAATAGCGCTGCCGGCGGTCATCCAGCTGACATCGCCGGGTTTGACCTGCTGCTCGGAGCCGAGGCTGTCCTTGTGCACGATCTCGCCGGTGAACAGGTAGGTCAGGGTCGACAGGCCGATATGCGGGTGTTGCCGCACATTCATTCCGTGCCCCGGCGCATAGCGGGTTTCCAGCATATGGTCGAAAAACACGAAAGGCCCGACGCTGCGGCATTGGGCCGAGGGCAGGGGGCGCAGGATCGGTTGACCTTCGACCTCCTCGGCGCGAGGACGGATCACCAGTGGTGTGTTCATGGGGGGCTTCCTGGCTCGGCGGGCGATGGGCAAAGCATAACCCGCTTTTTCGCCGCCGCCCTTACTGGCTCAAAGCGTCTTCGGCCAGCAGGCCGTACTTGCCTTTCTGTTCCTGGCTGTTGTCGCGCTTGACCTCGACGGTGACTCCGGTCAGCGGGATGGTTTTTTTCGCGCTCGCGCCCTGGCGGGCCGATCGAGCGGCCTCTCAGCACAGGAGTGGTACTTTCCGGCAGGCAAAAAAAGCCCCGAACCAGTCGGGGCGTTTTTCATCTGGCGATCAAGCCGGGCTTACTTGCCCTGCCAGCGCTTCAGGACCAGGGTGGCATTGGTGCCGCCGAAGCCGAAGCTGTTGCTCATCACGTTGTTCAACTCAACATTTTCGCGGGTCTTGGTCAGGACCGGCATGTCAGCGACTTCCGGGTCCAGCTCTTCGATGTTGGCGGAACCGGCAATGAACTTGCCTTCCATCATCAGCAGGCAGTAGATCGTTTCGTGAACGCCAGCGGCGCCCAGGGAGTGACCGGACAGGCTCTTGGTCGAACTGATGACCGGGGCCTTGTCGCCGAAGACTTCACGCACACCTTTCATTTCCGCGACATCGCCGACCGGAGTCGAGGTGCCGTGGGTGTTCAGGTAGTCGATCGGGCCGTCGACGGTGGCCATGGCCATCTGCATGCAACGCACCGCGCCTTCGCCGCTTGGCGCGACCATGTCGTAGCCGTCGGAGGTTGCACCGTAGCCGACGATTTCCGCGTAGATCTTCGCGCCACGGGCCAGAGCGTGCTCCAGCTCCTCGACCACCACCATGCCGCCGCCGCCGGCGATGACGAAACCGTCACGCTTGGCGTCGTAGGCGCGGGAGGCCTTTTCCGGGGTTTCATTGTACTGGGTGGACAGCGCGCCCATGGCATCGAACAGGAACGACTGGCTCCAATGTTCTTCTTCACCGCCACCGGCGAAGACGATGTCCTGC
This sequence comes from Pseudomonas sp. GW821-FHT04D07, assembly GCF_059420225.1. Taxonomy (NCBI): domain Bacteria; kingdom Pseudomonadati; phylum Pseudomonadota; class Gammaproteobacteria; order Pseudomonadales; family Pseudomonadaceae; genus Pseudomonas; species Pseudomonas sp. GW821-FHT04D07. The sequence goes on from NZ_JBWKTH010000018.1 coordinate 49,013, forward strand.
TTGCCCATCTGGATCTGCTCCAGGGCGGTACCGATGCAGTGAGCACTGGTGGCGCAAGCGGAGGAGATCGAGTAGTTCAGGCCCTTGATCTTGAACGGCGTGGCCAGGCACGCGGAAACGGTGCTGCCCATGGTGCGGGTCACGCGGTACGGCCCGACGCGCTTGACGCCCTTTTCGCGGAGGATATCCAGCGCTTCCATCTGGTTCAGGGTCGAGGCGCCGCCGGAGCCAGCCACCAGGCCAGTACGCGGGTTGGACACCTGCTCTTCGCTCAGACCGGAGTCGGCGATGGCGTCTTTCATGGCCAGGTAGGCGTAAGCCGCCGCGTGGCCGACGAAGCGATAGATCTTGCGATCGATCAGCTCTTCGAGATTGAGGTCAATGGAGCCGGAAACCTGGCTACGCAGACCCATTTCGGCATATTCCGGGTTGAAGCGGATGCCAGGGCGGCTTGCACGCAGGTTAGCGGAGACGGTCTCTTTGTCATTGCCCAGGCACGAAACGATGCCCAGACCAGTGATAACGACGCGGCGCATGCGAATAACCCTTAGAAGTTGTCAGTGGAAGTAAAAACGCCGACCCGAAGGCCTTCGGCGGTGTAGATCTCGCGACCGTCGACCGTCACCGAACCATCGGCAATGGCCAAGTTCAGCTTGCCTTTGAGGACGCGCTTGATCTGAATGTTGTAGGTCACTTTCTTGGCGGTCGGGAGGACCTGGCCGAAAAATTTCACTTCGCCCGAACCCAGCGCACGACCACGGCCCGGCAGACCCTGCCAGCCGAGGAAGAAACCGACCAGTTGCCACATGGCGTCGAGGCCCAGGCAGCCTGGCATCACCGGATCGCCCTCGAAGTGACAAGCGAAGAACCACAGGTCCGGAGTGATATCCAGTTCGGCGACCAATTCACCCTTGCCGTACTTGCCACCCTCTTCGCTGATATGGGTGATGCGATCGACCATCAGCATGTTGGGGGCGGGCAGTTGCGCGTTACCTGGGCCGAACAGCTCGCCACGACTGCAGCGCAGCAGATCTTCCCGGGTAAAGGCGTTTTGTTTGGTCATGCGAGCTCCTCAATAGTCCCATGCGGCAGGTGGGGCAAATCTTCCCGGCCGATCGAAGCGTTCATGCCTCGAATCGACAGCCTACTCATAGACTATTGCGTTGTGGTGAAAGTCACAGCACCAAGGACATGAATGTACACTTGTGCACTGAAATTTTTATTCAAGCCGGTTTTCCAGCTCATTCGGGTGCCTAAGACTGCCGCACTTTCGTCTTTCACGCCAGTCGCACATCGTATTCAGGGCAGCCATTTCCGGAGAATCTGCTGTAAGTCCACACGTTTGAAGGGCTTGGCCAGGTAGTCGTTCATGCCCGCCCGCAGGCAGCTTTCGCGATCGCCCTGCAAAGCGTTGGCGGTCAGGGCGATGATCGGTACCTGAGCGTACTCGGGCAGTTGGCGGATTTGTCGGGTGGCTTCGTAGCCGTCGACAATCGGTAGCCGGCAGTCCATCAGGATCGCCGCGAACAGGCCGTTGCGAGCCCGGTCGATGGCCTGGGCGCCGTCGGTGGCCAGGCTGACGTCGAAGCCGAGGCCGCGCAACATGGCGTCGATCACGGTCTGGTTGACCGGGTTGTCCTCCACCAGCAGCACCTTGCGCCCTTCGCCATGACCGCTCGACATGGGCGCCGAGGCGGCGGTTTCGGTCGGATGATGCAGGGCCAGGGGGATTTCCAGGGTGAACACCGAACCCAGGCCTTCTTCGCTGTGGGCGTGCAGGGTGCCGCCCATGCGCTCGGCCAGGGTTCGTGCAATGGGCAGGCCCAGGCCGGTGCCGCCGTAGCGCCGGGAGATCGAGCTGTCGGCCTGCTGGAAGGCATCGAACATCAGTTCCAGGCGTTCGCTGGAAATGCCGATGCCGCTGTCGCGTACCGTGCAGGTGAACCACAGCACATCGTCGTCCAGCGCCTGCCAGTGCGGTTCGATGCCGACGCTGCCGTGTTCGGTGAATTTCAGCGCATTGCCGATCAGGTTGACCAGGATCTGGCGGATCCGTGTCGGGTCGCCCTTGACCTGCAGGGCCAGCATGTCCGTGGGGATCTGCAGGTCCAGGTGCAGGCCGCGTTGGCTGGCATTGTGCTGGAAGGCCTGGGCGCAACTGTTGAGCAGTTCCGCGAGGTTGAACGGAATATGTTCCAGCTCCAGGGCCGAACGTTCGATCCGTGAGAAGTCGAGGATATCGTTGATCACCTTGAGCAGGTGCTCGGTGGACTCCGAGGCCAGGGCCGCGTATTCGCTCTGTTCCTCGGTCATTTCGGTGGTTTCGAGCAATTGCAGCATGCCCAGTACACCGTTCATCGGCGTGCGCAGTTCATGGCTCATCATGGCCAGGAAGTCCGACTTGGCATTGTTCGCCCGTTCCGCTTCCTCACGGGTCTGGATCAGTTGGGCGATGGCCTGGTGCTGTTCGCGGCTGGCCTGTTCCAGGGCGCCGGCAAGGTTATTGATATGTCGCGACAGGGCCCCGAGCTCGGCGTCGTCGACCACCGGCAGTTGGGTCTTGTAGTCGCCCTGTTGAATGGCCTTGACCGCCAGGCCCATGGCGCTGATCGGTTGCGCCAGGCTGGCCGCCAGTCGCCGGGCCAGGAGAAAGGTGAAGAGCAGGGCGAACAGCGCCAGGATCCCGGCCTTGAGCAGGATTTCCTGTTGCCGCTGGCTGAAGGCGTCATTGGACATGCCGACAATCACCCGCCCCAGATAGTCCTCGCTCGGCGCCACGCTGGGGGCGCTGCCTTCCTGCAGGAAGTCGTTGTCCAGTTGAATGCGTTGCAGGCGCACCGGCGCCAGGAACAGTTTCAGCGACTGTGGCCGGGCGAGCTCCGGCGCGGGTTGTTCGACATGGACCAGGATATTGTTGCTACGGTCCTGGACCTCGAGGAAGCGTACGTGGGGTGTGGCCAGGGTCGCCCGCATCAGGCTCTCGAGGACTTCGCTGTTGCCGGAAATCACCCCGTATTCGGTGGCCGGGGCCAATTGGTTGGCGATCAGTTGGCCGGTGTGGTCGAGTTCCTGGCGCAGGTCCTGGATCCGCACGAAGGTGAAGAAACTGATCAACAGCAACGTCAGTAACAGCGCGGGGCCGAGGCTGATCATCTGGGTCCGGGCACTGATGCCCCAATACCGGCGCAGGGTCATGGGCGGGTTTCTCCTTCGGCCAGCCGGATGGCGAGCGAGGCTTCGTCGATCGGCTCGATACCCAGGGCGCGGGCGACTTGCGGGTTGCTCAGAACCTTGAAACGGTGCGGGTACAGGTTGCCCGGCCAGCTGGACGGGGCACGGTCGAGCAATTCGTCGAGGATCGCCAGCCAGTCGCTCTGGTCGCTGTAGGTGCTGGCCAGGCTGCCGGCCTTGACGAAACCGGCGTTGGGGCCGATCAGCGCCAGTTGCCGGGCATAGCTGCTGAGCAGCAGGTTCTTCGCGGTCCGGGGGTTATACAAGGTCGGATCGTCCAGCCCCAGCAAGACGTCGCTGCTCTTGAGCAGGGTTTGCAGCGGACGACTGTCGCTGGTGTCGTCCCAGCGCTGGGTGACGATCTCCAGCCCCAGAGGCCGGGCCGCCTGGTTCAGTTCGGTGAGCAGGAATTCGCTGCCCTGGGTATACAGCACGCCGATCCGCCGGGCCTGGGGCATGACTGCGCGGATCAGGCGCAGTTGGCGCGACAGCGGCGGATCGCTCCACAGCAGGCTCAAATTGGCCGGCAAGCTGTTGCCCAGGCGCTGCATCGCCTGCAGGCGGCTGATGCGCAAGACCAGGGTCGCCGGCCCCTGTTTATCCTTCAGCCGCCAGTCGAGGCTCGGCGGGTCCAGCAGGATCAGCCGGGTGGCGGGGGGCAGGTGGCTGGGGGCGGGCATCTGGGCCAGGGGCACGAAGCGTATCTGGTCGCTCGGGCGCTGTTGTGCCAGGGCGGCGGTAAAGACCCGGACCCCGGGGCTGTCCTCCAGGCCGGTCAACAGCACCTCGGCCGAGCGCGCCGGGACGCTCGACAACAGCACGAACAGGGCCAGGCCCAGTCGCCTCAGGCGTCGGTTCCATGCAGATGTCATCCTTGACCTCGGGTGGCTCATGCTCAGAACTCCAGTTCTGCGCTGAAGTAGACGGCGCGGCGCTGGTTGTAGTTGTTGTCGATCCAGGTAACGGGTTGGTCGTCGAGGCGTTGTTGCAGCATCCCGGCCAGTTCCAGGCTGGCCTTGTTAAAGGGAATACGCTTGGCCAGGCGCAGGTCGACCCGTTCGAAGCGGTACTGGTTGATGGCCGCGTCGCCATAGTAGAAGGCCGAGCTCGACCAGCCGCCGCCCCAGTCGCGCATCCAGCCGGCCGAGCCGCTGTTGCGGGCGGTGAACTGCTCGTCGACCGGGTTGCTGGCCTGGACATCGACATAGGCATAGGTCAGGCGCAGGCGGTCGGCGCTGCCCAGGCGCCAGTCGAACTGGGCTTCGCTACCGGTGAAGCGGGAGCTGTTGGCGTTGCTGGCGATAAACTGGTTGTTGCGCAACGGCGTGCTGATCATGTCGCTGATTTCGTCGTAGAACAGTTTCACGTCGAGGCTCAGGCCGATCTCGGCGAAGAAACCGTTATAGCCCAGTTCCCGCGAGCGCATCCGCTCCTTGTCCAGGTTTCCCGGGCCGCGGGTCTGGACAAAATACTGGCCGCTGCTCTGGCCGTAGGTGGGCGAGCTCAGGTTGGTGACCTTGTAACTCCAGTTGACGTTGTTCTCGAACATGTCCGGCGAGCGTATGGCTTCGGAATACACCGCGCGTAAGCCATGCCGGGGATTGATCAGGTAGTTGACCGCAAAGCGCGGGGTCAGGGAGGCGCCGGTCAGTTGCGCGTCTTCGTACATGGCGCCGCCCTGCACCAGCCAGTGTTCGCTGGCACGCCATTCGAGCTGGCCGAACAGGCGCCAGGTGCTGTCGTCGATGGTGCCGTTGAAATAGGTCTCGGAGTCGGCCTTGTCATAACGATAGTTCATGCCGCTGACCAGGCGCAGGCTGTCCGACAGGCTCAGGGTGTCCTGCAGTTCGAGATCGTAGCGGGTTTCGCGGGTGCTCTGGTCGATATCGCCGCAGACGGTCTGGCTGGCCCCGCCGGCCCATTGGCCGAGGACCTGGCTGGCCAGATCCTGCTCCGCCGTGCTGCCTGCCGGCGGGCTTCCGGCATTAGAGTATTGTTTTATATTGCGCGCCAGGTTTTCGGCATAGTTGGGATTCAACTGCCACAACTGGGTCAGTTGCGGACTGAACGAGATCTTGGCATCGCAGGCGCGCCAGACCTGCTGGCGATCCCAGTGCTGGGCCGAACCCTGGATATACAGGCTGTGCTGGGGATTGAGGTCGAGGTTCCAGCGCAGCGAGCCGGCGTAGTCCTTGGCGACCACATCGGAGTTGTCGCCGGCCGCCGTGATATCGGGAAACACGGCCTTGTAGGTATAGGGTCGCTGGTTGGTGCCGTCCTTGACGTTCAATTGCCAGTCGATGCTCTGTTGTTCGTTGAGCGTCTGGCTGACCGAGAGATTGACGCGGGTGATGCGCCGGCCATCGCGGTAGTCATTGCCCAGGTGGTCACTCTGGAACCCGTCGTCGTCCTGGCCGGACATCGACAGGCGCAGGTCGCCGGTGCCCCAGCCGCTGCCCTGGCTGGCGTACCAGTCATTGATGCCACGTTCGCCACGGGTGATCTTCAGGGTCGCGCCGTGGGTACTGCCCGGTGACTTGGTGAGGATATTGACCACCGCCATCAGCGCATTGGCGCCGTAGCTGACGGTGTTGGGGCCGCGAAACACCTCGATGCGCTCGATATCCTCAAGGGCCACCGGGATATCGCTCCAGTCCACGGTCGCCAGGCCCGCGCGATAGACCGAGCGGCCATCGATCAGCACCTGCATGCGTCGGGCGTTGCTGGCATCGGTACCGTGGTAGTTGATGCTGGCCTGGTTGCCGTTGGTGTAGCCGACCATCATGCCCGGCACCAGGCGCAGCAGCTCGCTGATATCCCGGGCGCCGCTGGCCTTGATCAGTTCATTGTCGATGACCGTCATGCTGCCGGGTACCGCGGCCGGCGATTGTTTCAGACGGGTGGCGGTCAGCACCTCGGGCAAGGGCTGGTTTTCCAGAAACAGGTCGTCAGCCAGCAGCGGGCCGCTGAATATCAGGGCCAGGACGACGGAGGAGCGCGTGGTGGGGGGGCCAAAGGACACGGCACAGCCTTGAAAAAAATAATAGCCGTGCATGTTAACCGAGCTTGCCAGGTTTGCCATGGCGTATGGCCGTCATTGTATAGGCTGAATCGGTCAAGCGTCCGAAACCCAGGGCACGCCACCAACTTGTGGGAGCCGGCTTGCCGGCGATGGCGTCGGTAAGGACGCTGCAAGGCTCAAGGGTCCCATCGCTGGCAAGCCGGCGCCTAAAAGGATTGCGTCCGTTTAGAGGATTTGTATTGGGGCTGGCTGCCGGTGGCGTGCTCCGTATAATGCAGCCATCGCCATTGGTAGGGATAGACGGGTTACATATGACTGAACAGTACCCAATCGCGGTTCTGGGTGGCGGAAGTTTCGGCACTGCCATCGCCAATCTGCTGGCCGAGAACGGTCACCGGGTGCGCCAATGGATGCGTGATCCCGAGCAGGCCGAATCGATTCGCGTCAATCGCGAGAATCCGCGTTACCTCAAGGGCATCAAGGTGCACGCGGCGGTCGAGCCGGTCACCGACCTGGTCGCGACCCTTGACGACTGCGAGCTGTTTTTTGTCGCCTTGCCCTCCAACGCCTTGCGCAGTGTGCTGGCGCCCCATGCCGAACGCCTGGGCGGCAAGCTGCTGGTGAGCCTGACCAAGGGCATTGAGGCACAGACCTTCAAGCTGATGAGCGAGATTCTCGAAGATATCGCGCCACAAGCACGGATTGGCGTGTTGTCCGGGCCGAACCTGGCCCGCGAAGTGGCCGAGCACGCCTTGACCGCCACGGTGGTCGCCAGCGAAGACGAGGCACTCTGCAGCCGCGTCCAGGCCGCGCTGCATGGCCGGACCTTCCGCGTCTATGCCAGCGCCGACCGCTTTGGCGTCGAGCTGGGCGGGGCGTTGAAGAATGTCTACGCGATCATTGCCGGCATGGCGGTGGCGCTGGGCATGGGTGAGAACACCAAGAGCATGCTGATTACCCGGGCCCTGGCGGAAATGACCCGCTTTGCCGTCAGCCAGGGCGCCAACCCCATGACTTTCCTTGGCCTGGCCGGGGTCGGCGACTTGATCGTCACCTGTTCCTCACCGAAGAGCCGCAACTACCAGGTCGGTTTCGCTCTCGGCCAGGGCCTGAGCCTGGAAGAGGCGGTCACCCGCCTGGGCGAGGTCGCCGAAGGGGTCAATACCCTCAAGGTATTGAAGGTCAAGGCGCAGGAAGTTGGAGTCTATATGCCCCTGGTGGCCGGTTTACATGCCATTCTGTTTGAAGGGCGGACCCTGAACCAGGTGATCGAGCTGCTGATGCGCGGCGAGCCGAAAACCGATGTCGATTTTATTTCCACCAGCGGTTTCAACTGATATTCAGCGCCACGGGAGCGAGTCATGAACGAGTCCAAGTACGAATCCATTGTGTTGCGCATTGTCTGGATGCTGGTGTTCCTGCTGGTCTGGCAGGTCGCCCAGTTCATCCTCGGCGGAGTCGTGCTGGTGCAGTTGGGCTATCGGCTGTTCTATGGCGCGCCGAGTGCCAACCTGATGAACTTCGGCGACAGCCTGAGCCAGTTCCTCGCCCAGATCGGTCGTTTCGGCAGTTTCCATAGCGAACAGAAGCCCTGGCCGTTCGCCGATTGGCCGGCACCACGGGCTCCGGAAGGCGAAGCCGCGCATGTGGTGCCGCCGGCGCCGCATCCGGCCCGTGACGAGGAGCCCAAGCTATGAAAGTCTGGGTTCTGCGTCATGGCGAAGCCGAACCCCAGGCCCGCAGTGATGCCGAACGGGTGCTGACCGCCCATGGCCGCGAGCAGGTCCTGCGCAGCGCCGCCCAACTGATCGGCCAGCCGTTGCAGGCGATCTACGCCAGCCCTTACCTGAGGGCGCAACAAACCGCGCAGCTGGTGCGTGATGTGCTGGGTTTCGAGGCCGAGATCATTACCGTGCCCTGGCTGACCCCGCAGAGCAATCCGCGCGATGTCAGCCTGCGGCTCGACACGGGGCAGAACCTGTTGCTGGTCAGCCATCAGCCGCTGGTGGGCAGTCTGCTCAGCTTGTTGCTGCACGGCCATCTGCACCAGCCGGAGCCCATGGGCACGGCCAGCCTCGCCGAGCTGGAAGGGGAGTTGCCGCTGGACGGGTCGATGACGCTGTTGGGCGTCAGGCACCCCTGAGGGTCAGTGGCTCAACACCGCACCGAGCAAATCGGTGCGGGTGTTTTTCAAGGTGGCGGCGTTGACCCTGGCGCCCTTGAACAGGCAGGCCTCAAAGTGACCGGAGAGCACGGTGTTCCTCAGGTCGCAATGGCTGAAGTCGTTGCTTTTGAAACCACTGGAGAGCAGCGCCGCGTTGAGATTGGCGGCTCTGAAGTCGGCCTCCTGATATTGCCCGAAAAATCTCACCCCGCGTAAATCCCCGCCGCTCAGGTCAACGCCGATCATATTGACGTTGGTCACCTGCAAGGCCCTTAACGCCTGGCAGATGGATGCCTTGCTCCAGTACCTGAACGCGCGGCGGGTATCCTCGTCCTGGAATGGCAGGTCCTGGATGGCCTGGTGATCCCGGGCGGCGATGTTCAGGGCGCAGCGCTTCAGGGCGTTGGTCAGTTGCGGTGATAGCGAGGGCGGTACCCGCAAGTCGAAGAGTTTCTTCTGCACATGCAGGGACACCCGGCCGCCACCGTCCAGGTGAACACCGTCCCAACTGTTCAGGATGCCAGGGAAGCGGGCGGCGGCGGCCACCATCAATTCCAGCAGGTCGGCCAACGGGTACTGGCGCAGGGACGGCGCGCTGCCGAGGAACAGCCGCGCCTGGAGCAGCGAGTCCTTCAAGCCGAGCAGGGTCAGGTCGCGTTCGCTCCGCGAGAAATCGTCTGACATCAGCTCGCGGACCGCGCCGCTGTGCGGTTCGCCCGGGCTGGTGTTTGTGAGAACGGGGAGCTGGGCGTTGACCTGGGCGTTACCCGAGGGCATGAAGCGGCGAAGAAGACGGCCTATCGTTGCCATGGAAATCTCTTGCAAGGGCTGGAAGGCGGAAATTCGACGCGATATGCCCCGTGGCGACTATCAGATTCCGCCCGGCTTTCCTGGCGCGGGCTGCTGCCTCCTGCACTTGATGGGGGCTTTTTCAGCTTGCGAGCTTCTGTTCTTCCGTGAAATAGTCGACCGAGCGTCTGCTTGGTTGGTCGGACCTTGGCCGTGTGGCGCCTGAGGTGAACACGGGGCGAGGGTAGGGCCGCGGCTAAGACGAATAATCAGCGTAGGGGAATCAATAATGGCTTTGTGGCGCACCGTACCGAATCTCGAACAACTCAATGCCTTGCAGAAAAACACCATCGGCGAACTGCTGGATATCCGCTTCGAGACCTTTGATGAGGAATCGCTGACCGCCAGCATGGTCATCGATCATCGCACCCATCAACCCTACGGGCTGTTGCACGGTGGCGCCTCGGTGGTGCTGGCCGAAAGCGTCGGTTCCATGGCCAGCTACCTGTGCATCGACGCGAGCAAGTTCTATTGCGTGGGCCTGGAAATCAACGCCAACCACCTGCGCGGCCTGCGCAGCGGGCGGGTCACCGCCGTGGCCAAGGCCATCCATATCGGCCGTACCACCCATGTCTGGGATATCCGCCTGAGCAGTGACGAAGGCAAGGCCAGTTGCGTGTCGCGCCTGACCATGGCCGTGGTGCCGCTGGGGCAAACAGCGCCGGCGCGCTGAGTCGAACCATAGCGATGGCCGGACTGTCATCATTCCTGGCAGTTACGGTCATTGCCGTCGGGCCGGCGCCTGCCGACAATGAACACCTGTCTTTTTCGAGATGTGCCCGGTATGTCGCAGCCTGTGTTCTTCGCCCACGCCAACGGTTTTCCCTCGGGCACCTACGGCAAATTGTTCGCCGCGCTGGCGCCGGAGTATCAGGTGGCGCATCTGCAACAGCATGCCCACGACCCGCGTTTTCCGGTGGATGACAACTGGCGCAACCTGGTCGACGAACTGATTCATCATCTGCAGCAACAGCCCGAGCCGGTTTGGGGCGTCGGCCACTCCCTGGGCGGCGTCCTGCACCTGCACGCGGCCCTGCGTTGCCCGTGGCTCTACAAGGGCGTGGTGATGCTCGACTCGCCGGTGCTGACCCGCGCCGACCAGTGGCTGATCCGCGCGGCCAAGCATCTGGGCTTTATCGATCGTCTGACGCCGGCCGGCCGTACCCTCGGGCGACGGGAAGAATTTGCCGATCTGGAGTCCGCGCGCCGCTACTTTGCCGGCAAGAGCCTGTTTCGCGGTTTCGATCCGGAGTGCTTCGATGCCTATCTGCAACACGGTCTGCGCCAGGACGGCGACCGCCTGCGCCTGAGTTTCGATCCGGCCACGGAAATCCGCATCTATCGTGGTGTGCCCCATACCAGCCCGGGGTTGGCCCGGCATTTGAAGGTACCGCTGGCGGTGGTCCGTGGTCAGCAGAGCCGTGTGGTCATGCGCCATCACACCCGCAGTGTCGGCCGCCTGCCCCATGGCGAATCCCTGAGCTTGCCCGGCGGCCACATGTTTCCCCTGGAGCGTCCGCAGGACACCGCGCGCTTGCTCAAGGATATTTTCGCCCGCTGGGAACGCCAGGCCGGGCAGGGGTGCTGCGCATGAGCCATGCCGTTGAAGAGGTGCGCCTGAGCCTGCCACATATCGAGTTGGCGGCTCATCTGTTCGGTCCCGAGGATGGGCAGCCGGTGATTGCCTTGCACGGCTGGCTGGACAACGCCAACAGTTTCGCGCGTCTGGCGCCGAAGCTCCACGGCCTGCGCATCGTCGCCCTGGACATGGCCGGGCACGGGCATTCCGGGCATCGACCGGTGGGGGCCGGGTATGCGCTGTGGGACTACGTCTACGACGTCTTGCAGGTCGCCGAACAGTTGGGTTGGAAGCGCTTCAGCCTGTTGGGGCATTCGCTGGGCGCGATCGTCTCCATCGTGCTGGCCGGTGCCTTGCCGGACCGGGTGACGCGCCTGGCCCTGATCGATGGGGTGATTCCACCCACCGGCAGTGGCGAAAACGCCGCCGAGCGCCTGGGCATGGCCTTGCAGGCGCAGCTGGCGTTGCAGGACAAGCGCAAGTCGGTGCATTCGACCCTGGACCGGGCCATCGAGGCGCGGATGAAGGGGTTGGTGGCGGTCAGCCGCGAAGCCGCCGAACTGCTGGCCCAGCGCGGCCTGATGCCGGTGCCCGGTGGTTACACCTGGCGTAGCGACAATCGCCTGACCTTGCCGTCGCCGTTGCGCCTGACCGAGGAGCAGGCCATGGCCTTTATCCGCCGCATCGTCTGCCCGACCCAACTGGTGGTGGCCGAGCAAGGCATACTGGCCCAGCACAAGGACTTGCTCGATCGTCTACCCTTCAGTCTGGAACGCCTGCCGGGTGGGCACCATCTGCACCTGAACGACGAGGCCGGCGCCCTCCTTGTCGCAGACTGTTTCAATCGCTTTTTCTCCACGCCTTGACTTGTCGCCTGCAACTGTCGAGGCTTGGTGGGTTGAAAGGGAGACAACCATGCCAGACCTCGACCTCCACACGACCTTGAGTCGTCCTGTTCCGGCACGTCCTGTTCCGGTTATCGCGCTTACCGTTCAGGCCCTGTCTATCCGATGATGAAGTTATCCACAGCCCTGGCCTGCGCCGTTGGGATGGCCTGTTGCAGTTCGCCGCTTTTCGCCGCCGATGTCCCGGGTAGCCATGATCTGGCGCTGGTGCCGCGCCTGGCCGATGCGCAGATCGTCGACTATCGGGCGCCCGCCGAACTGGAGCGGATTTATCCACAGAGCGCGATCCGCAAGATCAGCAACCGCCTGCGCACCGATGCCCAGGTCAGTGCCCGTGGGCAGATGACCTCGGTGACCTACGAATTGCCCCCTGAACACGGTGCCGACGAAGCCTTCACCGCGGCGCGCGAAGCCTTGCAGAAGCAGGGTGCGCAGCTGCTGTTCTGGTGCCAGGCCCGCGATTGCGGGGAAAACAGCCTGTGGGCCAATGAAGTGTTCGGCAACTCCACGTTGTCCGGTGCCGACGATCAGCAGGCTTACCTGCTGCTGCGCCTGGCGGCCCCGGCGGATAATTCACTGGTGGCCTTGTACAGCATCACCCGTGGCAACCGCCGCGCCTACCTGCATGTGGAGCAGTTCGCCGCCGCTTCACCGCTGGGCGAATTGCTGCCCACCTCGGCGACCTTGCTGCGGGAACTGCGCGATACCGGCAAGCTCGACTTCCCGATGTTGGCCGGTGCGCCCCAGGACACCTGGGTCACCCTGATTTCCCGCGGCCTGAACCTGGACGCTACCTCGCGGGTCAGCCTTTCGGGGGCCTCCGCCGAGGCCTGGCGCCAGGCGCTGATGGCCCAGGGTGTGAGGGCCGCACGCCTGGAGGTTGGCGGCGCCGCTTCCAGCGGTTTGCATATCGAATTGCTGCGCTAGAGGCTGTACGAAAGGCCCCCGAGAGACGATCATGCGCGTTTACGGCTGAACCCCGGTCGTCTGTCGGTAAAAAACGCCCGGCCCTGGCTTCGCCTACGCTTTGATTGCCTCTCTTTGTCTGGAATACCGATGCCCAATAATGATCGTCTGCTGGTGCAGATACTGCTCCTGGTGCTGTTCGGTGCCACCTTGTGGGTGCTGGCACCGTTCTGGTCGGCGCTGTTCTGGGGCGCCGTGCTGGCGTTTGCCAGTTGGCCGCTGATGCGCCTGTTGACCCGCGTGCTCGGCCACCGCGAATCCCTTGCGGCCGGGCTGCTGACCCTGGGCTGGATGCTGCTGGTGGCCGTGCCCCTGGTCTGGCTGGGGCTCAACCTGGCGGACCATGTGCGCGATGCGGTGACCTTTATCAAGGATGTCCAGGTCGACGGGCTGCCGGCGGCACCGGCCTGGCTGGGCACCTTGCCGATCGTCGGCGAACGCCTGGTGGGCATCTGGAACACCATCGACCAGCAAGGCGCGGCCATGCTGGTGGCGATCAAGCCTTATCTGGGGCAGGTCGGCAACTGGCTGCTGGCGCGCAGTGCGCAGATCGGCGGCGGGATCCTCGAACTGACCCTGAGTATCGTCTTCGTGTTCTTTTTCTATCGCGACGGTCCGCGGCTGGCGACCTTTATCCACGGCTTGCTGGAACGGTTGATCGGCGAGCGTGCCGATTACTACCAGGAACTGGTGGCCGGTACGGTGCAGCGGGTGGTCAACGGTGTGATCGGCACGGCGGCGGCCCAGGCGGTGCTGGCGCTGATCGGTTTCCTCATCGCCGGTATCCCCGGCGCCCTGGTGCTGGGCATCGCGACCTTCCTGCTCAGCCTGATTCCGATGGGGCCGCCGCTGGTCTGGATTCCCGCCACGGCTTGGCTGGCCTGGAAAGGCGAGTACGGCATGGCGGTGTTTCTCGGGATCTGGGGCACCTTCATCATCAGCGGCGTGGACAACGTGCTCAAGCCGTACCTGATCAGCCGTGGCGGCAACCTGCCGTTGGTGATTGTGTTGCTGGGAGTGTTCGGCGGCTTGATCGCCTTCGGCTTTATCGGCCTGTTTATCGGCCCGACCTTGCTGGCGGTGGCCTACAGCCTGTTGATCGACTGGAGTACCAGCCAGTCGCGGCGGTAGGAGCGAGCTTGCTCGCGATGGACCTCAACGATGACATGGGGTACCTGACGCCCTGCGGTGTCAGGACCACCATCGCGAGCAATCGAGCGTCGACCGGCTGCTCCTACAAGTAGGTGGATCAGGCAGCGGCGGCGACGCTGCTGCTGTTCTGTGCCACGGTCTGGCTCTTGAGGTTGACCATCAACCGACTCAAAGCCTCGGCGATGTTTTCCTGGGCAGTCTGGCTGTTGGTGCCCGACCCTGTACCCGAGCCGCTACCGGTGTTGCTGCTACCGCTTGCACTGGCCAGAGCCTGGAGCAGCAGCGTGGTGGCGTTGAGGCTGGCGCTGGTGCTTGTGCTGCTGGTGCTGCTTGTCGTGCCAGTGGTCGAACTGCTGGTCGAGGTGCCCTGCAAGGCGCTGGTCAACTCGGCCTGACTGATGCTGCCGCCACCATTGCTGTCCAGTGCGCTGAACAGGTCGCTGGCGGACATCGAGGGTGGCGGTGCTGGCGGTTGGTTCGCGGCCAGGGCCGAGGCCAGCTCGCTGGTGCTGATGCTGCCGCTGTTGTCGGTGTCCAGGGCGCTGAATATCGAGGCACTGTCGGCGGTGCTGCCGGCGTTGGTCAGCCCGGTGGCCAGTTCGCTGCTGCTGATGGAACCGTCACCGTTGGTGTCCAGGGCCTTGAGCAGGGCATCGGCCAGTTGGGTATCGGGCTTGCCGTCGCCACCGCCATGACCGTGCGGCTTCATCGCCGACAGTTCAGTGGCGCTGATGGTGCCGCTGCCGTCGGTGTCCAGGGCGCTGAAATTCTGGCTCAGGTCATTGAGCACTTTGCTGCCGCTGTTCTGCGACAGGGCCGCGTTCAGTTCGTCTTTGCTGATGGAGCCGTCACCATTGGTGTCGAGCTTGGCCAGCAGTTGCTTCTGGAACTGTTGCTGGCGTTGCGTCGCCGTCGTGCTGCTGGTGTTGTAACCGGTATAGCTCGAGTAGTTGCTGACGCTACTGATCGTGCTCATAAGTGCACACTCCCTAAGTGTTGGCAAAGCCGATGACAGTGCACCGGCTTGTGCAGACTCCAAGGCTAAGGTGTCGAGGGTGTGTGGGCTTTGTACCGGCGGTTACACAGAGTGCTCAGGCCCGGGGTAGACGCACCACCGCGGTCAGGCCGCCGCCCGGGGTTTCTTCCAGGGTCAACTCGCCACCCAGGCGCTGGGCCGCTTCCCGGGCAATGGTCATGCCCAGGCCGACGCCGCCGGAGTTGCGGTTGCGCGAACCTTCCAGGCGAAAGAAGGGTTCGAACACCGCTTCGCGTTTCTCCGCGGCAATCCCCGGACCATGGTCGATGACCCGGATCAGCAGTTGTCGACGGTTGTCTTCCAGGGTGATCAGGGCATCGCCGGCGTAGCGCAGGGCATTGTCCAGCAGGTTGTTCAGGCACGAACGCAACGCCATGGGTTGCACCAGCAACGGCGCGCAATGGCCGCTGGCCTGGACCTGCGAGCCCTGGTCCTGGGCGTTTTCGCACAGTGACTCGACCAGGGCCTGGACGTCCATCCATTGCATGGCTTCGCTGGTGCGCTGTTCATGCAGGTAGCTGAGGGTAGCGTCGAGCATGCTGATCATGTCGTCCAGGTCCTGGCGCATCTGGCCCTGGAGTTTCATGTTGTCGACCTGTTCAAGCCGCAGCTTGAGGCGGGACAGCGGCGTGCGCAGATCATGGGACACGGCGCCGAGCATGCGTCCACGCTGTTGCACCTGTTCCCGGATGCGTTGCTGCATCAGATTGAACGTGTTGGCCGCCAGCCGCGCCTCGCGCGGGCCGGTTTCATCCAGTGGCGGGCTGTTGAGGTCTTCGCTGAGGCGCTCGGCGGCATCGCTCAGGCGCTGGATCGGTCGGGACAGCAGTTTGGCGCCATACCAGGCGACAATCACCAGGGAAATCACCTGGAATGTCAGCGGCACCAACGGTCCGCCAAACCAGGGCCGGGGCGGGCGACGATGGGGCGGCGGATGGTCGGGGTCGAAATTCTCCATCATGCCGGGAGGGGGCGGTGGCGGCGGTGGGCCGCCGTAATGATGAAACCAGAGAAAACCCAGCAAGTGGGCGAGGATGATCGCCACCAGCGACACGCCGAACAGGCGACCGAACAGCGTGTCGAGGCGGGTGCGCATCAGCCGATTTCTCTCGCGTCGAACAGGTAGCCTTCACCCCGCACGGTCTTGATCAGTTGCGGTGATTTCGGATCGTCGCCGAGTTTCTGCCGCAGGCGTGAGACCAGCAGGTCGATGCTGCGGTCGAACGCTTCGATGGAGCGACCCCGGGCGGCATCGAGCAACTGCTCACGGCTGAGCACCCGGCGCGGGCGTTCGATAAACACCCAGAGCAGCCGGAACTCGGCGTTGGACAGCGGCACCACCAGCCCGTCGTCGGCGATCAATTGGCGCAGCACACTGTTCAGGCGCCAGTTGTCGAAGCGGATATTGGCCCGCTGTTCGGTCCGGTCGTCGCGCACCCGGCGCAGGATGGTCTGGATGCGGGCCACCAGTTCACGGGGCTCGAAGGGCTTGGCCATATAGTCGTCGGCGCCCAGCTCCAGGCCGATGATGCGGTCGGTGGGTTCGCAACGGGCGGTGAGCATCAGGATCGGGATGTCCGATTCGGTGCGCAGCCAGCGACACAACGACAGGCCGTCTTCACCCGGCAGCATGAGGTCGAGGACCACCACGTCGAAGGTTTCCAGCTGCAAGGCCTGGCGCATGCCGGCGCCGTCGGTGACACCGGTGGCCTGGATGCTGAAGCGCGCCAGGTAGTCGATCAGCAGTTCGCGAATGGGGATGTCGTCATCGACGATCAGCGCGCGGACATTCCAGCGCTTGTCATCGCCCGTTGGAAGCGATTTGTTGACGTCAGCCAGAGGAGCGGGAGTGTTCTGCATGCGTGCGATTATCTACCGGTAAGCAGCCAGCGCCTGATAAGTAGGGGGGCCGCGAATTGTTGCAGGATAGATACCCGGCTCGAAGCCAGGAATCCCTTTCAAGTGTAGCCATGCAAGAAGCTACAGGGGGGGGATGTTGGCCGCTTGTCGGTTGTGTATCTGGACTGATACAAATATTCCCCGTCAAACCGCTTATCTCCCTGGAGCTCGTCCGGATTCTAGGGTGTAACGCCTACGTAAAGTCACTCTTTACGCCTTCTTTACGCATCGCCCCCGGCGTCGCTCTCGTTCCTTTACGGCCTCCCTCACGACAATAAGCCCCACACACGGCCGTTGCCGTACCAAGGGGAAAATTCCATGAGCATTCTGGACGGGGTGTCACTGCTGCTGGCTGTGGCGCTGTTCATTTATCTACTGGTTGCGCTGTTGCGCGCGGACCGGAACTAGGAGCGGCAGGTATGCACAGTTATGACTATTTGCTGATCCTGGCGTTTCTTGTGCTGGTGCTTGCGCCCGCACCGGCATTGGGACGGTTTTATTACCAGGTGATGGAAGGTCGGCGGACCTGGCTAACGCCGCTGCTGGGGCCAGTGGAGCGGGCCTGTTATCGCCTGTCCGGGGTGGACGCCAGTAGCGAACAGAGCTGGCAGAAATACGCTCTGGCCTTGCTCGCCTTCAACTTCGCGGGCTTCCTGCTGTTGTTCGCGATCCTGCTGTTGCAGCAGTACCTGCCGCTCAACCCGCAGAATCTGCCGGGTCTGGAGTGGACCCTGTCGTTCAATACCGCCGTCAGTTTCATGACCAACACCAACTGGCAGAACTACAGCGGTGAAGCCTCGCTCAGCTACCTGAGCCAGATGGCCGGCCTGACCGTGCAGAACTTCGTCAGTGCCGCCACCGGCCTGGCCGTGCTGGTTGCACTGTGCCGCGGCATCAGCCGGCGTTCAACGGCGACCCTGGGCAACTTCTGGGTCGACATGACCCGCGCCACGCTCTACGGCCTGTTGCCGATGTGTCTGGTGCTGGCGCTGTTCCTGGTCTGGCAGGGTGTTCCGCAGACCTTTGCGCACTACGTCAATGCCGTGACCCTGCAAGGTGTCGACCAGGTCATTCCCCTGGGCCCGGCGGCCAGCCAGATTGCGATCAAACAGCTGGGCACCAACGGCGGCGGTTTCTTCGGCGTCAACTCGGCCCACCCGTTCGAAAACCCCACCGCCCTGAGCGATCTGATCGAGCTGGTGTCGATCATCCTGATTCCGGCGGCTCTGGTCTTCACCTTCGGCCATTACGTCAAGGACCTGCGCCAGAGCCGGGCCATCATGGCCTGCATGCTGTCCCTGTTGTTGATCGGTGGCGCGGTCTCGCTATATGCCGAGTATCAGCCGAACCCGGCGCTGCACAATCCGCTGGTGGAGCAGACCGCTCCGTTGGAGGGCAAGGAAACCCGCTTCGGTACGACCGCCAGCGTGGTGTGGGCGGTGACCACCACGGCGGCGTCGAATGGATCGGTCAATGCCATGCATGACAGCCTCAACCCCCTGAGCGGGATGGTGGCGCTGGTCAATATGATGGTCGGCGAAGTGATCTTCGGCGGCGTCGGCGCGGGCCTCTACGGCATGCTGCTGAACGTGCTGATCGCGGTCTTCCTCGCCGGCCTGATGATCGGCCGTACCCCGGAATACCTGGGCAAGAAGCTCCAGGCCAAGGAAGTGCAACTGCTGGTGGTGACCCTGCTAGTGATGCCGGTGGGCACCCTGGTGCTCGGCGCGCTGGCTGCCAGCCTGCCAGGACCGGCCGCCGCGATCAGCAATCCGGGGCCCCATGGTTTCAGCCAGTTGCTGTACGCCTACACCTCGGCTTCGGCCAACAACGGTTCGGCGTTTGGCGGTTTCAGCGCCAACACTACGTTCCATAACCTGATGATGAGCTTGAGCATGTTGCTCGGCCGCTTCGGTTACATCCTCCCGGTACTGGCCCTGGCCGGTAGTCTGGCGATGAAGAAGACTGCGCCGATTGGCCAGAACAGTTTCCCGACCCATGGCCTGCTGTTCGTCACGCTGTTGACTGTGACCATCCTGCTGGTGGGTGGCCTGACCTTTCTGCCGACGCTGGCGTTGGGACCGATTGCCGAACATCTGAGCATGGGTTTCTGAGGATTTGATGATGAATATGCCTCTTCCCGCAGCAAAAACGGCGCAAGCCAAACCGGCCGAGCCAGCCAAGACCGCGATGTCGGCCCTGTGGCGTCCGGCCCTGGTCCAAGCCTTCGTCAAGCTCGACCCGCGCCAGTTGCAACGGGCGCCGGTGATGTTCGTGGTCGAACTGACGGCGATCCTGACCACTGTCCTGTGCTTTGTGCCGGACAGCACTGTTTCGCTCTTTATCTCCGCCCAGATCGCCGTCTGGCTCTGGTTCACCGTGTTGTTCGCCAACTTTGCCGAAGCCCTGGCCGAAGGCCGCGGCAAGGCCCGCGCCGACAGCCTGAAGGCTGGCAGCGAAGGCCTGGTGGCCCATCGCCGCAAGGCCAATGGCAGCTTTGAGTCGGTTCCGGCCGCCAACCTGCGCAAAGGCGATGTGGTACGGGTGGCCGCCGGGGACATGATTCCCGGCGACGGCGAGGTGATCGAAGGGATCGCCGCGGTCAACGAGGCGGCGATTACCGGTGAGTCCGCACCGGTGATCCGTGAGTCCGGTGGCGACCGCTCGGCGGTCACCGGCAATACCCGCCTGGTGTCCGACTGGCTGATCGTGCGCATCACCGCCAACCCCGGTGAATCGACTCTGGACCGCATGATCGCCCTGGTGGAGGGCGCCAAGCGGCAGAAGACCCCCAACGAAGTGGCGCTGGATATCCTGCTGATCGGTCTGACCCTGATCTTCCTGCTGGTGGTGGTGACCTTGCAGCCGTTCGCCCGTTTCTCCGGCGGCAGTTTGCCGCTGGTGTTCCTGGTGGCGCTGTTGGTGACCCTGATCCCGACGACCATCGGCGGCCTGCTCTCGGCCATCGGTATCGCCGGGATGGACCGCCTGGTGCGCCTGAACGTGATTGCCAAGTCCGGCCGTGCGGTGGAAGCGGCGGGTGACGTGCATGTGCTGTTGCTGGACAAGACCGGCACCATCACCTTCGGTAACCGTCGCTGCACGGCGGTCTATGCCACCCCTGGCGTCAGCGCCAAGGAATTGGCCGAAGGCGCCTTGCTCGCCTCGCTGGCGGATGACACCGCCGAAGGCAAGTCGATTGTCGAGTACCTGCGCGAACTGCACCCCCAGCAAGAACCGGCGGCGAGCGAACTGACCGCCGTGCCGTTCAGTGCCGAAACCCGCCTGTCGGGTGTCGACTACCAGGGCCGGGTGTATCGCAAGGGCGCGGTGGATTCGCTGCTGGCCTTTGTCGGTCAGAAACGCAGCGACCTGTCGCCGGTATTGTCCCGGGAAGTCGACCGGATCGCCCAGAGTGGTGGTACGCCGTTGCTGGTCTGCGCCGATGGCCGGCTGCTGGGGGCCATTCACCTGAAGGACGTGGTCAAGCCGGGCATCCGTGATCGCTTCGCCGAGTTGCGCAAGCTGGGTATCCGTACCGTGATGGTGACCGGCGACAACCCGCTGACCGCCGCGGCGATCGCCGCGGAGGCGGGGGTTGACGATGTACTGGCCGAGGCCACCCCGGAGAAGAAGCTGGCGCGGATTCGCCTGGAACAGAACGACGGTCGTCTGGTGGCGATGTGCGGTGACGGTGCCAACGACGCCCCGGCACTGGCCCAGGCCGACGTTGGCATGGCGATGAACGATGGTACCCAGGCGGCGCGCGAGGCGGCGAACATGGTCGACCTCGACAGCGACCCGACCAAGTTGCTGGACGTGGTGCAGATCGGCAAGGAGTTGCTGGTGACGCGGGGGGCGCTGACCACCTTCTCGATTGCCAACGACGTGGCCAAGTACTTCGCCATCCTGCCGGCGCTGTTCGCCTCGATTTATCCACAGCTGGGCGTGCTCAACATCATGCACCTGACCAGCCCGCAGAGCGCGATTCTCTCGGCGATCGTGTTCAACGCTCTGATCATCGTCGTGCTGATCCCGCTGGCGCTGCGCGGCGTGCGGGTGCAGGCGGCGAGTGCCGCGCATCTGTTACGGCGCAACCTGCTGATCTACGGGCTGGGTGGGATCGTGGTGCCATTTGTGGGGATCAAGGCCATCGACATGCTGCTGACGGCGCTGCACCTGGTGTGACGCAACGAGCTTGCCGAAACGTATGAAAATTGTGGGAGCCGGCTTGCCGGCGATGAGGCCAGTGAGACTTGCATCGCCTGATCGACCGCTATCGCCGGCAAGCCGGCTCCTACAGGTTGTGTACCCCTGAATTTGAGGAATTGAACATGTCCAGCGTAGTACGTCCGGCCTTGAGCCTGTTGGTCCTGATGACCCTGATGACCGGCGTCGCCTATCCCCTGGTGGTCACCGGTGTAGCCCAGGTGGTCTTCCCGGAACAGGCCAATGGCAGCCTGGTACGCGATGCCGATGGCAAGGTCCGTGGCTCGGCCCTGATTGCCCAGGATTTCACCGGTGATACCTGGTTCCATCCGCGCCCTTCGGCGGGGGCCTTCGCCACCGTGTCGAGTTCGTCGAGCAACCTGAGTCCGAGCAACCCGGCCCTGGCCACGCGGATCTTCGACGATGCCAGTAAGCAGGCGGTACCCGGTCAGGGGCCTGTGCCTCTGTCCATGCTGACCACCTCGGCCAGCGGCCTTGATCCGCACTTGCCTCCTGAGGCAATTCGCTATCAACTGGCGCGAGTGGCGCAGGCGCGCCACCTGCCGGCGGCCGATGTCGAGCGACTGGTGGAAATGCATATCGAGCAACCGTTGATTGGCCCACCGGTGGTCAATGTGTTTGCCTTGAATGCGGCCCTGGCCGAAGTTTCGAAATAATGCGGCAAATGCCACTAACACCGCGAACCTTGTAGGCGCCAGCTTGCTGGCGATGCGATCTGGTAGCCGACATCGTTGTCGCCTGGATCACCGCTAGCGCCAACAAGCCGGCTCCTACAAGGGGGTGGTGGTGTTAGCTTCATAAGTGAGAACCGATGACATGAGTGATTCCGGTCGCGCCGACGCGCTCCTAGCAGAACTGCCCCGCGACGGTCGTGGCCGGCTCAAGGTCTTCCTCGGTGCCTCACCCGGCGTCGGCAAGACCTACGCCATGTTGCAGGCCGCCCACACGCAATTGCGTCAGGGCGTGAAACTCCTTGCCGGGGTGGTGGAGACCCACGGTCGCGCGGAAACCGAGGCGCTGCTCAGCGGTTTGCCGCAGCAGCCGCTGGTGCGCTCCGAATATCGCGGGGTGCTGCTCGAGGAAATGGATCTCGATGGCCTGCTCAAGGCCAAGCCCAAGCTGGTGCTGGTCGATGAACTGGCCCACAGCAACGCCCCCAACAGTCGTCACGTCAAACGCTGGCAGGATGTCCAGGAGTTGCTGGCCGCCGGCATCGATGTGTTCACCACGGTCAACGTCCAGCACCTGGAAAGCCTCAATGACCAGGTGCGCGGGATTACCGGCGTGCAGGTCCGGGAAACCCTGCCGGACTGGGTCCTGCAGGAGGCCGACGAGCTGCTGCTGATCGACCTGCCGCCCCGTGAGTTGCTGGAGCGCTTGCGCGACGGCAAGGTCTACGTGCCAGAGCAGGCCCGTGCGGCCATCGATGCGTTTTTCACCCAGACCAACCTCACCGCCTTGCGTGAACTGGCCATGCAGACGGCCGCAGCCCAGGTCGACAACGACCTGGCCCTCGGCTACCGCACCCTCGGCCAGTCGGCGCCGACCCTGCGCGGGCGCTTGCTGGTCGGGGTGGACGGCGATGCCCAGGCCGAGCGCCTGGTGCGCCATGCCAGTCGGGTTGCCCAGCGCCGGCATCTGCCCTGGAGCCTGGTGCATGTGGACAACGGCAGCGTCCGTGACGAGCCGTCGCGCCTGCGTCTGCAAAGCGCCCAGCAACTGGCCGAACGCCTGGGTGGGGAAGTGGTGTTGCTGCGCGCCGGGGAAGTCGCCAAGACCCTGATTCAACATGCCGCCGAGCGCCGCGCCAGTCTGGTGCTGGTGGGGCAGTCGCGTCAGCGCTGGTATCGCCGGCTGTTTGGCGGAGGCCTGGCGGCGCGCTTGTTGCGTAGCGCCCGTGGGCTGGAAATCAACGTGCTGGACCGTGACGAAGAACAACATGTCGCGCGTGCTCGCGCCCCGCAAGCGGTGGTTTGGTTCGACTATGCGATGGCGCTGCTGGCGACGATCCTGGCCACCGGCCTGGCCTGGGGCGTGGCCAGTCTCCTGCCGTTGCCGAATATCTCCCTGGTGTTCCTCGCCGCCGTGTTGCTGGTGGCCGTGCGCAGCAGCCTGGGGCCGTCGCTGGCCTGTGCGGTACTGTCGTTCCTGAGTTACGACTTCCTGTTTATCCCACCGAAATTCTCCTTCGCCATCCAGCGTGAGGAGGATGTCCTGACACTGCTGTTTTTCCTCTTGATGGCGGCGCTCACCGGTAACCTTGCGGCGCGTCAGCGGCGGCAACTGGAGGCCCTGCGCGACACCCAGGAAGAAACCAGCGAACTGCTCGACCTGTCGCGCAAGCTGACGGCGGCCACCGATCGCCAGGCAGTGGTCAGCGCCGCTTCCCAGCACCTCAGTGGCTGGGGGGAGCTGCAAGTGTGCCTGCTCAACCGTGACGGTGAGGGTGGCTGGAAAGTCGAGACCGGCGGCCCGCAAACTTTCTCCGAGTCCGAGCGCGCCGCCGCCGACTGGGCCTGGCAGCACGACCAGCCCGCAGGCATGGGCACCGGGACCTTGCCGTTCGGGCGTTGGTGGTGGTGGCCGTTGTCGGTGGAGGAGGGGCCATTGGCCCTGCTGGGTGTGCGGCCCAAGGATGGCCAGACCCTGAGCGGCCAGCGTCGGCGCCTGTTGACCGCCCTCAGCCAGCCGCTGGCCCAGGCGCTGGCCCGGGCCCAGTTGGCCGACGACCTCGAGGCCGCGCGCCTGCACGGCGAAACCGAGCAACTGCGCAGTGCCTTGCTCGCCTCGGTGTCCCATGACCTGCGCACGCCGTTGACTTCGATGCGTGGCAGCATCGACAGCCTGCTGGCGCTGGGCGAGGCGATTCCCCTGGCCGACCGCCAGGAACTGCTGGAAGGCACCCGCGACGAAGCCGAGCGCCTGGACCGCTATATCCAGAACCTGCTGGACATGACCCGCCTGGGCCACGGGGCGCTGAAGCTGGCCCGCGACTGGGTTGCGCCGGCCGATATCATCGGCAGCGCGCTGAACCGGCTGCGGGCGGTACTGGCACCCTTGCAGGTGAGCACCGAGTTGCCGGTGCAGTTGCCGTTGCTCTATGTGCACGCGGCACTGATCGAACAGGCGCTGATCAATGTCATGGAAAACGCTGCGCGTTTTTCACCGCCCCGGGGCCGCTTGCAACTGCGCGTCGGTACCACCGACAAGGAGCTGTTTTTTTCCGTCAGCGACGAAGGCCCGGGAATTCCGCCAGAGGAACGGAACAAGATTTTCGACATGTTCTACACCGCGGCCCGCGGTGATCGCGGTGGGCAGGGCACGGGTCTGGGCCTGGCGATCTGCCAGGGCATGGTCGGCGCACACGGCGGGCATATCGGCGTGGATGACGGCATCGATGGCCACGGGACTTGTATCACTCTGTTCCTCCCGTTGCAGGAGCAACCGGGCATTGAAAGTGAAGCCTGATATGCTTTGGCAACCGATAGCCACGATGCTAAGACCATGACCCAGATTGCGACCATCCTGGTCATCGACGACGAACCGCAGATTCGCAAGTTCCTGCGTATCAGCCTGGTGTCCCAGGGCTATAAGGTGCTGGAAGCCGGCACTGGCGCCGAGGGTCTGGCCCACGCGGCCTTGAACAAGCCGGACCTGCTGGTGCTCGATCTCGGCTTGCCGGACATGGACGGCCAGCAGGTTTTGCGCGAGTTTCGCGAGTGGTCCACGGCGCCGGTGCTGGTGCTCTCGGTGCGCGCCGGCGAGGGGCAGAAGGTCGAGGCGCTGGATGGCGGGGCCAACGACTACGTGACCAAGCCGTTCGGCATCCAGGAGTTTCTCGCGCGGATTCGTGCCCTGTTGCGCCAGGCGCCCAGCGGCGAGGCGCAGGAGGCGGCGTTGACTTTTGGACCGCTGACCATCGACCTGGCTTACCGGCGGGTGCTGCTCGATGGCGCGGAAGTGGCGCTGACCCGCAAAGAGTATGCGGTGCTGGCGCAACTGGCGCGGCATCCCGGGCGGGTGATCACCCAGCAACAGTTGCTCAAGGATATCTGGGGCCCGACCCATACCGAAGACAGTCACTACCTGCGGATCGTGGTCGGGCATCTGCGCCAGAAACTGGCGGATGATCCCACCGCGCCCCGGTTTATCGTGACCGAGGCGGGTGTCGGTTATCGGTTGCTGGATAGCCAGGGTTGATGGGGATGTAACCTGTGGGAGCGGAGCTTGCCCGCGAAGCTTTTAGCGACCACAGGGGCCCCATCGCCGGCAATCCGGCTCCCAAAGGAAGTGTGTTCGGCCTTGAGCTTCAGGGGGCCTAACGTCCTTCTTCCTCATAGCGATCCAGCGTATCGCTGGCAATCTCGCGCCCCAGGGCGATCAGTTCCGGTGCCTTGTAGAACTCGAAGAACCGGCACACCCGTTTCGGCACGTTGATCAGGATATCCGGCGGGTAGCCGGCGATCTTGTATTGCGCCAGCGAGGTCTGCATTACCTCGAAACTCTGGTTGATCAGGTCCAGCAGCGAGGCCGGCCCCACATTGTCGATGATGAACGAGCCGGTGGCGGACTTCGGCGCACCGTTGCCTTGGGGGGCGGCGGCCGGTTGTTGGCCCTGCGGCTCCGGGCCGTCGAGCCAGGGATTGCCGACCTGAGCGGCGTCGCTGGCGAGGGTCTGCTGTTCCAGGCGCAATAGCTCCTCGGCCTGTTTACGTCGGAACGGCAAGCGCGAGCCCATGGAACTGAGCAGGTTGTTGAAGCGGCTCTTGAACGCCGGTGGGCGCTGGATCACCGGCAACTGGTACTGCTTCTGGTTGGTGGCGTTGAGGTTGACAGCGATGATCAGGTCGCAGTGGCTGGAGACCACCGGCACGATCGGCAAGGGATTGAGAATGCCGCCGTCCACCAGCATGCGGTTGCCCTGCATGACCGGGGTGAACAGGCTGGGGATCGCCGCCGAGGCGCGCATCGCCTGGTGCAGGCAGCCTTCCTGGAACCAGATTTCCTGCTGGTTGGTCAGGTCGGTGGCGACGGCGGTGTAGGGAATGCGCAGGTCCTCGATATTCACCTCGCCGACGATCTTGCGGATCTGCCCGAAGACCTTTTCGCCGCGAATGGCGCCCAGGCGAAAGCTCACGTCCACCAGACGCAGCACATCCAGGTAATCCAGGCTCTCGATCCAGCGGCGATAGTCGTCGAGCTTGCCGGCCGCATAGATGCCGCCGACCACAGCGCCCATCGAGCAGCCGGCGATGCAGGCGATATCGTAACCGCGCCGTTCGATTTCCTCGATCACCCCGATATGGGCATACCCGCGGGCGCCACCCGAGCCCAGCACCAGCGCGACACGTTTTTTCATGACTCAGTCCTTGAACAAGCTCTTGCTAACAATGCACCTACGGGGAGACAGGTACAATCGTGGCATTGGTTGTTCTTTGCCGTCGAATCGGATCGACTGCAGCCATCGTCATCTGGATTGGCTAAGCTTGAGTGAAAGGCCAAGGCACTTTTTGCCTGGCGCGCCGTCTTAACCTGCACAAGTATTTATTTTCCCTGAGGTGTCATTGATGAAAGCCTGGATCTGTGTGCCATTGATTGCGTTGGCGTTGGCCGGTTGCGCGGGTAAATCAGCTTACCGAGAAAGCTGTGGCAGCCAGTTGGATGCCGCCTGGCATGAACTGGACCTGGCCAAGGCCGAAGGTTTTGCCGGGACTGTGAGTTACTCCAAGGCGCTGTCGCTGCTGACCGGGGCCAAGACCCAGCAGCAGTTCGAGGCCTATGAGGGCTGTACCAACAAGGCCGAGAAAGCCCGTTTCTACATCCGAGAGTCCCGCGCCGGGCGTTGAGCCTGCGAATGCGCTCCTTTGTAGGCGCCAGCAAGCTGGCGCCTACAAAGGAGGCGGTGTCGTTGCGCAAAACAAGGTTGTTTCACAGGCCTGCGTAACTCCAGAAACACGGTAGTATCCCCGGCTTCTCCCCACGTTCGGATGTCTGCCTATGCGCAGTAAACTGGAAGCCTGTCTGCAGGCCGTCAACCAGGTGGTGTTGGGCAAGGATGCGCAGGTTCGCCTGGCCCTGACCTGCCTGCTGGCCAACGGTCATCTGCTGATCGAAGACCTGCCGGGCATGGGCAAGACCACCCTCAGCCACACCCTGGCCAAGGTCCTTGGCCTGAGCTTCCAGCGTATCCAGTTCACCTCCGACCTGTTGCCCAGCGATATCCTAGGCACCTCGGTGTTCGACAAGGACAGCGGGTTGTTCGTGTTCCATCCGGGGCCGATCTTCGCCGAGCTGGTGCTGGCCGACGAAATCAACCGGGCCACCCCCAAGAGCCAGAGCGCCTTGCTCGAGGCCATGGAAGAAGGCCAGGTGACCATCGAAGGCGCCACGCGCCCCTTGCCGTCGCCGTTCTTCGTGATCGCCACGCAAAACCCCAGCAGCCAGGGCGGCACCTTCGCCCTGCCGGAGTCACAGCTCGATCGTTTCCTGATGCGGGTGTCCCTCGGCTATCCGTCCCGGGCCGCGGAAAAGGCCCTGCTGCAAGGCGTGTCGCGGCGTGACCTGTTGCCGAAGTTGCAGCCGATCCTCAGCCATGCCGAATTGTCGGTGTTGCAACAGCAGGTCAAGCAGGTGCGCACCAGCGATCCATTGGTGGACTACGTACTGCGCCTGGTCGGCGCGACCCGCGATCAAGCGCAATTCGCCTGGGGCC
This sequence comes from Pseudomonas sp. GW821-FHT04D07, assembly GCF_059420225.1. Taxonomy (NCBI): domain Bacteria; kingdom Pseudomonadati; phylum Pseudomonadota; class Gammaproteobacteria; order Pseudomonadales; family Pseudomonadaceae; genus Pseudomonas; species Pseudomonas sp. GW821-FHT04D07. Next base: position 76,758 of record NZ_JBWKTH010000018.1, read on the forward strand.
TGTCACCCCGGGCCAGCCTGGCGATCCTCGCCGCCGCCCGGGCCTGGGCGCTGTTGGCCGGGCGCGATTATGTGATCCCGGAGGACGTCCAGGCGGTCTTGCCCTCGGTGGTCAGCCATCGTCTGCGCGAACGTGCCGATCCGGCCGGGCAGGGCGGTGGCGCCCTGGTGCAGTGGCTGCTGCGCGAGGTGCCGGCGCTTTGATCCGGCGCCTGCGCGAGTTCTGGCAGGCCTGGCTGGTGCGGCGCCTGCCACCCTCGACGCGGATCCAACTGAGCCAGCGGCAGATCTTTATCATGCCCAATCGCGCCGGCGGAGTCTTTGCCGCCCTGCTGGCACTGATCCTGATGCTCGCCATCAACTACCAGAGCAGCCTGGCCTACGCCCTGTGCTTCCTGCTGCTGTCGGTGTTCGTGGTGGCGATCCTGCATACCTGGCGCAATTTGCAGGGGCTGGTGCTCAGTGCCGGGACCGGGCCTGCGGTGTTTGTCGGCGAGCAGGCGCGCTTCCTGGTGCGCCTGGAAAGTGCCGGGAAAGCTCATCAGTCCATTGGTCTGGGCTGGTCGACGCAGGCCTTGCACCGCGTCGATGTGCCGGCCGCGGGCTTTTGCGAGCTGGAGTTGAATCGGCCGACGCTGGTGCGCGGCTGGTTGCAGGCGCCGCGGATCGGCGTCGAGAGCAGTTTCCCGTTGGGGATCCTGCGGACCTGGAGCCGGCTCGACCTGGGCCAGAAAGTGCTGGTTTATCCACAGCCCCTGGAAGGCGAACTGCCGAGCCTGGCCAGTGTGCTGACGGATGATCGCGAAGAGGGCATGCGCGCCCACGGCCAAGGGGTCGACGACTACCAGGGTTTGAAGGTCTATCAACCCGGTGACTCCTGGCGACGCCTGCATTGGAAAGCCTATTCCCGTGGTCAGGGTTTGCTGATCAAGGAATTCGCCCGGCTCGATGGTCGTGAGCTGTGCCTGGATTTTCTCGCCCTGGGCGGGGATGTCGAGCAGCGCCTGTCACGCCTGTGTTATTGGGTATTGGAATTATCCCGCCGCGAGACGATGTTCTCCTTGCGCCTGCCCGACCAGCTGCTGGCCAGCGACAGCGGTGCGGCCCATTGCGCAGCCTGCCTGCGGGCCCTGGCGCTGTTCGGGAAACAACCATGAGCGCCGCGCCGCTGATCTCCCGTGCCAGCCTGGTCTGGCTGCTGGTGGCCCAGACCCTGGTGATGCTGCCGTTCTGGTTTCATGTGCCGCCGTGGATGGTCGCACTGTGGCTCGGCTGCACGGTCTGGCGGATCCAGGTCTACCGCATGCGCGCGCGCTTTCCCGGACGCCTGATGGAACTGCTTCTGCTGCTGGTCACCATCGCGGGCATCTGGCTCTCGCGCAGCAGTTTGCTCGGACTGGACGCCGGGGCGGTGCTGCTGGTGGCGATGTTTATCCTCAAGCTGGTGGAGACCCGCACCCGCCGCGATGCCCTGGTGCTGATTTTCCTTGGCCTGTTCTGTGTCGCGGTGGCCTATCTGTTCGAAGACAGCCTGCCCTGGGCGCTCTATAGCCTGTTGCCGGTGGGCGCGCTGCTGGCCGCGTTGATCGGTTTGCAGCAAGGCTCGACGACCCGGCCCCTGGCGACCCTGCGCCTGTCCACGAGCCTGTTGCTGCAAGCCTTGCCGCTGATGCTCCTGCTGTTCCTGTTTTTCCCCCGTATCGCGCCGCTCTGGTCGTTGCCGTTGGCCGTCGACAAAGCGCAGAGCGGCTTGTCCGAGAGCATGTCGCCGGGGGATGTGGCTGAGCTTGGGCGTTCCGCGGAACTGGCCTTTCGCGCCAGCTTCGACGGCCCCATGCCGGAGCGCCGCGACCTGTACTGGCGGGCCCTGACCCTGGAGCAATTCGACGGCCGGCGCTGGAGCCAGGCCGCCTCGGTGACCTACAGCCAGGCGCCGAAATGGCAAGCCGGCGGCGAGTCCTGGCGCTACAGCATTATCCTCCAGGCCAGTGGCAAACCCTGGTTGCCGGCGCTGGATGTGGCCCGCACCGATCAGGCCGATGTGCACCAACTGGCAGACTATCGAGTGCAGCGCTTGCGTCCGGTGCAGCAGGTATTGCTCTATCGGGTCGAGTCCTGGCCGCAGGTGGTGCGCGATCCGCAGCTCAGTGACCGGGCCCGGCGCCAGGCCTTGCAATTGCCGGCCCAGGGCGATCCACGCAGCCGCCAGTGGGCGGCACAATTACGACAAGGTTATCCACAGCCCCAGGCGCTGGTGGCGGCGCTGCTCAAGCATTTTCACGATGAGCCGTATTACTACACCCTCAAGCCGCCGACCCTGGGGGCCGACAGTATCGACGCTTTCCTGTTCGACAGCCGCCAGGGTTTTTGCGCGCATTACGCCGGGGCCATGGTCTACGTGTTGCGGGCGGCGGGTATTCCGGCGCGGATGGTGGCCGGCTATCAGGGCGGTGAGCTGAATCCGGCCGGCCACTTCCTCACGGTGCGTCAGTTCGATGCCCACGCCTGGGTCGAATACTGGCAGGAAGGGCGGGGCTGGCGCAGTGTCGATCCGACCTATGCCGTGGCCCCGCAGCGCATTGACCAGGGACTGGAACAGGCCCTGGCGACCGATGAAGATATGCTCGGGGCCTCGCCGCTGTCACCGCTGCGTTACCGCCATCTGACCTGGCTCAATGATCTGCGCCAGGGCTGGGATAATCTCAATTATGCTTGGCAGCGCAGGGTCCTGGGTTATCAGGGTGAACAGCAACTGCAACTGCTGGGGCGCTGGTTCGGCGACCTGACGGCGTGGGTCCTGCCGGTCGGCTTGGTGCTGATCCTGGGGCTGCTCTCGCTGCTGTTGCTGCGGCCCTGGCGGAACAGGTCCGATCCGTCGCTGCGCTTGTTCGCCAGCTTTGAAAAGCTGTTGCGACGGCGCGGGCTGGTGCGCGAGCCGGGCGAAGGTCCGCAGGCTTTTGGCGAGCGGGCCGCAAGGCAGTTGCCGCGCCAGGCAGAGAATATCAATGCATTTATCCAGAGCTTCGTGGCCCAGCGCTATGCTGAACGGAGCCCGTCGATGGATGCCTTGCAACAGACGTTGCGGTCATTGCGTCGTAGTCTTGGAAGTTCGATTTGGGAGTGAGTGTCGAATGTCTGCCCTGGTGGATGGATTGGTGGTTGAGGTCGTGAGCCTGGAAGTGCGGTTGCTGGCCTGTCATGCGCGTGTCGATGCGCTGACCGACGAGGAGGGCCTGCATGACTTGCGCACCACGGTACGGCGCCTGCGCAGTCTGTTGCGGCCGTTGCGTGGCTTGCCAGGGGTTGAACAGGTCGAGCAGGCGGCGCAGCAGGTCGGCAGCCTGACCACGCCGATTCGCGACCGCGAAGTACTGGCCGTCTACCTGCATCAGCAGGGGCATCATGTGGCGGCGGCGCGGCGCACGGAACAGTTGTCCGATGATTACTGGGCCGTGGCGCGCAGTGCCGAGTTGAAGCAGTTGTTCAGTGTGCTCGATGCCTTTCCGCGTTTTCTCCGGGCTTCGCAGCACCAGGGTTTGTTGAGGGGGCTGCGCAAGCGCATCGAAAAGCGCCTGGCCAAGCAGTGGGAGGCGCTGGATGAGGCCTTGCATGATCCGCTACATGACCGTCATCGCTTGCGCTTGTTGATCAAGCGCGTGCGTTACGCCGCCGAAGCCTATCCGCGACTGAACCGGTTACCGGCCCCGGCCTTGAAATCCCTGAAGGCGGCCCAGGAAGCACTGGGTGACTGGCATGATTGCTGGCAATGGCTGCTGCGGGCGGAACAGGAACCGGACCTGCAATCCTGTGTCACCGGTTGGCGCCGGACCATGGTCCTGGCCGAGAGCAAGGCCGATCGGGTGCTGGACCGATTGAGCGAGATCTGTTTCAGCTGAGGGATGACGGCCTGTTTGGCGGCAGCTTTGGCCGGTATGAGTGCTGTGTGGCCTGGATCAGCTGGGTACTATTCGGTAGGACTTTTTCCAGCCGAGGTGTGCATGGGCTTTTCAGATTTGCTCGATAGGGTTCGTCGCCAGCCCAGGGGGCTTTGCATTCCCGCCGAGTGGGCGCAGGGGCGGGCGACTTTTGGCGGCCTGGTGGTGGCGCTGCAATACGAAGCGATGCGGGCGCGGGTAGCGGCCGAGCGGCCGGTGCGTTCGTTGGCGATCACTTTTGTCGGGCCGGCCGAGCCCGGGGTGCCGATCGATTTTGAAGTCGAAGTGCTGCGCGAGGGCAAGGCGGTCAGCCAGGTGCTGGGCCGGGCCGTGCAGAATGGCCAGGTGGTGACGCTGGTGCAGGGCAGTTTCGGCGCTTCCCGGGAGTCGCTGGTGGACGTGCCGGCCGAGCCGGCACCCTCGCTCAAGCACTGGGACGAATGCCCGGAGGCGCCGTATATTCCAGGGGTGATGCCGGAGTTCATGCGTCATCTGTCGATGCGCTGGGGGATTGGCGGCCTGCCTTTCACCGGCAATAAATCCCGTGAGATGGGCGGTTGGGTACGTTTCCGTGGGGATGTCCGGCAAGAGCCGCTGAGCGAGGCGCACCTGCTGGCGCTGGTGGACGCCTGGCCGCCGGCCGTGTTGCCACACCTGAGCAAACTGGCGGCCGGCAGTACCCTGACCTGGACCGTGGAGTTCGTTCAGCCGTTGCTTGAACTCGATACCCTGGACTGGTGTAAATACCGCGCGGAGATCGAGCATGCCCGCGACGGCTACGGCCATGTGGCCGCGGCGTTGTGGAGCGCGGATGGACGGCTGATTGCCTTGAGCCGGCAGACCGTTACCGTGTTCGGCTGAGGCCGGCGGTGACGGTTGCATCGCTATCGCCGGCAAGCCGGCTCCCACAGGTACGGGGTCCGGCGATGTTTTTGGGTTGGAACACGGATTTGTAGGTGCTGGCACACCTGTACGGGGCACGGCGATGTTTCTGGGTTGGAACGCGGACTTGTAGGTGCTGGCACACCGTACGGGGCACGGCGATGTTTTTGGGTTGGAGCACGGATTTGTAGGTGCTGGCACACCTGTACGGGGCACGGCGATGTTTCTGGGTTGGAACGCGGATTTGTAGGAGCTGGCTTGCCGGCGATGAGGCCGGCAAGGCTTGCCTTGATCACAAGGTCCTACAACGAACCACGGCAGTTCAGGCCTCCAGCGCCAAACTCTGGCCTTTGCTGCGCAGGCTGAACGCGGCCACCAGGCCGAGTACGCCGACGGCGAAGCTGGTCGGGTTCTGGGCGAATACGCCGGAACTCACCAGCAGGAAGGACAGGGCGAACAGGATCAGCGCCAGCAGTTGCATGCCTTCGCCGGTGCTATCGTTCGAAGCTTGGGGAGCAACCCGCCATTGCCAGGCGGGGAAGTTGGGGTGACGTTGGCCCATGATCGTGTCCTCTGTTCGTGTAGTGGGTGAACAGAGAGTAAGCCCGACCCACTGGCGAGGCGAATCAACTCTTCCTATCGATCCTATAGTTTGAGCTGGCCAATCGCCTTATTCAGTTCTCCCGCCAGCTTGGCCAGGTCATGGCTGGTGGTGGCCGAGTCCACGGTCTGTTGCACGGTGTTCTCGGTCACGTCGCGGATACTCACCACCGCCCGGTTCATTTCCTCCGCCACCTGGCTCTGCTGTTCGGCGGCCACCGCGATCTGGGTGTTGCTTTCACGCATCTGGGCCACCGCACTGGTGATCTGCGCCAACGCTGCCCCGGCTTCCTGGGCCTGCTGCACGCAGTCGTCGGCCTTGAACGAGCTTTCCTGCATAAAGTCCACGGCGTCGCGGGTCCCGGCCTGCAAGGCGGAGACCATGCCGGTGATTTCGTCGGTGGAGGTCTGCACCCGCTTGGCCAGGTTACGCACTTCATCGGCAACCACCGCGAAACCGCGGCCCATTTCCCCAGCCCGGGCCGCTTCGATGGCGGCGTTCAGCGCCAGCAGGTTGGTCTGTTCGGCGATGCTGTGGATCACGCTGACCACGCCATTGATCTTCTGGCTGTCCTCGGCCAGTTGCTGGATCATCGTCGCGGTCTGCTGCACGCCGCTGGACAACCCGGTGATCGACTGCTGGACCCGGCTGACCACCGCCTGCCCGCTGCCGGCCAGGTCGTCGGCGGTTTTCGACAGGTCACGGGTGGCGCCGGCGTGCTGGGCAATGTGATAGACCGTGGCCGACATCTCGTTGATGGCCGTGGCGGCCTGGTCGGTTTCGCTCTGCTGGCCGAGCATGCCGTGGCGTACGTCGTTCATGCTCGAGGCCAGGCGCGCGGCACCGACATCCAGTTGCGCCGCGGTACGGGCCACCGTGCCGACCACCCGCTGATAGCCGGCCTGCATCGCGTTGAAGGCGCTGGCCATTTGTCCGACTTCATCCTTGCCAGCCAGCGGCACACGGGCCGAGAGGTCGCCGGTCTTCTCCACGTGGAGCATCACGTCCTTGAGGGTATTGAGCTGGCTGAGCAGGAAGCGGATCAGCAACTGCGAGGCGCCGAGCATCGCCAGCATCAGGATGAACACGGCCACCGCATAGTTGGCGAACCGCTCGCTGAACACCTGGGCCAGGCTGGGCGCGTAGGCGAGCACGGCGACTTGTTGCTCGCCATGGCTGAGCATTTGCGCGCCGAGCAGCGGGTTGTCGCCGAACAGCGGCATATAGTCGTAGTCGACCCAGCCCTTGGCGTCCTTCAGGCGTGGCAGCATCTGGCCCTTGAGGCTCGGCGTTTCGCCAGCCTTGAACGGCAGCAGGTTATCGGCCTCGGGCCAGGCCTTGCCTTCGGGCCAGGCGCCGAGCAGGCGGGCCTGGGACTGGACCGTGGCGCGGGAAGCGTCGGTGCGGGCCTGTTGCTCAAGCTGCACGGCATACAACACCAGGAGCAGGGTGGTGACGAAAGCGACCGCGTTCACGGCCCAGAACTTGTATTTCAGCGAGATATTGCTAAGCCAGGCACGCATGGGGGTCTTCCCTGATAGAGCGGAAACAGTTTTGGCAAGGTGCCATTATTGTGCCGCTACCGGGCAAGAGGCTTGTTGATGTAGGTCAATAGCGCTTTAGTCGAGGCTTGGCAAGTTGAAAAAGGCGCGGGCGCAGGCGGTCGTATGGGCGGCCAGGTCTTCCTGGCTTTCGCCGCGGTGCAGGGCCACTTCACGCAGCACTTCGCCCAGGTACGCCGGTTCGTTGCGCCCGTTCTTCGGCTTGGGTCGCAGGCTGCGCGGCAGCAGGTAGGGCGCGTCGCTTTCAAGCATCAGCCGACCACGGGGAATCTCCCGCACCAGGGGGTGCAGGTGGCTGCCCCGGCGCTCATCGCAGATCCAGCCGGTGATACCGATATGCAGGTCCAGGTCGAGGTAACTGAACAGCGCCTTTTGCTCGCCGGTGAAACAGTGCACCACGGCAGCGGGCAGGCGGTCGCGGTAGTCACGCAGGATCTCCAGCAAGCGCACGTTGGCATCGCGCTCGTGAAGGAACACCGGGCGCTGCAACTCCACGGCCAGGGCCAGGTGTTCCTCAAGGACTTTTTCCTGCTGCGGGCGCGGGGAGAAGTCCCGGTTGAAATCCAGCCCGCACTCGCCGACCGCACAGACGTTCGGTTCCATCAACAGGGCTTTCAGACGAACGGCGCTATCGGCTGTCCAGTCACTGGCGCAATGGGGGTGGATCCCGGCGCTGGCGAACAGCCGCTGGCCGCTAGGATCCCGCTCCCGACATAGCTCCAGCGCCTGTTCGCTGTCCGCCAGGCTGGTGCCTGTGACAATCAGTTGGCAGACTCCGGCGGCATAGGCACGCTCGAGTATTTCCTGCTGTTTGCCGGCAAAACTGGGGTTGGTCAGGTTGACGCCGATATCGATGAGTTGCATGGTGCTACCTCAGGCCACAGGCCGAAAAGCATACCAGAGCTGTAGATTTATAATAAAAATCAAGAACTACAACGAGTTATGACTGTCTCTTAAAGCCGCAAGAACGCATCGGTTGGCATGCCGCCGATGTCGCACCGCCTCTTGCGCACTTTTCGCGTTCAAAAGACGCTCGATTTCAGTTACCCGACTTCAGGCCACCCCGCCTGTGCCGGGCAGTATGCTTTCCGGAGAACGGATGAAGAAGCGACCCTCGCTGTTGCTCCTGCTGTGCCTGTCCCTGCTGCTGCCGTTGCCGGCGGTTGCGCGCTTGGCCGGGCCGTTGGAAATCGTCCAGCCGGGCAAGGTGCGCGACCTCGCGGAGATTCGCGGCAGCCGGGTCCTGCGGGTGCTGGTCAACCAGAGCCGCAACAGCAGCGGTGAGGTCCAGGGCGAGACCATCGGTATCGAATACCATCGCTTGCGGGCCTTTGAGCAGTTCCTCAACAGCCAGGCCCGCGACAATCAGGAGATCACCCTCAAGATCATTCCCAAGGCCAAGGACCAACTGCTCGGCGCCTTGCAGCGCGGGGAGGGCGATCTGGTGGCCCCAGGGGAATTGCTTGAGGCCCAACCGGGTCATACGGTGATCGCCAGCGATCCGCTCGGCAGTACGGTGCCGTTGTTGTTGGTGGGGCTCAAGGGCGAGAAGCGTTTTACCCGCTTTGAACAACTTTCCGGCCGGACCCTGGCCCTGACCCCCGGCAGCGCGGCGGGCGAGGCGGTCAACCAGATCAACCAGAAACTGGCGTTGCGCAAGTTGCCGCCGGTCAAGGTCGAATGGGTCGATCCGAGCCTGGCGGCGGAGGATGTGCTGGAGATGGTCCAGGGCGGGATCTTTCACCTGACCATCGTCGAACAGCCGATTGCCGAACGCTGGGCCCGGATCATGCCCAAGCTGCGTTTCGACAAGCAGGTGCTGGTCAGCGAACCGGGGCAGATGCACTGGTTCGTACGCGACAATGCGTCGATGCTGCGGGCAAGCATCGACCGCTTCCTCAAGACCTACAAGACCCCTTCGGACCAGGACGCGGCGTTTCTGCGCATCTATCGACGTCTGTACCAGGTGCATTACCCGTTGAGCCGCAGCGATCGGGCGAAGCTGGAAAAGCTGCGCCCGGTGTTGCAACGTCATGCCCAGGCCCAGGGTATCGACTGGCTGAACCTGGCGGCGCTGGCCTTCAAGGAGTCGGCCCTGGATCCCGCGGCCCGCGGCGCCAGCGGTGCGATGGGGTTGCTGCAGATCACCCCCTCGGCGGCGCAACGGGTCGGCGTGAGCAATATCCAGAATGTCGATAACAATGTGCAGGCCGGGGCCAAGTACCTGGCGATGATCCGGCGCAAGTTCTTTGCCAGCCCCAAGCTCAATGAGCGCGAGCGCATGGCCTTTGTCCTGGCGGCTTACAACATGGGCCCGGAACGGGTCCAGGGCATGCGCGCCGAGGCCCGCCGTCGTGGCCTGAACCCCAACCAGTGGTTCTTCCAGGTCGAGCGCATCGCCATGGAGCAGGTGGGGATGAATGCGGTGAACTATGTGAACAGCGTGAACAAGTACTACCTGGCCTTTGACCGGGAGCGCGACTCCCTGGAGCCGAATGCACGGAAGATCGCCTCACGTAAATAATCGAATACATAGATTTGTTTGTTGAGTTTTTTGCGATTTTACATTTTAAAAACTGATTAATATGAGGCCCATCACCCGCTCATAGAATCCAGACGACAGCGCCAATCTTTGTAGCCGCTGGCTTGCCGGCGATAGCGTCCGATCCGGCGATGCAAGGCTTACTGGCCTCATCGCCAGCAAGCCGGCTCCCAGACGAATACGACAAGCCCGCATTTTTGCGGGCTTTTTCGTTGTCGGGGATTCTTGACAGCTTGCTACCGGCTTCTCTAGGATTGCTATATGCGCCGATTTAAACAGCTACTTGCGGGGCGCCAGGCCGGTCGAAAGACCGCCGACAGAAGCTTGCGACAGGCTTCGAAATACCGCTAAAGCGCTGGTTCGGTGTTGCCTCACACCTGCCCGGCAGATCGTTGAGGCGGAGACACGCACTTTGAACAACCCACGCCCCGTTGTACGCCTTACGCCGATCACGGCGAGCCTGCCTTTTCGCAACCCTAAAATCCTTCTCGGCGGTACACACCAGCCCACGCTGCTGCGTTATCTCGACGGCTGGCCGCGGCGCAAGGGCCGTGCTTCGGCCTTCCTGATCCAGTTCGTCGAGGACGGTGACGCCCTGACTCGCTTTGCCGATGACAGCTTCGACCTGGCGGTGATCCAGGCACCGGATGCCGAGCACGCCGAAGCGGTGATCCGCCAACTGACCCGCGTGGCGCGGCAGGGTTTGATCACACGGCGCTAAGAGGTTGTCTCAGGGGATTCGAGCAGGGTTTAAAAACGAGAAATCTACTGGTGTTGGTTTGCCGGTTTCGTGGCTACTACCTGCTATGAAATTTTTCACTGCTGGTCATATCTGACCTATTTCTATTGATTTTCCGATTTTATTGGTCATTTTTGACCAATAGTAATCTGTTTTATCTCTTTGCTTTTCTATTGGTCAAAATTGACCTTTTATGGCTTGATTTATGTCATAGTGGGTCAGTTTTGACCAATAGCCTGTGAGAGTTAAGCGATGTCACTCATGCATTTTCTGTACTCCCCAGCGGAGATCGCCCGTGAACTGGGGAAAAATGCCGAATCATTGCGCCTGTCCAAGAACCTTTCCCGCAAGACCTTGGCCGAGCAATCCGGAGTCTCTGAGTCCTCCATCAAACGGTTCGAGTACACCGGCTCCATCACCCTCGAGTCCATGATCCTTCTGGCCACGGCGCTCGACGAACTGACCCCGATGATGAGTCTGTTCAAGCCTTCGAACCCGAGCTCAATCGACGAGCTGAAAAACCTCAAGCGAAAACGGGGTAACAAATGAGCTCACTCACCCCCAGGTTCAAGTCCACCGAGTCACTCACCGTCACCGCTAATGGCATCAGGGTCGGAGAGTTGAGCCGTACCGAGGGGAAAGGCATTTACTTCGCCTATGACAAAGAGTGGTTGGCCAAGGGGTTCAACCTTTCTCCCCTGACCATGAAGTTCGACGACAAGCCACAGCTCGCTCAGGAACGGCGTTTATTCAAGGGGCTGCACGGCCCATTTGCAGACTCCTTGCCGGATGGCTGGGGGCTCCTGCTGATGGATCGATTCTTCGACGCGACGTTTGGAGTGGGAGCCTCGCTGACACTCAGCCCGCTGGATCGGTTGGCCTACATGGGCGATCGTGGCATGGGAGTCTTTGAATACCATCCCAAAACAGAAAAGGTCAGCGTCTTCAGGTCATGGCAAACCGACGAGGAAGGTCATCCGGGATCTGTGCAAAGATTACAAATACCTCAAGCCGGATGGGTACATCGATCAGACGCTTGCGGCACTGGATGACTGGGAGCGGATGCTCGGATCGTTAAACATCCCCAAGGCCGCGGGGGCTGCGATTCATCGTGTTCTAAATGATGCAAGGGCACGTTTCGAGGATGATTCATCAGTGAGAATCCCGTCTTGAGTACCAATATCATCACACAAGCAGGCCATGAAGCTCTGAAGCAAGAGCTTGATTACCTTTGGCGAGAGAAACGCCCCGATACCACGAGAAAGGTCACCTGGGCCGCATCGCTGGGAGATCGTAGCGAAAATGCCGACTACCAGTACAACAAGAAACTGCTTCGGGAAATTGATCGGCGAGTCCGCTACCTTCGCAAGCGTCTTGAGGATGTCCGCGTAGTCGCCTACTCGCCCGAGCAGGAAGGTCGGGTTTTTTTCGGGGCCTGGGTCGAGATCGAAAACGAGGCGGGTGAAACCAAGAAGTTCCGGGTAGTGGGCTACGACGAAATCTACGGCCGCAACGACTACATCTCGATCGACTCGCCGATGGCGCGCGCGCTTTTGAAGAAAGAGGTAGGCGATGAGGTCGTGGTGCAGACCCCAAGTGGTGAAGTGTTGTGGTGGATCAACGAGGTCCTTTACCAAAAATAAGCTCGGCGCGTATGCGCGCCGAGTTCTTGGGAGTGATCCGAGCTGACTCTATCAGCCCTCGCGCAGCACTGTCAGTGGGCTGACATTGAGCGCCCGGCGGGTGCCGAACACACCGGCGCCGCCGACCATCAGCGCGCCGATCAGCGGCAGCAGCAACAGCCATGGATGCAGGTGCCAGGGTAGGTCGAAGGCGAACCGGTACAGTACCCAGCTCACCAGTTCCGTGCCGAGGGCCGCCAGCAGGCCGCTGGCCGCGCCGAGCAGGCCGAACTCGATCCGCCGGGCCTTGACCAGCAGCTTGCGCTCGGCCCCCAGTGCCCGCAGCAGCGCGCCCTGGCGGATGCGTTCGTCAAGTGTTGCCTGCAAGCCGGAGAACAGCACCGCCATGCCCGCCGCCAGGACAAACAGCAGCACGTACTCCACGGCAATGGTCACCTGCGCCAGGATGCTGCGCAGTTGTTCCAGCAGGGCTTCCACTTGCAGAATGGTCACCGCCGGGAAGGCCCGGGACAGTTCGACGATGTCCTTGTCGTGCCCCGGTGCCAGGTAGAAGCTGGTCAGGTAGGTCGCCGGCAGGTCCTGCAGGGTGCCGGGCTGGAAGATCATAAAGAAGTTCGGCTGGAAGTTGTCCCAGTTGATGGTCCGCAGGCTGCTGACCACCGCCTCGCGATTGACCCCGCCGACGCTGAACACCAGGTGATCGCCGAGCTTGAGCTTCAGGCTCAGGGCGACCTTGGCTTCCACCGAGACGCCAGGAGTGTCGCCAGTGGGCTTGTCCGGCCACCAGCTGCCTTGCGTCAGGATATTGCCCGGCGGCAGGTCGGCGGCCCAGGTCAGGCTGAGGTCGCGCTGGGTGGCGCGATCGCCGCCGGAGTCCTTGCTGACGATCTCCTGCACCGCGGTGCCGTTGATGCTGATCAGCCGGCCGGGCACCACTGGATAGATCGGTGCCGAGGTGGCCGCGAGCTGGATCAGATGGTCGCGGAAACCGTCCTTGTCCGCCGGTAGGATGTTCAGGGCGAAATAATTCGGCGCATTTTTCGGCAACTGGTTCTGCCAGGTGTCGAGCAATTCGCCGCGCAACAGGGCGATCAGGGCCATGGACAGCAGGATCAGGCCGAACGCCAGGGATTGTCCGGCCGCCGCCAGCGGATGGCGCAGCAACTGGCCCAGGCCCAGGCGCCAGGGCAGCGAGGCCCTCGCCAGCAGCCGCCGCAGGCTTTGCAGCACGAGCAGCAGCAGGCCACCCAGTACCAGCGCGGCGATCACCCCGCCACCGAGCAGAGCGAAAGTCAGCAGCAGGTCCAGGCTCAGGCGCCACATGATCAGGCCCAGCGCGAACAAGGCCGCTCCGTAGACCAGCCAGGTGCTGGCCGGGATCGGCAGCAGGTCACGGCGTAGTACCCGCAGCGGCGGCACCCGACCGAGGGCGGCCAGGGGCGGCAGGGCAAATCCGGCCAGTGCCACCAACCCGGTGCCGATCCCGGCGAGTGCCGGCATCAGCCCACCCGGCGGGACATCGGCGGGCAGCAGGTCATGCAGCAGGGCGAACAGACCCAATTGGGCCAGCCAGCCGAGCAGGGCGCCGCTGACACTGGCCAGCACGCCGAGCATCGCCAGTTGCAGGCTGAACAACGTCATGGTTTCCCGGCGCGACAGACCCAGGCAGCGCAGTAACGCGCTGGCGTCGAAGCGCCGGGCGGCGAAACGGCTGGCGCTGAGGGCCACGGCGACGCCGGAGAGCAACACCGCCACCAGGCTGGCCATATTCAGGTAACGCTCGGCCTTGCCCAAGGCACCGCCAATCTGCTGGTTGCCGTCGCGGGCATCGAGCAGGCGCTGGTTCGGCGCCAGCCCGGGCTTGATCAACTCGCGATAGGTCGCCAGGGCGTTCGCCGAGCCGCGCCACAGTTCACGATAGTCGACCCGACTGCCAGGCTGGACCACGCCGGTGGCGTCGAGGTCGGCGAGGTTGATCAGCACCCGTGGGGTCAGACTGTAGAAATTGCCGGCGCGATCCGGCTCATAGGTCAGGACCCGGGCCAGGCGCACGCGCTTCATCCCGACATCGATACTGTCGCCGATCTTCAGGTCCAGCGCGGTCAACAGCCGCGCTTCGACCCAGGCCTCGCCCGGTGCCGGTCCGCCGCCGGCGGTTTCGCTGCCGAACGGCGCTGCGGCGCTCTTCAGTTCGCCACGTAGCGGGTAGTGTTCGTCGGTGGCCTTGATGCTTGACAACTGGATGCCGCTGTCGGTGGCGATCACGCTGGAGAACTCGACCGCCCGCGCATGCGCGAGGCCCAGGTCGCTGCCGGTCTGGAGCTGCTCCGGGCGGGCAGCGGAGGTGCCGTCGAGCACCAGGTCTGCGGCGAGGAATTCGGTGGCCCGCAGCAGCATCGCGCCGTTCAGGCGCGCCCCGAAGTAGCCGATGGCGGTACTGGCCGCGACCGCCACCAGCAAGGCGAAGAACAGCACCCGCAGTTCCCCGGCGCGGGCCTCGCGCAGGAGCTGGCGGGTGGCGAGGCTGAACAGGCGCAACAGCGGCAGGCGTGCCATCAAGGCTCCAGGGGGCCGACCAGATGGCCGGCGTCAAGACGGATCAGGCGCCGGCAGCGATGGGCCAGGCGTTCGTCGTGGGTCACCAGCACCAGGGTGGTACCGCGTTCATGGTTCAGTTCGAACAGCAGGTCGCTGATGCGCTCGCCGGTATGGCTGTCGAGGTTGCCGGTGGGTTCGTCGGCGAACAGTACGTCCGGCTCGGCGGCAAAGGCCCGGGCGATGGCCACCCGTTGCTGCTCACCGCCGGACAACTGGCGTGGCGCGTGCGTCAGGCGCTGGCCCAGGCCGACCCGTTCGAGCAGGTCGCGGGCGCGTTCGCGGGCATCGCCGCGGCCGTCCAGTTCCAGGGGCAGCATGACGTTTTCCAGGGCGTTGAGGCTGTCGAGCAATTGGAAACTCTGGAATACGAAGCCAACGTGCTCGGCGCGGATCCGCGCGCGCTGGTCTTCATCCAGTGTGCTCAAGGCTCGTCCGGCCAGGATGACTTCGCCGCCACTGGGCAGGTCGAGGCCGGCGAGCAGGCCGAGCAGGGTGGATTTGCCCGAGCCCGAGGCGCCGACGATGGCCAGGCTGTCGCCCTTGTTCAATGTCAGGCTCAAAGGGTGCAGGATGGTCAGCTCACCTTCCGCGCTGGGAACCACTTTGCTAAGGTTCTGCGCGGTGAGAATACTTTCGCCCATGGAGAATCCGATGCGAGTGTGGTTTTTGAGTGCCGGCCTGGCCTTGATGTGCATGGCCCAGAACGCGGCGGCGGGTACAGTGCTGATCGTGGGCGATAGTATCAGCGCGGGTTTCGGCCTGGATACCCGTGTGGGATGGGTCGCCCTGCTGGAAAAGCGTCTGAAGAGTGAGGGTTTTGCCGATCAGGTGGTCAATGCGTCCATCAGTGGCGACACCAGTGCGGGGGGCCAGGCGCGGCTGCCGGCGCTGCTTGCAGAGCACAAACCGCAGGTGGTGGTGCTCGAGTTGGGCGGCAACGATGGTCTGCGTGGGCAGTTGCCGACGCAATTGAAACAAAATCTTGCATCGATGATCGACAAGTCTCAGGCCGCAGGTGCAAAAGTCCTACTGCTCGGGATGCAGATTCCGCCCAATTATGGTCCGCGCTACACCCAGGCCTTTGCCAAGGTCTATGGCGAGCTGGCCGAGGAAAAAAATATCGCCCTGGTGCCGTTTTTCCTCGAAGGCATCGGCGGTCATCCCGAACTGATGCAGGCCGACGGGATTCATCCGGCGCCCGCTGGTCAGGGGATGTTGCTCGATAACGTCTGGCCGAGGCTCAAACCGCTGCTTTGAGCTTTTCTAGCGGCCGGCTTTCGGCTATGGTGGCGCCCCCGATTTGGAGCCATCGATGCAGCGTCCCGCCTGGTCCTTGTTTGCCTACCAACTGATCGAACCCGACGAGCAGCTCGATCTGTTCGCCTGTCAGGAAGTGCGCGTGCACCTGGTCACCCGGCAGCTGGAGCTCGGCGGCTCGGCCGATCGAACGCTCTGCGGCACGCTGTTGCCGGCCCAGCCACGTTGGTCGGGGGTGGATCGCTCGATTTTTCGCGACCAGCGTCTGTGCCCTCTGTGTCGGGCGATTCTCGAATCGCAGAAGCGCGGTACGCCGCCGATCTGGCCGGAACTGCGCTTCGAGTTGTAGGCGCGAGCTTGCTCGCGATGGTAGTCAGGGCAACGCGGGGGGCAGGCTTTTCGCGTCATCGTTGAGGTCCATCGCGAGCAAGCTCGCTGCTACACCGGCAACCTGTACCGTACCTGTCTCGTTACGATTGTCCCAGTGCGCCATCTCCCTTGCCGGCGCGGTGTCGGTGTACAATTGCTGTCTATTTACTTACGTCGATCTATGCGAAGGATGTCCCGGATGTTGTCGCGCTTTCCTGCCGTTGCCCGTTGCCTGTCTGTGGCCGCCCTCTGTGTAGCGGGTCCCGTTTCGGCGCTGGAACTGCCGTTGCCTCCTCCTGGCGAGGATATTGTCGGCCAGGTCCAGGTGATCAAGGCCAAGTACGAAGATACCTTCGCCGACCTCGGGACCACCTACGACCTGGGTTATTCGGAGATGGTCGCGGCCAACCCGGGCGTCGATGCCTGGTTGCCGGGCGCGGGGACCAATATTGTCCTGCCGACCCGCTTCATCCTGCCGCCGGGTCCGCGCGAAGGCATCGTGATCAACCTGGCCGAGTACCGCCTGTACTACTTCCCCAAGGGGCGCAACGTGGTCTACACCTTCCCGTTGGGGATCGGTCGCGAAGGCTGGGGCTCACCGGTCGCCCACACCACCATTACCGCCAAGATCCCGAATCCGACCTGGACCCCGCCGGCCTCGATCAAGGCCGAGCACGCCGCCGAGGGTGATCCCCTGCCCAACGTGGTCCCGGCTGGCCCCGACAATCCGTTGGGCCCGTTCAAGTTCACCCTGGGGACGCCGGGGTATCTGATCCATGGTTCGAACATGAAGTTCGGTATCGGCACCCGGACCAGCCACGGTTGTTTCCGCATGTACAACAACAACGTGCTGGAGATGGCCGGCATGGTGCCGGTGGGCACTTCGGTGCGGATTATCAACGAGGCCTACAAGTTCGGCGTGAGCGGCGGCAAGGTGTTCCTCGAAGCTCACACACCGCTGGACGACAATGGCAACCCTTCGGTGGTCGACAAGCACACGGCGGTGATCAATGCCCTGCTCAAGCGTGAAGACCTGGCGAAGAATTTGCGGGTCAACTGGGACCAGGTGCGTGACGTGGTAGCCGCCGAAGATGGCCTGCCGACGGAAATCGCCGTGCCGGGAGCGCCGTCGTTGGTGTCTAACGCGCCTGATTTGCAGCAGTAAGGATTTGTACAGCGACCCGCCTGGGCCCAGTGGCCCAGGCGGGTTTTTTATACCTGCCCGCTTTTCCGACAGGCAAAAAAAAGCCGATCCAATAATGGATCGGCTTGATAACAACCCCGAAGGATTATTACTTCTTGCTTGCTTTATTGAGCATGCGCAGAGCGCGCTCGTTAGCTTCATCAGCAGTCTGTTGTGCTTTTTGAGCAGCAGCCAGAGCTTCATCAGCATGGCGGTAGGCTTCGTCAGCACGAGCCTGGGCACGAGCAGAAGCGTCTTCCGTAGCAGTCAGACGAGCTTCGGTTTCTTTGGATGCGCTGCTGCAACCAGTGGCCAGAACGGCGGCCAGGGCCAGAGCAGAGAATTTCAGAACGTTGTTCATCGTGTTCCCCTTCAAGGACTTTCTATTAATAACCATCTCCCCAGAGTGGGGATATAGTCGGCATACATACTACCCATTACTTGTAGTAAGTAAACTGACGTAACGCAAGAAGCAAAAAAATTTTTTGGAAGAGAATGTTTTCAGCTAAGTTTTCATGATTCTGTATGAAAAATGTGCAGCAAGCGGGCGCGATTCGGGCGCTTTGGCTAAGTCAGATCTGCACTAGTGTGCCAGTCACAGGGACTGTCCACTGCTCATACATGCGTCGTGTTAGTCGCGGCGAATGACTCTTTGCTTCTACCGTCACCTGGGCGGGGGGGCATCTTTGCCAATTGAAAAGTGACTTTAAGCGGCACAGTTCGTCTTACAACATAACATTCCGGCAGTCTGCAGCCGCTGTTCAGGTTTTCCAGCGAAAGGGCCAGTTCGACGGGGCTACCATGAGCCGGTCGAAGTACATGACGAGCGTATCTTGAGCGGGGGAGACAGGACGCCTACTATCTGTCAGGTGCCCACTTGTTCGGGAGCTGTCGGCTCTTCTCGTTGTCCAGCCAGGCACGGGGCGGCGTAGGATCTTTGTGGCGATTTGGCTGATGAAACGATTTTTCGTCGTGAGCCAGGTGGTTCCTTCGCCGGAAAAACATGTAAGGTAGGGTCAGAATCCAAGACCCGCGAGGAGTAGTGATGAGCGAGGCGTTGTCCATCCACCATGACCAGGCAGGTCATCAATTCGAGACCAATGTGGACGGTCATCGTGCCTACCTGACCTATATGGACCTGGGTAAGCAGACCCTGGATATCTACCGCACCTTCGTGCCCAACGCCTTGCGTGGCCGGGGCATTGCGGCGGCATTGACCGAGCAGGCGCTGGCCTATGCCGACCAGATGGGTTACACGGTGATTCCTTCCTGCTCCTATGTCGAACGTTACATGGAACGTCATCAGCGGCACGCCGCGAAGATCTGAGTCCAGGACGCACACGAAAACGCCGGGCAATGCCCGGCGTTTTCGTGTCTGCCTGTTGCGATCAGCCGCGCTGACGCTTGGGCAGCACGTCCTTGAGCTTGGCATGCATGCTGCGCAGGGTTTTTTCGGTGGCGCTCCAGTCGATGCAGGCGTCGGTGATCGACACGCCGTATTGCAGGTCGGCGAGGTCTTTCGGAATCGCCTGGCAGCCCCAGTTCAGGTGGCTTTCGACCATCAGGCCGATGATCGACTGGTTGCCTTCGAGGATCTGGTTGGCGACGTTCTCCATCACCAGCGGTTGCAGGGCCGGGTCCTTGTTGGAGTTGGCGTGGCTGCAATCGACCATGATGTTGGCCTTGATCTTGGCCTTGGCCAGCGCCTGTTCACAGACCGCGACACTGACCGAGTCGTAGTTCGGCTTGCCGTTGCCGCCACGCAGGACCACGTGACCGTAGGCATTGCCCTTGGTGGTGACGATGGACACGCCGCCTTCCTGGTTGATGCCAAGGAAGCGATGCGGGCTGGACACCGACTGCAAGGCGTTGATCGCCACGGTCAGGCCGCCGTCGGTACCGTTCTTGAAGCCCACGGCCGAGGACAGGCCCGAGGCCATTTCGCGGTGGGTCTGGGATTCGGTGGTACGCGCGCCGATGGCCGACCAGCTGATCAGGTCCTGCAGGTACTGCGGCGAGATCGGGTCGAGGGCTTCGGTGGCAGTGGGCAGGCCCATTTCCGCCAAATCCAGCAGCAACTGGCGACCGATGTGCAGGCCGTCCTGGATCTTGAAGGAGTCATCCAGGTAAGGGTCGTTGATCAGGCCTTTCCAGCCCACGGTGGTGCGCGGCTTCTCGAAATACACGCGCATCACCAGGTACAGGCTGTCGGACACTTCGGCGGCGAGGACCTTGAGGCGCTCGGCGTATTCGTGGGCCGCCTTGATGTCGTGGATCGAGCAAGGCCCGATCACGACAAACAGGCGATGGTCGGTGCCATCGAGAATATTGCGGATCACCTCGCGGCCCTTGGTCACGGTGCGCAGGGCGGACTCGCTCAGGGGGATTTCACGCTTGAGCTGATCAGGGGTGATCAGCGTCTCGTTGGAGGCGACGTTAAGGTCGTTGATCGGTAAATCAGCCATCGTGTTACTCGTCAGGTCACGGATGCCGGCCGCCAGCGATCCCCGCGCGGCGGAGCGCAGCAGATTTAAGCGCGTCGGGGAGCCGAACCTTAGCGCGTTAGGCGGGGCGCGGGCAATGGCCTGGCCGGTTTAATCGAGCAAAGCCCGCACATAAGGTTGCTCCAGGCTGGCGCGGGAGAAGTCGCTGGCGTGTTCGCGAACCCATTGCTGGGCGATGACTTCGACGTTTTGCCGATCTTCGCTTTGTTGCTCGCGCGTTCGCTGGTAGCGTTCGATCTGGCAGACCTGCTCACCCATGCGCGCGCCGAACAGGGTTTGCTCGTCGACAAAGGCAATGCCCACCCGGTAGCCGTGCTTGCGTTTCAGGCACCAGGCCACGTAGCCGGGATAACAGGCGGCTGCGCCGAGGCTGGGAATGCACATCTGCAGCGCCGAGCCTTTGCGCCAGCCGCGGGCCGAGAGGCAGGACACACCGCCCAGGCTGATGCGCTCGAGTTGGTGGCGGGAAATGCAGGAATGTTCAAGCAGGGTCAATGTGACGGGAACGTCATCGGGATGAGGAAGAAAGCGCACCATGAACAACGACTCCCTGCGTCGATCAGTGGAAAAACTTTCCAACAGTATAGTGAAGAGCCTGGAGTTGACGGATTTTGATATCGACCGGAATCTATTGGACTTGCCAGGTGTTTCATTATTGATATTCACCAGTGTCGGTTGCGCTTCCTGTCGGTTTGCTCGGGAGGTCTTGCCGACCCTGGCCCTGCCGGTCGAGCGCCTGTGCTGGATCGATGCCGGCGATAATGGCGGGGCGGTGCAGCGTTACGGGGTGTTTCATCTGCCGGCGCTGTTTGTGGTCAAGGACGGTGATTTTCATGGCGCTGTGCGCTCACGCCTGGCTGTGAACGAGCTTGCCGAAGCGCTTCGGCAAGCCTTGAGTCTTGTACCAGAGGAGTTGCCATGACAGGTTCAGCGAGCAAGCCGCGTATCGGCATTATCGGTACCGGTGCGATCGGCGGGTATTACGGCATCATGCTGGCGCGGGCCGGTTTTGATGTGCACTTCTTGTTGCGCAGCGAGTTTTCGACAGTGCTCGAGAACGGCTTGCATATCGACAGTGCGGTGCACGGTCCTCTGCATCTGAATGCCGTGCAGGCCTATGCCCAGGCCAGCGATATGCCACTCTGCGACTGGCTGCTGGTGGGGACCAAGACCACCAGCAATGCCAGTCTCGCCCCGCTGATCGCCCAGGCCGCCGCGCCTGGGGCCAAGGTGCTGGTGCTGCAGAACGGCCTCGATGTGGAGGATGAGTTGCGTGCGCTGCTGCCCGAGTCACTGCATCTGTTGGGCGGGCTGTGCTTTATCTGCGTGCACCGTACCGGCCCCGGGGCTATCGTGCATCAGGCCCTCGGGGCGGTGAACATCGGTTATCACAGTGGTCCGTTGCTGCAGGATGCAACGGCTCGACAGGCCCTGGTCGAAGAGGGGGCTGGCTTGTTCCATGAGGCGGGCATCGAGTCCCAGGCCATGGCCAACCTGCAGCAGGCGCGCTGGCAGAAGCTGGTGTGGAACGTGCCTTACAATGGCCTGTCGGTGTTGCTGCGGGCCAGCACCACGCCGCTGATGACCGATGACAGCAGCCGCGAACTGGTCCAGGCGCTGATGGCCGAAGTGGTGCAGGGCGCCCAGGCCTGCGGTCACGAGCTGCCGGCCGGTTATGCCGCGCACCTGTTCAAGGTGACGGAAAAGATGCCGGACTACTGGCCGAGCATGTACCACGACTTTGTCCACAAGCGCGCGCTGGAGCTGGATGCCGTCTATGCGCGCCCGCTGGCCGCGGCGAGTGCCGTCGGTTGTGAGTTGCCGAAGATCCGGGCCTTGTACCAGGCCCTGGCGTTTATCGACGCGAACAATCGCCAGGGATGAATGCGGTCCTGTAGGCGCCAGCTTGCTGGCGATTGCGATCTGACTGTCGACATTTTCGTCGCTTGGTAAACCGCTGTCGCCAGCAAGCTGGCTCCTACAGGTGTCGTGGTGTTTTCTGGATCGAGTTTCTTCAGGGATGAGCAACGGGGCCGGCCCGACCAGCCGTGCACCGCGCTCTTCGGGGCGCTGCTAAGCTCAACTGAGCTCGGCCATTCTGGCAGTCGAGGAGGCCCCATGATTCGTTCGATGTTGTATGCCACCGACCTCGGTCTGTATGCGCCTTATGTCATGCAGCATGCCCTGGAACTGGCGCGGACGTTCAAGGCCGATTTGTATGTGGTGCATGCGGTCGAGCCGATGGGTTTGTTCGCCGAATCGGTGTTGCAGAGCTACCTGGACGAACAGGCATTGAACGAATTTCACAGCCAGGGTCTTAACACCGTGATGGCGACCATTGAGCAGCGGGTGCTCGACAGCTTTCGCGAGGAGTGCGCGGACGGGCTGCAGGACCTGAGCATGATCCAATCGATCAAGGTGCTCCAGGGCGACCCGTCGCAGGTCATTCTGGAACAGGCCCGGGCCCTTTCGGTGGACCTGTTGATCGTCGGCAGCCACAGCCATGGCAGCGCTGGCGAGGCGCATTTGGGGCGCACCGCCGCGCGGGTCCTGCAGTTGGCCCAGGTGCCGGTCTACCTGGTGCCACTGTTACAGCGCCGTCGCTATGGCGATATCTGAGTCGGAAAGTCGGCGATTTGATAAAAAAGTTCTAGATTTATTCTTCAAACCATTCATATAGTTATATATCGCCGCTGTTACCTGTGGCGTCTACCTGCTTTGAGGGATACATATGAAGCTTCAACAACTGCGCTACATCTGGGAAGTGGCGCACCACGACCTCAACGTTTCCGCCACCGCCCAAAGCCTTTACACCTCTCAGCCGGGTATCAGCAAACAGATCCGCCTGCTCGAAGACGAGCTGGGGGTCGAAGTCTTCGCCCGCAGCGGCAAACACCTGACCCGCGTCACGCCAGCCGGTGAACGTATCATCACCACGGCCGGCGAGATCCTGCGCAAGGTCGAGAGCATCAAGCAGATCGCCCAGGAATTCTCCAACGAGAAGAAAGGCACCTTGTCGATCGCCACCACCCACACCCAGGCGCGTTATGCCTTGCCGCCGGTGATCAGCAGCTTTATCAAGCAATACCCGGATGTGGCCCTGCACATGCACCAGGGCTCGCCGATGCAGATCGCCGAGATGGCCGCCGACGGCACCGTGGATTTCGCCATTGCCACCGAGGCCCTGGAGCTGTTCGGCGACTTGGTGATGATGCCGTGCTATCGCTGGAACCGTTGCGTGGTCGTGCCCCAGGGTCACCCGCTGACCAAGCTGCCGAAGCTGACCCTGGAAACCCTGGCCGAATACCCGATCGTCACCTACGTGTTCGGATTCACCGGCCGTTCCAAGTTGGACGAGGCCTTCAGCCATCGCGGCCTGACCCCCAAGGTGGTGTTCACCGCGGCGGACGCCGACGTAATCAAGACCTATGTACGCCTGGGCCTGGGTGTCGGTATCGTCGCCAAAATGGCGGTGGACCCGGTGCTCGACAAGGACCTGGTGGTGCTTGATGCGAGTGAGCTGTTCGAGTCCAGCGTGACCAAGATCGGCTTCCGTCGTGGCACCTTCCTGCGCGGTTTCATGTGCGATTTCATCGAGAAGTTCGCCCCGCACCTGACCCGTGAAGTCATGGCCAAGGCCATCCAGTGCCACAACAAGCAAGAACTGGAAGAGCTGTTCGACGGTGTCGAGCTGCCGGTGCACTGAGTCGCCCGAACATGAAAAAGCCCCGATTGGTTCGGGGCTTTTTTGTCTGCGCTGGAACGCGATCTTGAAGGCCACGCGGTCCCTGTAGGAGCCAGCTTGCTGGCGATGAGGCCGGTGAGTCTTGCATTGATCTCGCGGACGCCATCGCCAGCAAGCTGGCTCCTACACGGAGAGCGTGCCAGGTCTTCAGATCTTGGCGATCAGGTTGCCGGCGTGCAGACCGCATTCCTTCTGCGTGGCTTCTTCCCACCACCAGCGGCCTTCGCGCTCGTGCTGGTTCGGCAGCACCGGACGGGTGCAGGGCTCGCAGCCGATGCTGATAAAACCGCGCTCATGCAGGCTGTTGTATGGCAGTTCGAGCATGCGGATATAACCCCAGATCTCTTCGCTGCTCATCTGCGCCAGCGGGTTGAACTTGTACAGGGTGTGTTCCGGGGTGGAGAAGGCGCTGTCGATTTCCAGTACCGCCACCTGGCTGCGGGTGCCCGGGCTCTGGTCGCGACGCTGGCCGGTAGCCCAGGCGCTGACGCCGGACAACTTGCGCCGCAGCGGGGCGATCTTGCGGATGCCGCAGCATTCGCCGTGGTTGTCCTTGTAGAAGCTGAACAGGCCTTTGGCTTTGACGAACGGCTCAAGCTCATTGTGATCCGGGGAGATCAGCTCGATGTCGATCTTGTAGTGCTCGCGCACCTGATCGATAAAACGATAGGTTTCCGGGTGCAGGCGACCGGTGTCGAGGCTGAAGACCTTGACGTTCTTGTTCAGTTTCCAGGCCATGTCCACCAGCACCACGTCTTCCGCGCCGCTGAAAGATATCCACAGGTCATCGCCAAACTGGGCGAAGGCCAGCTTGAGAATGTCCTGGGCGGACTTGTTGGCGTAGGTCGCGGCGAGTTCAGCGACGTCGAATGGTTGGCTCATCAGGCGGTTCCTAAGTCAGCGGCGCTTTGCGCTCGAATAGGCTAATAGTAACAAAATCCTTCGGCGACGGCCCCATGCTCGAACGCGGTCATTGTGGGAGCCGGCTTGTCGGCGATGGCGTCCGCATGAACGATGCCAGGCTTGAGGGCCTTATCGCCAGCAAGCTGGCTCCTACAGGTTTTGTGGTGTTCCGGAAGCAGGGTTTCAAAGGTCTTGCAGGGTATCGAGCAAGACCTTCACCTTGGTGATGGACTCCTGGTATTCGGCCTGCCAGTCGGAATCGGCGACGATGCCGCCGCCGCCCCAGCAACTGACCTGGCCATCCTTGACCAGCAGGCTGCGGATGGCAATGGAGCTGTCCATCTCGCCGCGTACATCCAGGTACAGCAGCGAACCGCAATACAACGCCCGTCGGGTCGGTTCCAGCTCGTCGATGATCTGCATGGCGCGGATCTTCGGTGCGCCGGTGATCGAGCCCCCGGGGAAACTGCCGGCAATCAGGTCGAGGGCGTCACGGTCGTCGGCCAGGGTCCCGGTCACGCTGCTCACCAGATGGTGCACATTGGGGTAACTCTCCAGGCTGAACAGTTCCGGCACCCGCACCGAACCGATGCGGCAGGTGCGCCCCAAGTCGTTGCGCAGCAGGTCGACGATCATCAGGTTCTCCGCGCGGTCCTTGCCGCTGGCCAGCAGTTCGGCGGCGTTGGCGGCGTCCTCGACAGCGTCGCGGCCACGCGGGCGGGTGCCCTTGATCGGCCGTGTCTCGACCTGGCCCTGGCTGACCTTGACGAAACGCTCCGGTGACAGGCTCAGCACCGCGCCCTGGTCGGGCAGGCTCTGGAAACCGGAGAAGGGTGTCGGGCAGGCGGCGCGCAAGGCGCAATAGGCAACCCACGGATCGCCCTGGCAGGCGGCCCGGAAGCGCTGGGCGAAGTTGACCTGGTAGCAGTCGCCGGCCTGGATATAGTGCTGGATGCGTTCGAACGCCTGGCGGTAGGCCTCGGTCGTGAGGTCCGCGGTCATCGGCGCCATGAGCTGGAAGTCGCTGCTGCCCTGGCCGGCTGGTTGGCTGAACAGTTGGATCAGCCGTTCGCGTTCAACGGCTTCGACGCCGGGATGGAACACCAGTTGGCTGCTGCCTCGCTGGTGATCGCTGATCAGCGCCCAGGCGTACAGGCCGAAACGCGCGTCGGGCAGTTGCAGGTCGTCCCGGGCCTGATGAGGCAGGTTTTCCAGATGGCGGCCGAAGTCGTAGCTCAGGTAGCCGATCAGGCCGCCGGCAAAAGGCAGTTCAAGACCCGCGGGGAGTTGCGCTTCACCCAGGCGCGCCAGGTTGTCCCGCAGGCGTTGCAGGAACGCCGCGCCGCGTTCGTCCGGCAACACCGCCAGTTGCTCCAGCGGCCAGGCGCTGAGCAGGTCGTAGCGCCCGCGCTCGGCCTCGGGGCGGCCGCTGTCGAGCAGCACGGCCCCGGGCGCATGGCGAATCGCCGCGAAGTAATGAGCGGGATTGGCGTGGTAGGGCAGCGGATGTACGGAGCAGGTCAACATGGGGGGCGGGTCAGCCATGGGAGCGCGGTGCGCGATTGTAGTCCCCTGCCGACGCCGCTCCTAGAGGGATATCGCAGGATCGTGTAGGAGCCAGCTTGCTGGCGATGGCGCCCGCAAGATCAGCGCAAGGCTCACCGGTCTCATCGCCAGCAAGCCGGCTTCTACAGGGGCGGTGTTATGAAGAGGGCCGATCAGGCTTCGATCGCAGGCACACGTCCGAACAGTTCCTGGACAAAGCGCACCCGTTGCGCCGGTGTCTCGCTGAGGCCCTCGGCGGCCAGTTCCGCCAGGTGGGCCTCCACGGCATGGGTGCGGTGGGTCAGGCCGCAGTCGTTGGCGATCTGGATATTCAGGCCGGGGCGGGCGTTGAGCTCGAGGATCAGCGGGCCCTTGTCCTGGTCCAGCACCATGTCCACGCCGATGTAGCCCAGGCCGCAGAGCTCATGGCAACCGGCTGCCAGTTGCATGAAAGCGTCCCAGTTTGGCAATTGCACACCGTCCACCGGGTGGGTGGTGTCCGGGTGTTTGCGGATGATGTTGTTCAGCCAGGTGCCGCGCAGGGTGATCCCGGTCGCCAGGTCCACGCCCACGCCAATGGCGCCCTGGTGCAGGTTGGCCTTGCCATGGGACTGACGGGTCGGCAGGCGCAGCATGGCCATCACCGGGTAGCCCATCAGCACAATGACGCGGATGTCCGGCACGCCTTCGTAGCTGATGCTTCTGAAGATCGGGTCGGGGGTGACCCGGTACTCGATCAGCGCGCGGTCGCGGTGCCCGCCCAGGGAATACAGGCCGGTGAGAATGCTGGAGATCTGGTGCTCGATTTCCCCGTGGCTGATGAGGCGCCCGGAGATCGAGCGATAATGGCCCTCGAAACGGTCGGCGATCACCAGGATGCCGTCGCCGCCCGCGCCCTGGGCCGGCTTGATGACGAAATCCCGACGTCCGGCGATGATCGCCTCAAGCCGGTCGATTTCCTTTTCCGTGGAAATCACCCCATACATTTCCGGCACATGGATGCCGGCGGCGATGGCCCGTTCCTTGGTGATGATCTTGTCGTCGACGATGGGGTAGAGGCTGCGCTTGTTGTACTTGAGTACATAGTCCGCGTTGCGCCGGTTGATTCCCATGATGCCTCGGGCTTCCAGGGCCTTCCAGGTTTTCCACAGGCCGAACATCAGGCTTGTTCCTTCAGGAATGCCTTGAAACGCACCAGTTCGGTCAGGCGGTAACCGCGATAGCGGCCCATCGCCAGCATGAAGCCCACCAGGATCAGCAGGATCGCCGGAAAGGTGAAGACGAAGTAGATCAGCTCCGGCACGGTCATGATCAAGTGGGCCAGGGCCGCCGCGAACAGCGTGCCGATGGCGACTTTCAGCGCATGATTGGCGCCGCGCTCTTCCCAGGTAATGGACAGGCGCTCGATGGTCATGGTCAGGATCACCATCGGGAACAGCGCCACCGACAAGCCGCGCTCCAGGCCCAGCTTGTGGCTGAACAGGCTGATGGCGGCGATCAGCACCACGACGAAGGTCAGCACCACCGACAGCCGCGGCAACATCTGCAACTTCAGGTGTTCCAGGTAGGAGCGCAGCGACAGCCCGAGGGCGGTAATGATGGTGAACAGCACGATGCCGAAGCCCAGCTGGGTTTCGCGGAAGGCCAGGGCAATCAGCACCGGGGTGAAGGTGCCGAGGGTCTGCAGGCCGATCAGGTTGCGCAGGATCAGGATTACCAGCACGCCGATGGGGATCATCACCATGATCATGAAGGTCTGCTGGGTTTGCAGCGGCAGGCCGTAGAGCGAATATTCGAGGAAGTTGGCGTCGGAGTTCTCGTCGGTCAGCTTGGCCAGGCGGATCGCGTTCATCTCACTGTTGTTCAGGCTGAAGGTGACGCCGGCCTTCTTGCCGCCATCGACGGTGATCAGGTTGTCGGCGCCGGTCCACCACAGCAGGCGGTCGGAGGGCAGGCCCTGTTCGCCGGTGTCCGGGTTGAAGTACAGCCAGTTGTTGCCGTTGAAGCTGCGCAGCCAGAGTTCCGGGGTTTGCGGTTGATCGGCCACCAGGCGCAGGGTGTGGGCCCTTTCCATCGGCACATGGGCGATGGACAGCAGCAACTCGATGATCTGCGCCTTGTGCGGGGTCGACGGGTCGCCGGCGAGCAGCAGCTTGACGTTGTCATCGGCCAGGTTGTTGACCCGCTTGATGGTCTCGCCGATGAAAGTCTCGACGTCCGCCGAGTGCTGGCGGATCGGTGCGAGCAAAGCGTCGGCGGCGATTTTTTCCGGTCCTTCGATCGCCATGCTGTCGCGGAAAGTCGGGCCTTTGACCTTGGGTTTTTCGCCGGTGTAGCGCTTTGTCAGCACCAGGCGGTAATACAGCGTCTGCTTGCCACTGACCTTGCGTGCCGACCAGATGACCTTGCGGTTGCCGTCGGCGCGGTTGACGCTCACCCCATAGTTGTTGGAAATGAAGCTCTCGTTGAGGCTGACGTAGTCGCGGCTCAGGGGCGGCACGAACATCTGGATCTTCACCGGTTCCTTGCTGTTGGCGACGAACTCGACCTTGGCGTCGATATTCCACAAGTCGTCCGTAGCATCCTCGGTGACGGGAATCCCCAGCACGAAAATCTGATAGGCCGTGACCGAAACCCCCAACAGCACCAGTACGGTGATGAGAATTTTCAGGTGGAGGGTAAGAGAACGCATTCGGATTACTCGGCGGTTTGAGCGTCGTGGCTGCAGGCGGGTTTGCCGGCGGCGTATTTGAGGCTGGGGTCGACCAGCGCATCGAAGCGCTTGAGGGCCTCGGAGCCGATCAACAGCGGGTATTGGAAGCTGCTACGGTCGGTCAAGTTCAGTTCGATGCTGCGCAAGGCGCTGCCCATGCAGATTTCCAGGGTGACCACTGGGCGCGCGGTATAGGCGTTGCCCTCGTCCGGGTCATAGTCGCCGGCGCGGCGCTTGATCTTGCTGACGCGGGCCAGGGGCAGTTCGATCGGGTGCGAGTGTGCGGCGTCGATCGCCAGGTAGAAGCGTACCCAGCTCTCGCCGTTGCGTTTGAACCGGTGGATGTCGCGGGCACTGAGGGAGGCGGTCTTGGCTCCGGTGTCGAGCTTGGCCGGCACTTGCAGATCGATCCCGGCCAGGCGCGCGTACTCGTTCAGGCCGTACACCGTCTTCTCGGTCGCCAGGCTCATGCCAGGCAGACAAAGCAGGCAGAGAAGCAGTAGGGGGAAAGGCTTGAGTCTCATAAATCCTGGCGCGTATCGGGCAATCTTGATTCAAGGGGACTGGCAATATCGCGCAAGCATCCTCGTACGTCTGTCAGGAAAATATGACAGGCAGCGCATCGACGGATGCGCGCGGCATTCTAGCATGCTGGTCTTGTCGCGCCAGCGCCGGGCAAATGACCGAGCGCACGGGCGACGGGCAAGCCTGAGGGGGGCGCCAGATGCTGCATGCCCACGAGCCCGATGCGGCGCTCCAGGCAGTGTGGGCTATAATCTTTTGGTCCCGTAAATCAGGATGTCTAGGCGGTGTAACAGCAGCTCTATGGGTGAAATGGTTGTTTATTTCCATGCTGTGAGAAGTTTCTAAGAATTAAAGACGTGGACACGGTTCTTTATTGGCTTTGAATTCTCATCGGTCGTAAATTGACAATCGGAGAGCTTGACATCATGCGCAAGAAAAATAATCAACTCATGCCCACATACCCTTGGGCTTTTATCGCCAGTCCGCTGGTCGATTCCCTACTTGAGGAAGAGGTCGTCTGGTACGATACGGATTATACTTTTATGTCGGTAGCGACACGGGAGAAATATAAACGGCATGGTTTGGCCGCCGCTGCGGCCTATATGTCGCCCACCACCACTGATGTGGCGCGTCTGCGACCAATAGCCAGGCTGATGATCTGGTTGACACTGTTTGATGATTATTATGAGTTTTGTCCGATCAGTGAGCTGGTGCCGATAAGAGATCACATGGTCAATATCCTCTTGGGCGAGGAGCCTCGTCCTGACGATATTGGAATGGTCCGCCAGGCGGCGCAGATGACTAAAGAGTTCAAAACGTTTATGCCCGATTTTTGGATTGAGCGATTGGCTCATTCTTTTTATCGTTATGTCACCTATGGCTTAATGGCGGAAACCCCTTACAAGCTGGCTGAGATAAAGCGCTTCCCTCCTTTGGCGATCCTGCTGCCTATCAGGGAATATTCGATTGCCATGTATCCATATCTGGATATGCTGGATCCGGCGCTGGGTTTTACGTTGCCGGTGCATCTGCATAATCATCCGGTTATTCAAAGATTTAGAGCGGTCATAGCGCGGCTTACGGTCATTCAAAATGATTTTGCTTCTTTGGAGAAAGAAAAGGCATTGGCGGCTGAAGTGCTTAATATCGTGTTGGTGGTGCAGCATGAATACCAAATCTCATTGAAAGAGGCTGTCGAGGAGTCCCTCCGGATACATGATGGCTATGTAAAAGAGGTGGATGCCTTGCATGCCGCTCTGCCTGATTTTGGTGCCTGTCATAAAGAAGTAGATAGTTATATTTCTCACATGAAGTTGATGTTGACCGGTATCGGGCGCTGGTATGAAGATGTGACGGAGCGTTATACCCAATTTCCTACGCCTGAATATGTGAACGCGGATGCTGTTGAACAGTGATGGGGAGGATGATTTAAATATTTTTTTAATGCGTTAATTTGATGCGGTTGATCGGGCGCATGACGGAGGTGCAGAAAAGAAAATACTGAACATTATGCGGGCGTCGGTAGGGCAGACGAGAGGCTTTTAAAGCCTTCAGGGTGTTCGAGTTTGAAACAGCTTGTTGACGCGATTTTTAGCGTGATTCGCCTGCCTAAAACTTTATATTCCTAAAGCAGTCTTCAGTTTAAGGGAGGGCTGATGATTTTTATAGGACCCCAATAAAACCTGAAATACCAACGAGTTTCCTCGTGTGGCCATCAGCCAGGTTTGACTGACGCGCACCTTGGCGTGCTGATTTTGTGGTGCCAGCGCAGGGCAAATGACGGTTTGGACTTTCAGGCGACTCTCTTAGACTATTGTCGACAATCCTGACAAATGCTTTGACTGCTTTGTCGGTTTTGGCTATTTTTACCGCCATTAACTCATGGAGTGTCGACAATATGCTGGATCAGCAGGCGATTACCCTGATTGACCCTGAGGAGTCCGAGACCCTCTCGGAGAACGTCTTCCGGCGTATTCAGGCGGCGATTGTCAAGGGTGAGATTGCCCCCGGCAGCAAGATTTCCGAGCCGGAACTGGCGCGCACCTACGGCATCAGCCGCGGCCCGCTGCGCGAGGCCATTCACCGCCTTGAAGGCCAGCGCCTGCTGGTGCGCGTGCCCCATGTCGGGGCGCGGGTGGTGTCCCTCAGCCAGGCCGAACTGATCGAGCTCTACGAGATCCGCGAGTCCCTCGAAGGCATGGCCTGTCGCTTGGCCGCCGAGCGCATGACCGTCGAGGAAATCGAGGAGTTGCGACAGGTTCTCAATACCCATGAGCGTGACGCAGCCTTTCAGGCCGGTGTCGGCTATTACCAGCAGGAGGGTGATTTCGACTTCCACTACCGGATCATCCAGGGCGCCGGCAACCGCACCCTGACCCAGATGCTCTGCGGCGAGCTGTACCAGTTGGTGCGCATGTACCGCATCCAGTTTTCCGTTACCCCCAATCGGCCACGCCAGGCGTTCGCCGAACATCACCGGATTCTCGACGCCATCGCCGAGCGTGATGGCGAATTGGCCGAACTGCTGATGCGCCGCCATATCGGCGCGTCGAAACGCAATATCGCGCGTCACTACCAGGACGCCGTCAAACCGACAGCTACGAAGCGAGGTGAGTCATGAGTCAGGGTTCCAACCAGAGCACGCCCGGTCAGCGTTTCCGCGATGCGGTCGCCAGCGAACATCCCTTGCAAGTGGTCGGCGCGATCAACGCCAACCACGCCTTGCTGGCCAAGCGTGCCGGCTTCAAGGCCATCTACCTGTCCGGTGGCGGTGTCGCGGCGGGTTCCCTCGGGGTGCCGGACCTGGGCATCACCGGCCTGGATGACGTGCTCACTGACGTGCGACGCATCACCGATGTCTGCGACCTGCCGCTGCTGGTGGATGTCGACACCGGCTTCGGCGCCTCGGCGTTCAACGTCGCGCGCACGGTCAAGTCGATGATCAAGTTCGGTGCGGCGGCGATTCATATCGAGGACCAGGTCGGCGCCAAGCGTTGCGGTCATCGTCCGAACAAGGAAATTGTCACCCTGCAGGAGATGGTCGACCGCATCAAGGCGGCGGTGGATGCCCGCACCGACGACAGCTTCGTGATCATGGCGCGGACCGATGCCCTGGCCGTGGAAGGCCTGGAATCAGCCCTGGAACGTGCCGCCGCGTGCATCGAGGCCGGCGCTGATATGGTCTTTCCGGAAGCCATTACTGAACTGGAAATGTACAAATTGTTCGCCAGCCGGGTGAAAGCGCCGATCCTGGCCAACATCACCGAGTTCGGTGCGACGCCGCTGTTCACCACCGAACAGCTGAAGTCCGCCGATGTGTCGCTGGTGCTGTACCCGCTGTCGGCCTTCCGCGCGATGAACAAAGCGGCGGAAAACGTCTACACGGCGATTCGCCGTGACGGTACCCAGCAGAATGTGATCGACACCATGCAGACCCGCATGGAGTTGTACGACCGTATCGACTACCACACCTTCGAGCAGAAGCTCGATGCGCTGTTTGCCCAGAAGAAGGGCTGATCGTTTTTTGTGGGAGCGGAGCTTGTCGGATCGCCGCACCGCCGCGAAGGGGCCCCTGAGAGCGCCAAAAAGCTTCGCGGGCAAGCTCCGCTCCCACGGTTTGGGTGTGCAGCCTCTTGCGGCGAACGCCCATTGATTGAATGGCCGAGTCCCTGACAACATCAAGAATTGGAGAGAGCAATGGCTGAAGCAAAAGTACTGAGCGGTGCCGGCCTGCGTGGCCAGGTCGCCGGGCAAACCGCCCTGTCCACCGTTGGCCAGGCCGGTGCCGGCCTGACTTACCGTGGCTACGACGTGCGTGAACTGGCCGCCGAGGCGCGTTTCGAAGAAGTTGCCTACCTGCTGTTGTACGGCGAACTGCCGACGGCCACCGAACTGGCGGCCTACATGGGCAAGTTGCGGACCTTGCGCGATCTGCCCCAGGCGCTGAAGGAAGTGCTGGAGCGGATTCCCGCTGACGCCCATCCGATGGATGTGATGCGCACCGGCTGTTCCTTCCTCGGCAATATCGAACCCGAAGGCGACTTTTCCCGCCAGCATGAAGCCACCGACCGGCTGCTGGCCGCGTTCCCGGCGATCATGTGCTACTGGTATCGCTTCAGCCACGAAGGCCTGCGCATCGACTGCGTGACCGATGAGGTCTCCATCGGCGGGCACTTCCTGCACCTGTTGCATGGCAAGGCGCCGAGCGAGCTGCACCGCAAGGTGATGGATGTGTCGCTGATCCTCTACGCGGAGCACGAGTTCAACGCCTCGACCTTCACCGCGCGGGTCTGTGCTTCGACCCTGTCCGATCTGTTCTCCTGCGTCACCGCCGCCATCGGTTCCTTGCGCGGCCCGCTGCACGGCGGCGCCAACGAGGCGGCGATGGAAATGATCGAGCGTTTCAGTTCGCCGCAGGAGGCCGTCGAAGGCACCCTTGGCATGCTGGCGCGCAAGGACAAGATCATGGGCTTCGGTCATGCGATCTACAAAGACAACGATCCGCGCAATGAAGTGATCAAGGGCTGGTCGAAGAAACTCGCCGATGAAGTCGGTGACACTGTGTTGTTTGCGGTTTCCGAAGCCATCGACAAGACCATGTGGGAGCAGAAGAAGCTGTTCCCCAACGCCGACTTCTACCATGCCTCGGCGTACCACTTCATGGGTATCCCGACCAAGTTGTTCACGCCGATCTTTGTCTGCTCGCGCCTGACCGGCTGGGCCGCGCATGTGTTCGAACAGCGTGGCAATAACCGCATCATCCGTCCGAGCGCCGAGTACATCGGTGTCGAGCAGCGCAAGTTCGTGCCAATCGAGCGTCGCTGAATACCGGCTGTGGGAAGCGTGTTTGTCCGCGAAGCCTTGGACTGGCTTGAGGGCCTCTTCGCGGGCAAGCTCCGCTCCCACAGTATTTGAGTCGAGCCTGAACCTGTGTACAACATGGACGTTGTGGGAACGGAGCTTGCCCGCGAATGGGGCCTCAAGGTCGCCACAAGTTTCGCTGGCAAATGCAACTCCTACAGGTTCTGCGTCCACTCTTGAATCTACCGTGACCGAGTCCTGACGATGAACACTGAATACCGTAAATCGCTACCCGGCAGCCAGCTGGATTTTTTCGACGCCCGTGCGGCGGTCGATGCCATCCAGCCCGGGGCCTATGCGACCCTGCCTTACACTTCCCGGGTGCTTGCCGAGAACCTGGTCCGGCGCTGCGCCCCGGCGACCCTCAGCGACTCCCTGAAGCAACTGATCGAACGCAAGCGCGACCTCGACTTTCCCTGGTTCCCGGCCCGCGTGGTCTGTCATGACATTCTCGGCCAGACCGCCCTGGTCGACCTGGCCGGGCTGCGTGATGCCATCGCGTCCCAGGGCGGCGATCCGGCCCAGGTCAACCCGGTGGTGCCGACCCAGTTGATCGTCGACCATTCGTTGGCGGTGGAGTGCGGCGGTTTCGACCCGGACGCCTTTACCAAGAACCGCGCCATCGAAGACCGTCGCAACGAAGACCGTTTCCATTTCATCGACTGGACCAAGAAGGCGTTCAAGAACGTCGATGTGATACCGCCGGGCAACGGCATCATGCACCAGATCAACCTGGAGAAAATGTCTCCGGTGATCCAGGCGCGTGACGGTGTGGCTTTCCCCGACACCTGTGTCGGCACCGACAGCCACACGCCCCATGTCGATGCCCTGGGGGTGATCGCCATCGGTGTCGGTGGCCTCGAAGCCGAAAGCGTGATGCTCGGCCGGGCGTCCTGGATGCGCCTGCCGGAAAGTGTCGGCGTCGAATTGACCGGCAAGCTGCAACCGGGCATCACCGCCACCGACATGGTGCTGGCGCTGACCGAGTTCCTGCGTAAACAGAAAGTGGTCGGTGCCTGGCTGGAGTTCTTCGGCGAAGGCGCCAGCGCGCTGACCCTGGGCGATCGCGCGACCATTTCCAACATGGCCCCGGAGTACGGCGCCACGGCGGCGATGTTCTATATCGATCAGCAGACCATCGACTACCTGAAACTCACCGGACGTGAAGACGAGCAGGTCAAGCTGGTGGAAACCTACGCCCGCCACACTGGCCTCTGGGCCGATAGCCTGAAAGGCGCGGACTACGAGCGTGGGCTGAGCTTCGATCTGTCCTCGGTGGTGCGTAATATGGCCGGCCCGAGCAACCCCCATGCCCGCGTCGCCACCAGCGACCTGGCGGCCAAGGGCATTGCCGGCCAGTGGGACGATGTGCCGGGGCAGATGCCCGACGGCGCGGTGATCATCGCCGCCATCACTAGTTGCACCAACACCAGCAACCCGCGCAACGTGATCGCCGCCGGTCTGATGGCGCGCAATGCCAACAAGCTCGGCCTGACCCGCAAGCCGTGGGTCAAGTCGTCCCTGGCGCCGGGTTCCAAGACCGTGGCGCTGTACCTGGATGAAGCCGGGTTGACCCAGGAGTTGGAGCAATTGGGCTTTGGCGTCGTGGCCTTTGCCTGCACCACCTGCAACGGCATGTCCGGTGCGCTGGATCCGGTGATCCAGCAGGAAATCATCGACCGTGACCTCTACGCCACGGCGGTGTTGTCCGGTAACCGCAACTTCGACGGGCGCATCCATCCGTACGCCAAGCAGGCCTTCCTCGCGTCGCCGCCACTGGTGGTGGCCTACGCGATCGCCGGGACCATCCGTTTCGATATCGAGAAGGACGTACTGGGCCTGGACGCCGACGGCCAGGAAATCCGCCTCAAGGACATCTGGCCGAGCGACGAGGAAATCGACGCGGTGGTCAAGGCGTCGGTGAAGCCGGAGCAGTTCCGCAAGGTCTACATCCCGATGTTCGCCATCCAAGAAGACACCGGTCCCAAGGTCACGCCGCTGTACGACTGGCGGCCAATGAGCACCTATATCCGCCGTCCGCCTTACTGGGAAGGCGCCCTGGCCGGTGCGCGGCCGCTCAAGGGCATGCGCCCGCTGGCGGTACTGCCGGACAACATCACCACCGATCACCTGTCGCCATCGAACGCCATCATGCTCGACAGCGCGGCGGGTGAGTACCTGGCGAAAATGGGCCTGCCGGAAGAGGACTTCAACTCCTACGCGACCCATCGCGGCGACCACCTCACGGCACAACGCGCCACGTTCGCCAACCCGAAACTGTTCAACGAAATGGTCGTGGAAAACGGCCAGGTCAAGCAGGGTTCCCTGGCGCGGGTCGAGCCGGAAGGCCAGGTCATGCGTATGTGGGAAGCCATCGAAACCTACATGCAGCGCAAGCAGCCGCTGATCATCATTGCCGGTGCCGACTACGGCCAGGGCTCGTCCCGTGATTGGGCGGCCAAGGGCGTGCGCCTGGCCGGGGTCGAGGCGATTGCCGCCGAAGGCTTCGAGCGTATCCACCGTACCAATCTGGTGGGCATGGGCGTATTGCCGCTGGAGTTCAAGCCGGGGACCGACCGCAAGACCCTCGGTATCGACGGCACCGAGACCTTCGATGTGGTCGGTGAGCGTACTCCCCGTAACACCCTGACCCTGGTTATCAATCGTCACAACGGCGAGCGTATCGAAGTGCCTGTGACCTGCCGCCTCGACACCGCCGAAGAGGTCTCGATCTACGAGGCCGGCGGTGTCTTGCAGCGTTTTGCCCAGGACTTCCTCCAATCGGCCACGGCGAGCTGAGTAAGGTGCCGGGGCGGCGACCGAAGCCCCGGCCTTGTTCATGACCGGCCGGTCTGTCAGCGATTGAGGCGCAAGATTCACCTCCGTCATCGCCGGCAAGCCGGCTCCCACACATTTGTGTCTCGCCGCGAAATAATGTCGCGCCCAGACTCTGCAGGAAATTTCATGGCTCATGCAGCGCAAATCAGGATTCCCGCCACCTACATGCGGGGCGGTACCAGCAAAGGGGTGTTCTTCAACCTCAGTGACCTGCCGGAAGCCGCGCAGCTGCCCGGCGCGGCGCGGGACACGTTGTTGTTGCGGGTGATCGGCAGCCCCGATCCCTATGAAAAGCAGATCGACGGCATGGGTGGCGCGACCTCCAGCACCAGCAAGACGGTGATCCTGTCCAAGAGCATCAAGGCCGATCACGACGTCGATTACCTGTTCGGTCAGGTTTCCATCGACAAACCGTTTATCGACTGGAGCGGCAACTGCGGCAACCTGTCGGCGGCGGTCGGTTCGTTCGCCATCAGCGCCGGCCTGGTGGACGCCGGCCGGATTCCGCGCAACGGCGTGGCAGTGGTGCGGATCTGGCAGGTGAATATCGGCAAGACCATCATCGCCCATGTGCCGATCAGCGACGGTCAGGTGCAGGAAACCGGTGACTTCGAACTCGACGGCGTGACCTTTCCGGCCGCTGAAGTGCAGCTTGAGTTCATGGACCCGGCGGCCGAGGAAGAGGGGGCTGGCGGTTCGATGTTTCCCACCGGCAATCTGGTGGATGACCTGGAGGTGCCGGGCGTGGGCACCTTCAAGGCGACTATGATCAATGCCGGGATCCCGACGATTTTCGTCAATGCGGCGGATATCGGCTATACCGGTACCGAGTTGCAGGGCGATATCAACGGTGATCCGAAGGCCCTGGCGATGTTCGAGACGATTCGCGCCTACGGTGCGGTGCGCATGGGCCTGATCCAGCGTATCGACGAGGCGGCCACGCGGCAGCACACGCCGAAGGTGGCGTTTGTCGCGGCTCCGGCGAACTACACCGCGTCAAGCGGCAAGCCGGTAGCGGCGGCCGATCTGGATCTGTTGGTACGGGCCTTGTCCATGGGCAAGCTGCACCACGCGATGATGGGCACGGCGGCCGTGGCTATCGGCACGGCGGCGGCGATCCCTGGCACGCTGGTGAACCTGGCGGCGGGCGGTGGCGCACGCAGTGCGGTGCGTTTCGGCCATCCATCGGGCGCCTTGCGGGTCGGTGCCGAGGCTTCCCAGGTCAACGGCGAGTGGACCGTGGTCAAGGCCATTATGAGTCGCAGTGCACGGGTCCTGATGGAAGGTTGGGTACGCATACCCGGGGAGTGAAGCGAAGATGAGCGTCAACGTCGATCTGAATGAGCGTCCCGATTACGATCAGGTCCTGCAGGACATTGCCGACTATGTGCTCGATTACCGAATCGAGTCCCCGGAAGCGTGGGACACCGCTCGTCATTGCCTGATGGATACGCTCGGCTGCGGTCTGTTGGCGCTGCGTTTTCCCGAGTGCACCAAACATCTGGGGCCGCTGGTCGAGGGTACCGTGGTGCCGTTCGGCGCCCGGGTGCCGGGGACCCGCTTTCGCCTCGATCCGGTCAAGGCGGCCTGGGACATCGGCTGCATCGTCCGCTGGCTCGACTACAACGACACCTGGTTGGCGGCCGAGTGGGGTCACCCCTCGGATAACCTGGGCGGAATTCTTGCGGTGGCCGATCATCTGTCGCAGAAGCATGTGGCCAACGGCGAGCCTCCGCTGACCGTACGTGCGGTGTTGGAAGCGATGATCATGGCCCATGAGATTCAAGGCGTGATCGCGCTGGAGAATGCCTTCAATCGAGTCGGTCTTGACCATGTGCTGCTGGTGAAAGTCGCCTCTACCGCGGTCACCGCCAAACTGATGGGGGCCAGCCGTGAACAGCTGTTGGCGGCGCTGTCCCACGCCTTTGTCGATGGGCAGGCATTGCGTACTTATCGTCACGCACCGAATGCCGGTTCGCGTAAATCCTGGGCGGCGGGCGATGCCACCAGTCGTGGCGTACGCCTGGCGGATATCGCCCTGCGTGGGGAAATGGGGATTCCCGGGGTGTTGAGCGCGGCGCAATGGGGCTTCTACGACGTGCTGTTCAGTCACACCAGCAAGGATCTGGCGCTCAAGCCCGCAGACAAGCGTGCGTTCAGCCTTTCCCAGGCCTATGGCAGCTATGTTATGGAAAACGTGCTGTTCAAAATCAGTTTTCCGGCCGAGTTCCACGCCCAGACGGCCTGCGAGGCGGCGCTGACGTTGCATCCCCTGGTCAGAAACCGCCTGGGCCAGATCGATCGGATCGTGATTACCACTCATGAGTCGGCGATCCGCATCATTTCCAAGGTCGGCAAGCTGGCCAATGCCGCCGACCGCGACCACTGCCTCCAGTACATGACGGCGGTGCCGCTGGCTTTCGGCGAGCTGGTGGCCGAGCACTATGAAGATGATTTTCACGCGAGCCATCCGATCATTGATGTGTTGCGCGAGAAGATGGTGATCGTTGAGGAGCCGCGTTACACCCGTGAATACCTGGAGGCCGACAAGCGTTCGATCGCCAATGCGCTGCAAGTGTTTTTCAAGGACGGCACGAGTACCGAGCAGGTGGCGGTCGAATACCCGCTCGGCCATCGCCGCCGCCGGGCCGAGGGTATTCCGTTACTGGAAGACAAGTTCAAGGCCAACCTGGCGACGCGCTTCACTGCCCAGCGCAGTGCCGAAATCCTGGCCTTGTGCAAGGATTCGGCGCGCCTGGAGGCGACGCCGGTGCAGCGGTTTGTTGATCTGTTCGTGATCTAGGCTGTCTGTGCCGGCCTTTTCGCGGGCAAGCTCCGCTCCCACACTGTCCCGAGTCGTGCCAAAAAAACTGTGTGCGACCGAGAGCCTGTGAGAGCAGAGCTTGCCCGCGAAAGTGTCAGTTCTGACGACACAGGGCTTGCAGGCACGATCGTGTTACTTGAACCGCCGCTCCACACCTTTTTCGACGAGGATCTTCGCGGAAATCTCTTCCACCGAGAAATGCGTGGAATTGATATGGGCGATATTCTCGCGGCGGAACAGGTTTTCCACCTCGCGCACTTCGAATTCGCACTGGGCATAGCTGGAATAGCGGCTGTTGGGCTTGCGCTCGTTGCGGATCGCGGTGAGGCGGTCCGGGTCGATGGTCAGGCCGAACAGCTTGTGCTGGTGCGCGCGCAGGGCGGTCGGCAGTTGCAGGCGCTCCATGTCGTCCTCGGTCAGCGGGTAGTTGGCCGCGCGGATGCCGAATTGCATCGCCATGTACAGGCAGGTCGGGGTCTTGCCGCAGCGCGACACGCCCACCAGGATCAGGTCGGCCTTGTCGTAATAGTGGGTGCGGGCGCCGTCGTCGTTGTCCAGGGCGAAGTTCACCGCCTCGATGCGCTCCATGTAGTTGGAGTTGCCGCCGATGGAGTGGGACTTGCCCACCGAGTAGGATGAGTGCTCGGTCAGTTCCTGTTCCAGTGGGGCGAGGAAGGTGGAAAAGATGTCGATCATGAAACCATTGGACGTGGCGAGGATCTCACGAATGTCCTGGTTGACGATGGTATCGAAGATGATCGGTCGAAATCCGTCATTTTCGGCGGCGATATTGATTTGTTGTACCATGGCCCGGGCCTTGTCGGCGTTGTCGATGTAGGGCCGGGTGAGTTTGGCGAAGGTAATGTTTTCGAACTGCGCCAGCAGGCTTTGACCCAGAGTTTCGGCGGTGATACCCGTGCCATCGGAGATAAAGAAAGCAGATCGTTTCATTTGCGCCTTGGGCCTTAAGCTGGTGACGATTCTTGGATATGATAGGCGGGATTTGTACGCCAGGAATGGCGGACATTCTCACTTATTTTCCAGGTCCAGGCCACATGGCTATAGCGGTGAAAGCTCGCCGAGCGGCGATCAGGCAAGGCAAAAACAGGTGAGGAAGCGGAGTTTGGTTTACCAAATGAGCATTCCGAGCCTGTTTTTAACTCAGCATGATCGTCGCGCAGGCAGCTTTCTGCCACAGAGCAGCCCGCTCCTGAGCTTTTCCAACATATTAGTGGAGAGATCACCTTGGTAGAGTACGTAGTTTCCCTCGATAAGCTCGGCGTCCATGATGTAGAGCACGTAGGGGGCAAGAACGCATCCCTGGGCGAGATGATCAGTAACCTCGCGGGTGCCGGTGTATCGGTCCCCGGCGGCTTTGCCACTACGGCTCAGGCGTATCGTGATTTTCTCGAACTCAGTGGCCTGAACGACCAGATCCATGCGGCGCTGGATGCGCTGGATGTCGACGACGTCAACGCCCTGGCCCGAACCGGCGCGCAAATCCGCCAGTGGATCATGGAAGCCGAGTTCCCCGAGAAGCTCAACGCCGAGATCCGTACGGCCTTCGCCAGCCTGTCGGCGGGCAACCCGGACATGGCCGTGGCCGTGCGCTCCTCGGCCACCGCCGAAGACCTGCCGGACGCCTCCTTCGCCGGCCAGCAGGAAACCTTCCTGAATATCCGCGGCGTGGAAAACGTGATCCGTGCGGCCAAGGAAGTCTTCGCCTCGCTGTTCAATGACCGCGCCATCTCCTACCGCGTGCACCAGGGCTTCGACCACAAGCTGGTGGCCCTGTCCGCCGGTGTGCAGCGCATGGTGCGTTCGGAAACCGGCACCGCCGGCGTGATGTTCACCCTCGACACCGAGTCGGGCTTCCGTGACGTGGTGTTTATCACCGGTGCCTACGGCCTGGGTGAGACCGTCGTCCAGGGCGCGGTGAACCCGGATGAGTTCTACGTGCATAAGGGCACTCTTGAAGCCGGTCGTCCCGCCATCCTGCGCCGCAACCTGGGGAGCAAGGCGATCAAGATGATCTACGGCGACGAAGCCAAGGCCGGTCGTTCGGTCAAGACCGTCGACGTCGACAAGGCCGAGCGAGCGCGTTTCTGCCTCAGCGATGCCGAGGTCAGCGAGCTGGCCAAGCAGGCGATGATCATCGAGAAGCACTACAAGTGCCCGATGGACATCGAGTGGGCCAAGGACGGTGACGACGGCAAGCTGTATATCGTCCAGGCGCGTCCGGAAACCGTGAAGAGCCGTACCCAGGCCAATGTCATGGAACGCTACCTGCTCAAGGAAACCGGCACCGTGCTGGTGGAAGGGCGGGCCATCGGCCAGCGCATCGGCGCCGGCAAGGTGCGGATCATCAAGGACGTGTCAGAGATGGACAAGGTCCAGCCGGGTGACGTACTGGTCTCCGACATGACCGACCCGGATTGGGAACCGGTGATGAAGCGCGCCAGCGCCATCGTCACCAACCGTGGCGGGCGGACCTGCCATGCGGCGATCATCGCCCGTGAGCTGGGGATTCCGGCGGTGGTCGGTTGCGGCAACGCCACCCAACTGCTGAAGGATGGCCAGGGCGTGACCGTTTCCTGTGCCGAAGGCGACACCGGTTATATCTTCGAAGGCGAGCTGGGCTTCGATATCAAGAAAAACTCCGTCGATGCCATGCCGGAGCTGCCGTTCAAGATCATGATGAACGTCGGCAACCCGGACCGCGCCTTCGACTTCGCGCAGTTGCCGAACGCCGGTGTGGGCTTGGCCCGTCTGGAGTTCATCATCAACCGCATGATCGGCGTACACCCCAAGGCGTTGCTGAATTACGCCGGGCTGCCAGCGGAAATCAAGGACAGCGTCGACAAGCGCATTGCCGGCTACGACGATCCGGTCGGTTTTTATGTCGAGAAGCTGGTCGAAGGTATCAGCACCCTGGCGGCGGCGTTCTGGCCGAAGAAAGTCATCGTGCGCCTGTCGGACTTCAAGTCCAACGAATACGCCAACCTGATCGGCGGCAAGCTCTACGAGCCGGAAGAAGAAAACCCGATGCTGGGTTTCCGTGGGGCTTCGCGCTACATCAGCGAGTCGTTCCGTGACTGCTTCGAGCTCGAATGCCGCGCCCTCAAGCGCGTGCGCAACGAGATGGGCCTGACCAACGTTGAAATCATGGTGCCGTTTGTTCGTACCCTGGGCGAAGCCAGCCAGGTGGTCGACCTGCTCGCCGCCAATGGCCTGGCCCGTGGCGATAACGGTCTGCGCGTGATCATGATGTGCGAGTTGCCATCCAACGCCATCCTTGCCGACGAGTTCCTCGAGTACTTCGACGGCTTTTCCATCGGTTCCAACGACCTGACCCAATTGACCCTGGGCCTGGACCGCGACTCCGGGATCATCGCGCACCTGTTCGACGAGCGTAACCCGGCGGTGAAGAAGCTGCTGTCCAACGCTATCCAGGCCTGCAACAAGGCTGGCAAGTACATCGGCATCTGCGGCCAGGGGCCTTCCGATCACCCGGACCTGGCGCTTTGGTTGATGGAGCAGGGCATTGAAAGCGTGTCGTTGAACCCGGACTCCGTGCTGGAGACCTGGTTCTTCCTGGCCGAAGGGCAGGCGCAGGCCTGACCCTTGTGGGAGCTGGCTTGCCAGCGATGCGTCCTTGAGGGCGCCAAAAGCTTCGCTGGCAAGCCAGGCTCCTACAGGTTCGCGGTGTTTTGACGTTGAGTGTTACAAACCTTATTTTCAGGGCGAGTCCACATGGGTCGCCCTTTTTTGTGCAAGAGCCTTATGCAAAGCAGCAGCAATCTTTTTCCGGTGGCCTTGATCAGCGCCGAGCGTCGTGGCGATCTCTGTGAAGACGTCTATCGTTTGAAACCAGGCAACAGCCCCGATGGCACGGTCGAGCTGGCGCTTACTCGCCTGGGCCTCGCCGACGAGCCTGAAGCGCGTGGCGTGCCGGTCATCCTCCTGCATGGCAGCTTTTCCAACCGGCGGTTCTGGTATTCCGCCAAGGGCATCGGTCTGGGTGCCTATCTGGCGCGTGCCGGGTTCGATGTATGGATCCCGGAAATGCGCGGTCATGGACTCTCGGCACGCAATCACGGTTATCGACGCAATCGCGTGGCCGATTACGCCCGTTACGACCTACCGGCCATCGCCGCGTTCGTGCGTGAGCAAAGCGCGCAGATTCCCCACTGGATCGGCCATTCCCTCGGTGGCACCACCCTGGCGGCGGCCTTGGGCGGTCAATACCTGGGTGCCCCTGCCGTCGCCTCGGCGGCATTGTTCGGCTGCCAGGTCAGTCGCACCTATTGGCCGTTGAAAATTCCACCGGTGGAGTGGGGCGGTCGCTTGCTGCTCAGGCGTTTCGCCCATTTGTCCGGTTCGCGTCTCAAGCGCGGCCCGGAAGACGAGCCCATCGGCCTGGCCCTGGAAAGCCTGCGCTGGTACGGCCTGTTCGGGCGTTTCCGGGATGCCGAGCGGGACTGGTGGGGCGGCCTGGCCGAGGTGGACGTGCCAGTGCTGGCGGTGAGCGCGGTCGGCGATCACCAGGACCCGGCCTGGGCCTGTCGCAAGCTGTTCGAGCAGATCGGCTCGGCCTACAAGCATTTTCTCTGCCTGGGCCGCGCGCAGGGTTTCAGCTCGGATTTCGG
This sequence comes from Pseudomonas sp. GW821-FHT04D07, assembly GCF_059420225.1. Taxonomy (NCBI): domain Bacteria; kingdom Pseudomonadati; phylum Pseudomonadota; class Gammaproteobacteria; order Pseudomonadales; family Pseudomonadaceae; genus Pseudomonas; species Pseudomonas sp. GW821-FHT04D07. The sequence goes on from NZ_JBWKTH010000018.1 coordinate 121,174, forward strand.
TCATGTCGAGATGCTGGTGAGCAAGCCGGCACAGGCCGAAGTCTGGCCGCGGGTGGCCGATTGGCTGCATGATCAGCAGGCCTTCTTGCTCCGTGAGTCAGCCGTTGTTCAGGAAACGCCCTGACAAGGGCATTCCGCTGACGAGTGGTAAAGGCTAAGATATGACGCATTGAGCGGTTTGGGTCATTGTCTAAACATTCGACCGGGGCAAGCGTTTCATCTTGTAGCGCGACCTGCGTAGTCTGGCATTCTCGATTCCACCTACAGGAGTTTACCCATGGATCATTACCTCACCCCCGACCTGTGCGACGCCTATCCGGAGTTGGTACAGGTGCTTGAACCGATGTTCAGCAATTTCGGCGGCCGCGATTCCTTCGGCGGTGAAATCGTCACCATCAAGTGCTTCGAAGACAACTCCCTGGTCAAGGACCAGGTCGAGCTCGATGGTCGGGGCAAGGTGCTGGTGGTCGATGGCGGTGGTTCCCTGCGTCGTGCCCTGCTGGGCGACATGCTGGCCGAGAAGGCGGCGAAGAACGGCTGGGAAGGGCTGGTGATCTACGGTTGCATCCGTGATGTCGACGTGATCGCCCAGACCGACCTGGGGGTGCAGGCGTTGGCCAGCCATCCGATGAAAACCGACAAGCGTGGCATTGGCGACCTCAATGTCCCGGTGACCTTTGCCGGCGTGACCTTTCGCCCGGGCGAATATATCTATGCGGACAACAATGGCGTGATCGTTGCGCCAAGCCCGCTGAAGATGCCTGAGTAAATTTTTGCAATACGATGGGGTAAGGATGTTCGAGGAAGAAAACGCGCAGTGGGGGCTGGTCCATGCCCTGGTTCTGGATGGTAGGGGCGGTGCGCGCTCGATTGCTCGGACGGAGCTCGATGACCTGCAGCTGCAGCCTGAGGAAAGCCTCTGGCTGCACTGGGATCGCAGCCATCCGCAGACCCATGCCTGGTTGCGCACCTCCAGCGGCTTGAGTGAATTCAACTGCGACCTGCTGCTGGAAGAGAATACCCGGCCACGCCTGTTGCCCTTGCCCGAAAGCGAACTTCTGCTGTTTCTGCGTGGGGTCAACCTCAATCCCGGTGCCGAGCCCGAGGATATGGTCTCGGTGCGGGTCTTCGCGGCGCACCAGCGGGTGATTTCCCTGCGCCTGCGGCCGTTGCGCGCGACCGACGAGTTGCTGCTGCAACTGGAGCAGGGCAAGGGGCCGAAAAACGCCGCCGAACTGATTCTCTACATCGCGCAATACCTCACCCTGAAGGTGCAGGATCTGGTCAGCGACCTCTCGGAAGTGGTCGACGACGAAGAAGAAAAGATAGATGCCGACGAACGGTATAGTCCCGAACATGGCGCCATCGTGCAGATACGTCGTCGAGCTGCCGGGCTGAAACGTTTCCTGGCGCCGCAGCGGGATATCTTCGGCCAGTTGAGCCGGATCAAGCTGCCCTGGTTCGCTGATGAAGAGGCCGGTTACTGGAACGAATTGAACAACAGTCTGACCCGTTACCTGGAAGAGCTCGAGTTGACCCGCGAGCGCGTGGGGCTTGTGCTTGAGGCCGAGGATCGGCGTCTGAACGTGCGCATGAACAGGACCATGTACCGCTTCGGGATCATCACTGGGATCTTCCTGCCGATGAGCTTCCTGACCGGTCTGCTGGGGATTAACGTCGGCGGTATTCCGTGGTCCGGCAACCCCTACGGTTTCGTTATCGCTTGTCTGCTGATCGTCGCCGTTGCCGCCGGACAATGGTGGCTTTTCCGACGTTTGCGCTGGGTTTGAAACATGTTTCATGTGACCTGCAAAAAATTGATCGCGTCTTTCACAGATATACCGAGAGGTGCGTATGCACGATCCGTTCGAACAATCTCTGCGTGACATGCTCAAGGCCTCGCCGTCCACCCGTGACGACGACGCTTGCTTGGGGCGTGTCCTGAAAACCGCCAACCGACAGGTTGGCGCCGGTGATCTCTTCAGTCTGATGGGCCGTTGGCTGCAGGCGCTGATGATCGCGCTGAACAACGGATCGGCCCACGTTTCGCCGGTTTCGCGGCGTCCCCCCATTGCTCGCTCCACGGATAAGGCTGACTGAATATGGAACTTGATCTCTGGACCCAGAGCCTCGTCACGGCAATGACTGCCTTGTGGACCAAAGTGGCGAACTTCATCCCTAACCTGTTCGGGGCGCTGGTGGTGGTGTTGCTGGGCTTCGTCGTGGCCAAGCTGCTCGACACCCTGCTGTCCAAGCTGCTGGCCAAACTGGGGCTGGATCGCCTGATGGGCGGCACCGGATTGACCAAGCTGCTGGGGCGTGCCGGCCTCCAGGTACCGATTTCGACGCTGATCGGCAAGATCGTCTATTGGTTCATTTTGCTGATTTTCCTGGTTTCGGCGGCCGAATCCCTTGGACTTGAGCGAGTTTCAGCTACGCTTGACATGCTGGCGCTGTATTTGCCGAAGGTATTCGGCGCGGCCCTGGTGCTGCTGGTAGGGGTTTTACTGGCGCAAGTGGTCAGCGGGCTGGTGCGCGGCGCGGCCGAAGGGGTGGGTCTGGATTACGCCTCGGGCCTGGGGCGGGTTGCTCAGGGCCTGGTGATTATTATCAGTATTTCGGTGGCTATCAGTCAGCTGGAGGTCAAGACCGACCTGCTGAACCATGTGATCGTCATCGTGCTTATTACCGTTGGTCTGGCCGTAGCGCTGGCCATGGGGCTTGGCAGCCGGGAAATCGCCGGGCAGATTCTCGCGGGAATCTATGTGCGTGAGTTGTATCAAGTTGGGCAACAAGTGCGAGTGGGCGAGGTCGAAGGACAGATTGAGGAGATCGGCACGGTCAAGACCGTATTGCTGACCGACGAGGGTGAGCTAGTCTCTCTTTCCAATCGGATCCTGCTGGAGCAGCATGTGAGCAGCCGCTAACCCGGTAAACCCTGCTACTCTATGCCGCCGCAAAAATGCCCGCAGCCATGGGCTGCGGCGGACATTGACCTGACTGTCGGCCCGACTCGTTTTGAATAAAGCTCAATCGCTCTCCATGCGCTACGACCCCCGCGAACTCACTGATGAGGAGTTGGTGGCGCGTGCGCATGGAGAGCTGTTTCATGTGACTCGCGCCTATGAAGAGTTGATGCGGCGCTATCAACGCACCTTGTTCAGCGTTTGTTCAAGATATTTAGGGAACGAACGCGATGCGGACGATGTCTGTCAGGAAGTGATGTTGAAGGTGCTGTATGGCCTCAAGAACTTTGAGGGTAAATCGAAGTTCAAGACATGGCTATATAGCATCACGTACAACGAGTGCATTACGCAGTATCGCAAAGAGCGTCGCAAGCGGCGTTTGATGGATGCGTTGAGTCTTGACCCCCTCGAGGAAGCATCTGAAGAGAAGATGCCGAAACCTGAGGAGAAGGGCGGACTGGATCGATGGTTAGTGCATGTGAACCCAATTGACCGGGAAATTCTGGTGCTACGATTTGTCGCAGAGCTGGAGTTTCAGGAGATTGCCGACATCATGCACATGGGCTTGAGCGCCACGAAAATGCGCTATAAACGGGCCCTCGACAAATTGCGTGAGAAATTTGCGGGTATCGCTGAAACTTAGTTCAGCGCAAATGTCTCTTACGTGTAGGCAAGTTCTGCTACACTTGCCGCCGAGTTGTCCCCCGGTTTGTGGGACTGCTTTACAATCACCAGATGGGGATTTAACGGATGAAACTGAAAAACACCTTGGGCTTGGCCATTGGTTCTCTCATTGCCGCTACTTCGTTCGGCGCACTGGCACAAGGCCAAGGCGCGGTCGAAGGTGAAGCGTTCTACGGCAAAACCTGGAACCACAGCGTCGATTCCTACCAGAACGGTCGCACACCTGGCGTTTCGATCGGCTACTTCATCACCGACGACATTTCGGTAAACGCTACCTATCGTAAGGACGATTACACTCGTTCGGACACCGACACTGGCAACCAGAAGATCCGTGGCGATCACTTTGGTCTGAAGTCCCAGTACCACTTCGGTCAAGTCGGCGACATGTTCCGTCCTTATGTTGAAGGCGGCGTGGCTCACGGCAGCATGACCAACGTTGCTGCCGACGGCCACACTGGCCGTGACGGTTCGTCCTACCTGACCACCGGTGCCGGTGTGAAGATGTACATCACCGACAACCTGTACGCTCGTGCCGGCGGTGAAGCTGACTACAAGCTGGACAACGGTCGTTGGGACTACCAGGCTCTGATCGGCCTGGGCGTGAACTTCGGTGGCAGCGGCGGCAAAGTAGCTCCGGCTCCAGCTCCAGCTCCAGTAGAAGCAGCTCCAGCTCCAGTCGCTGAATCCGCTCCGGCGCCACAAGTTGTCAAGGTTGAGCTGGACGTGAAGTTCGACTTCAACAAGTCCGTGGTCAAGCCTAACAGCTACGGCGATGTGAAGAACCTGGCTGACTTCATGAAGCAGTACCCAGCCACCCACACTACTGTGGCTGGTCACACTGACAACGTCGGTCCTGACGCTTACAACCAGAAGCTGTCCCAGCGTCGTGCTGACGCTGTGAAACAAGTTCTGGTCAAAGACGGCGTTTCCCCAGCCCGCATCCAGTCGGTTGGCTACGGCAAAACCCGTCCAGTGGCTGACAACGCCACTGAAGCTGGTCGCGCAATCAACCGTCGCGTAGAAGCGTCGGTAGAAGCCCAAGCTCAGTAATTAGCTTGCGGTAAGAAAAAGCCCGGCTTTGGCCGGGCTTTTTTTCGCCCGCGATTTGAGCTCGGCGCGGTCACCGAACTGCCTCGATATGCTTGCGGATGTCCGTTCATCAGATTTTCATCATGATTGGCTGGCGTCGTCCGGCCATCATCCTCGCACTGCTCAATAAGAACGAGACGGAGCGCAGTGTGCAGATTGATGAATTATCCGCGACCCGGTGTCCGGGCTTTTTATGTGGCGAACAGGTGGTTCAGGTGCGGGCGGGGGAGGCCGGCGTGTGCCTGGTCCATGACGAGGCGAGCGTGTCCTGGTGCCTGCCGGCGTGCTGGGAGGGCTTGCTGGTGGCGCGGGGCATGTTGCGGGTCGTTGGCGGCGAGCTGCTCAGCGAGCGCCCGGTGGAGGCGAGCCTGGTCAAGTTGCAGGTGTTTCTCGACCAGGGTATGAGTTTCGAGCGGGCGCGATCGGTCGCCGCGCCTTGGGCGGCCTTGCCCCTGGCTTCTGGTATATCGACCAGCAGGGGCCTGCTGGAGCCCTGGTATATCGACTGCGCCTTGCGCGCTGATCCCGCCTATCAACGCTTTGCCGAAGTCTTGCGGCAAAGTCCGAATTACTGGCTGGTGCGTTTTCTCCTGGAACAGGGCACCGCCAGCGAGAAGCTGATCGGCCTGGCCAAGCGCTATGGCGTGTCGGTCTCGCATTTTCGCCGGTTATGCCATCAGGCTCTGGGCTGTGCGGCCAAACCCGAGTTGCGTGACTGGCGGACGGCCAAGGCCTTGCTGAGCATGATCGGTAGCGAGTGTTCGTTGACCGATGTGGCGCTGGAGTTCGGTTATGCCTCTTCATCGCATTTCTCCAAGGAGGTCCGTGAGCTGCTGGGCGTGGCGCCCAGCCGCCTCTGCGATATCCAGGCGTCCATGGGGTTGATGATCTCGTGACAGTCAAGACGTCAGCAACTGACGTGTTCCCTGGGGGGTGGCGATGAGTGGCCCGAAAGAGGCGCTCAAGGAGATGAGCGAAACCGGTAATGAGCAGGTGCAGGGCCTCTATGCCCACGCCTGCCAGTTCCACGAGCAAGGACGCCTGGAGGATGCGGAAAAACTCTTTCGTTTCCTGTGTATCTACGATTTTTACAACAGCCATTACTGGATGGGATTGGCGGCGGTCTATCAGGTCTCCGGGCACTACCGCAAGGCCATCGAACTCTATGCGGTGGCGTTTGCCCAGGACCGGGGCGACTACCGGCCGATGTTCTATACCGGCGAGTGCCAGCTGGCGCTGGGGGCGCACGCCAAGGCCAGGGACTGTTTCGAGTATGTACTCGGGCAGGCGGCTCATGGCGAACTGCCACGGCGCTCGCGGGGCTATCTCGAGGCGTTGAGTACGGCGGCGATACCGTCCTGCCCCGGCGCGGTATGCGGGAAAGTGAAGCTATGAGTTACCTGGTTCCGGGAGGGTGTGACTACTTTATCGAGCAACAGGTGATGGTGTTGCTGGCTGAGCATTGTTCAGTACCGCGCAGAAAGATTCGCTTCGAATCGAGGTTGCGTGAAGACCTGGGTATGAGCGGTGCGGACCTTGCCGGGCTGGTGGCGCGGCTCAATACCGCGTTCCGGATTGGACTACCGGTCGATGAGGTTTGCCGTTGGCGTAGCGTGGCTGATCTGTGCCGCCTTGTAGGAAACGCCCGGGGAGAGGGCGAAGGGCGACGAAAGCTCCTGCTTTGAGGTGCAGTTTGTATAGGGGAATCGGCTTTTGGGCTGTAGGTTTTGTCGGGTCTACAGCCTTGTTGAATATTCCTTTTCCATGCGGGAAATGTCCTACCGACATGGCCCGATGTGAATTCCTATAGTCGTGGCGTTCCTCGTGAATAAGCCCTTTTCCCGGGTTTATTTTTGAATGGTCGTACATCTCTATAGAGGATTGCGTCGAGGTTATGGACAGCGTCACTGGAAAGACTCCGCGACAAGCCTTCGTCTTTGGTCAATGGATATTGCAAAGCGATGGAAACCTGGTGAGGCACGGCCGGGGTGTTCATCTGCCGCCCAAGGAACTGCAGGTGTTGCGCCTGCTGCTGGGTTCGGCGGGACGGCTGGTGACCAAGGATTGCTTGCTCGACAGCGTCTGGCCGGGCATGGACGCTGCCGAGGAGTCGTTGACACGCTGTATCTATGTGCTGCGCAAGTTGCTCGAGGAGGCCAAGGGCTACATTGCTACCGTCTACGGCAAGGGTTATCGCTTTACCGCTCCGGTGGTGCCGTTGCTACCCGCGCTGATCGAGCCGGCGATCGCCTCGGCGGCACCGCCTGCTGTTCATTCAAGAGGGCAGCAGGAGGCCGTGATCCGGCAACTGACGACCGTGTTGGGTGAAAGGCTGGAGGTTTTGCCGACAGAGCTGATGGCCGCCTGCTGTGAGCCCTGGAGTGCCTTGCAGCTGGCCGATACCTGGCTGGCCTTGTCGATGCTCGGGCTGTGCGATCGGGGCGTGGGCGTCGAGCAGGCGCGGGCGGCGGTTGCCCGGGTCCTGGAGCTGGAAGCCGGCAATCACCAGGCGCTGGCCCGCCTGGCCCTGGTGGCCAGCCTGCAAGGCTGTACCGATGCAACCGCGCGCCCCCCTCGTCGGTGAGCCGTGCTCGTGGTGCGCCTATGGTTTTTCTCGGGGCCCGGCTATAATCGCCGACCACTATCGCCGCCATCCGAGTCAAGCCCGCCCATGTATAACCTGGCCCGCCAGTTGTTGTTCAAGTTTTCTCCGGAAGTCTCCCACGACCTGTCCCTGGACCTGATCGGCGCGGGCGGCCGCCTGGGGCTCAATAGCTTGTTGTGCAAGGCTCCGGCGTCGAACCCGGTTACGGTCATGGGCCTGGAGTTTCCCAACCCGGTGGGCCTGGCTGCGGGCCTGGACAAGAACGGCGCGGCCATCGATGGTTTTGCCCAGTTGGGCTTCGGCTTCGTTGAAATCGGCACGGTGACGCCACGACCGCAGCCGGGCAATCCGAAACCGCGGATCTTCCGCCTGCCGCAAGCCGAGGCAATCATCAACCGCATGGGCTTCAACAACCTGGGCGTGGACAACCTGGTGTCGCGGGTCCGCGCCGCGCGCTATCGCGGTATCCTCGGTATCAATATCGGCAAGAACTTCGACACGCCGGTGGAACGTGCCGTCGATGACTACCTGATCTGCCTGGACAAGGTCTACGCCCATGCCAGCTATGTGACGGTCAACGTCAGCTCGCCGAATACCCCGGGCCTGCGCAGCCTGCAATTTGGTGACTCGCTCAAGCAACTGCTCGAGGCCCTGCACGTGCGCCAGGCGCAGTTGGCCCAGCAGCATGGTCGCCACGTGCCCCTGGCGATCAAGATCGCCCCGGACATGACCGACGAAGAAACCGTGCTGGTCGCCCAGGCGCTGCTGGCGTCGGGCATGGATGCGGTGATCGCCACCAATACCACCCTGAGCCGTGTCGGTGTCGAAGGTCTGGCCCATGGCGACGAGGCCGGCGGCCTGTCCGGCGCGCCGGTGCGCGAGAAGAGCACCCATACCGTCAAGGTGCTGGCCGCTGAGCTGGCCGGTCGCTTGCCGATCATCGCCGCTGGCGGTATCACCGAGGGCGAGCACGCGGCTGAAAAGATCGCCGCCGGGGCGAGCCTGGTACAGGTGTATTCGGGGTTTATCTACAAGGGGCCGGCGCTGATTCGCCAGTCGGTGGATGCCATTGCGGCGTTGCGTCGCTGAATCCGCGGCATTAAAAAGGGCTCCGTAGGAGCCCCTGGGCCGAAGCCCGCCGCCCGGATGGGGCGTGCATGGTAAGTCGGTTGTTGCGCAAATTGTTATGTCGGAATGTGCCCTGATCAGCCGACAGCGTGAAGTTCGTTGAGTCTGTGGATTCCCGCAGTGCCGGTCATACCGTCCCAGTTGTCGCCGCGTCCTTCTCGCCAGCCATTGATCCAGGCTTGGCGTACCGACGGTAGAGTAAAGGGGCAAAGCTCGCGGGATTTGCCATGAACGCCGTATTGATATCCGCGTAAAAATGCTCTTTCCAACGGATCACGCTTAAGTCTTCTCATAGGGTGTTGCCCTCACTGGTTGACTGTTATATGTCCCGTCGACCTCTTGGCGAGATCAGGCAGAATGCATCTGCCGTTGGTGCTCGCTGCCGGCGTGGCGAGCTCCGCTCTGGTACGAAAAGGCCCTTGGGCGATTTCGGGGGAGAGCGGGGTGTTGACGCCATTGCGACGTCAACCTGTTGTGAGTTCTAACCAATGCGCAGGGGCGTGTGAATGACCGTTTTGTCATAAGGACGTAACGATAATGGTGTTAAGGCCATAAGATGTGATGGCCGTAGGCTCGAGTATCTGGAGAAAACCCAGCTATGATCAGCCCTTAGATGAATGATGAGTTTCATTCTCTACTGCGAATACCGACCTGTTGGGGTCAGGTATTATTCGACGAAGGGTCACGATGTGACTTTTTGTTACGAAGGTTTTTGTTAAAAAGGTTTTTATTACGAGAGTTGAGCTGTCCAGGCATCAAGGTTCTTTCAATCCAAGGGTTGAAGGATCTGCCTGGGTGGACAGGCGCAATGGTGCGCCACACGAGCGCTCTGCGAGAAAAGCGCTTGATCGAAACCGAGCGGGCGATGCGTTTGCCCGTTCCTTGAAGGCTTGAAGCCCTGGAATTCCCATGTCGGATCGTTACGAACTCTTCCTCACTTGCCCTAAAGGCCTTGAAGGCCTGCTCATTGAGGAAGCCGTCGGGCTTGGCCTTGAGGAGGCGCGCGAGCACACCTCGGCCATTCGTGGCACGGCCGATATGGAGACTGCCTATCGCCTGTGTCTCTGGTCGCGACTGGCCAACCGCGTGCTGCTGGTGCTCAAACGCTTCCCGATGAAGGACGCCGAGGACCTTTATCACGGCGTGCTGGACGTCGACTGGCAGGACCATATGGTCTCCGACGGCACCCTGGCCGTTGAGTTCAGTGGTCACGGCTCGGGCATCGACAATACCCATTTCGGCGCCTTGAAGGTCAAGGATGCGATTGTCGACAAGCTGCGTACGCCGACCGGCGAGCGTCCGTCCATCGACAAGATCAGCCCGGACCTGCGCATTCACCTGCGCCTGGACCGTGGCGAAGCGATCCTTTCCCTTGACCTGTCCGGCCACAGCCTGCACCAGCGTGGCTATCGTCTGCAGCAGGGCGCCGCGCCGCTGAAGGAAAACCTCGCGGCGGCGATCCTGATCCGTGCCGGCTGGCCGCGTATTGCCGCCGAAGGCGGAGCCCTGGCCGACCCGATGTGTGGTGTCGGGACCTTCCTGGTGGAGGCGGGGATGATCGCCGCCGATATGGCGCCCAACCTGAATCGTGTGCACTGGGGCTTCGATGCCTGGCTCGGGCATGTGCCGGCGCTGTGGAAAAAGCTTCACGAGGAAGCCACCGAGCGTGCCGACGCCGGCCTGGCCAAGCCGCCGCTGTGGATTCGCGGTTATGAAGCCGATCCACGGCTGATCCAGCCCGCGCGCAACAACATCGAGCGCGCCGGCCTGAGCGAGTGGATCAAGGTCTACCAGGGCGAAGTGGCGACCTTTGAGCCACGCCCGGACCAGAACCAGAAAGGCCTGGTGATCTGCAACCCACCCTACGGCGAACGCCTGGGCGATGAAGCCAGCCTGCTCTACCTCTACCAGAACCTCGGCGAGCGCCTGCGCCAGTCCTGCCTGAACTGGGAGGCGGCGGTGTTCACCGGCGCCCCGGACCTGGGCAAGCGCATGGGCATTCGCAGCCACAAGCAGTACTCGTTCTGGAACGGCGCCTTGCCGTGCAAGCTGCTGTTGATCAAGGTCGTGCCGGATCAGTTCGTCACCGGCGAGCGTCGCACACCGGAACAGCGGCAGATCGAACGCGAACAGGCCGAGGTCCTGGCGCAGGAAGTGGCCGAGGCGCCGAAATTCAACAAGAACGGTAATCCGATCAAGCCGGCTCCGACGCCCGCGCCGGTGGTCGAGCAGGCGCGCCTGAGCGAAGGCGGGCAGATGTTCGCCAACCGCTTGCAGAAGAATCTCAAGCTGTTGGGCAAGTGGGCCCGGCGCGAGGGGGTCGACTGCTATCGGGTGTATGACGCCGATATGCCGGAATATTCGCTGGCCATCGACCTGTACCACGACTGGGTGCACGTCCAGGAGTATGCCGCGCCCAAGTCCATCGACCCGGAAAAGGCCCAGGCCCGCCTGTTCGATGCCCTGGCGGCGATTCCCCAGGCGCTGAATATCGACAAGAGCCGGGTGATCATCAAGCGCCGCGAGCGCCAGAGCGGTACCAAGCAATACGAGCGCCAGAGTGCCCAGGGCAAGTTCACCGAGGTCAACGAAGGCGGTGTGAAGTTGTTGGTCAACCTGACCGATTATCTCGACACCGGTCTGTTTCTCGACCACCGGCCCATGCGCCTGCGGATCCAGAAAGAGGCGGCCGGCAAACGCTTCCTCAACCTGTTCTGCTACACCGCGACCGCCAGTGTGCACGCGGCCAAGGGCGGTGCGCGCACCACCACCAGCGTCGACCTGTCGAAAACCTATCTGGACTGGGCGCGGCGCAATCTGTCGCTCAATGGTTTCTCCGACAAGAACCGGCTGGAGCAGGGAGATGTGATGGCCTGGCTGGAGAGCTGTCGCGATGAGTTCGATCTGATCTTCATCGATCCGCCGACCTTCTCCAACTCCAAGCGCATGGAAGGCGTGTTCGACGTCCAGCGTGACCACGTGCAGTTGCTCGATCTGGCGGTCGCTCGCCTGGCACCTGGCGGCGTGCTGTATTTCTCCAACAACTTCCGCAAGTTCCAGTTGGACGAGCACCTGGCGACGCGTTATGCCGTCGAGGAAATCAGCGCCCAGACCCTGGACCCTGATTTCGCCCGCAACAGCAAGATTCACCGCGCCTGGAAGATCAGCGCCCGCTGATCACCACGGATCCCGGGCCCTGATGTTCAGGGCCTCGGGTTATTCGTCCGCGCCGGCCACGTTGGGTTGGCGGTACAAGTCCAGCAACACCTGATCGAGCACCGATGAGGCGCCCCAGGGTTTCGGGTCGTTGAGAATCGCCACCACCGCCCAGGTGGTGCCGTTATCGTCGCGGCTGAAGCCGGCAATGGCGCGCACGGTGTTCAGGGTCCCGGTCTTGATATGCGCCTCGCCACGCATGGCTGTCTGCTTCAGGCGTTTGCGCATGGTGCCGTCGGTACCGACGATCGGCAGCGAACTGATGAACTCCGCGGCATACGGACTCTTCCAGGCCGATTGCAGCATGCTCGCCATTTCCCGCGCGCTGACCCGCTCGTCGCGGGACAGGCCGGAGCCGTTCTCCATCACCAGATGCGGCGCGATGATGCCTTTTTTCGCCAGCCACTGACGCACCACCCGCTGCGCTGCCTTGGCGTCATCGCCATCGGCGTCGTTGCGATACTGCGCGCCCAGGCTCAGGAACAGTTGCTGGGCCATGGTGTTGTTACTGTATTTGTTGATGTCGCGGATGATTTCCGTCAGGTCCGGCGAGTAGGCGCGGGCCAGAAGGTGGGCGCTTTTTGGCACCACGTCGGAACGGTCCTTGCCATGGATACTGCCGCCCAATTCCTGCCAGATGGCGCGCACGGCACCGGCGGCGTAGGTCGGGTGGTCGAGCAGCGATAGGTAGGTCTGCGAGCTGCAGCCCTCGGCCAATTGACCGCTGACGGTGACGACGGTGGTGCCATCGTCCTGGGTCACCGGGTTGTAGCGCACGTCACCGGAGCACTGCTTGGCATTGACCACCTTGATCTGGTTGTCGATGCGGATACTGGCGATCGGCGGTTCCACCGAGACCAGCACCTTGCCCGAGTCATTGCGGGCAACGAAGCGCAGGGCCTTGAGGTTGACCATCAGCGCATCGGGCTTGACCAGGAATGGCTTGTTCTCGTCGTTACCGTCGTCGTTGAATTCCGGCAGTTGGGGCTGGATGAAGAAGCTGCGGTCGAGGACCAGGTCGCCGGTCACCTGGTTCACGCCGTTGGCCCGCAGGTCACGCATCAGCAGCCAGAGTTTTTCCATGTTCAGCTTCGGGTCGCCACCGCCCTTGAGGTACAGGTTGCCCTGCAGGACGCCATTGCTCAGGGTACCGTCGGTGTAGAACTCGGTTTTCCACTGATGGTTGGGGCCGAGCATTTCCAGGGCGGCGTAGGTGGTGATCAGTTTCATCGTCGAGGCCGGGTTCACCGACACGTCGGCATTGACCACGGTGGGGACGCCGGGGCCATCGAGTGGCAGCATCACCAGGGACAGGGCGTCGTTTTGCAGCTTGCTGGCTCTGAGCGCCTGCTGGACTTTGGGAGAGAGGCTGTTGTTGACGGGCGCTGCGTAGGTAGGGAGGGCCAGGGGGAGAAGCAGGCCGGCGAGCAGCAGCGGACGTAAAGATTTGATCATATGAAGTGGAACCCTACCGTCGAGGGGAAAATACGAGGGCATGTCGACAAAAATCCCTCAATGGTCGTGAAAGTGTCGGCATTATGCCCCAAGGCAGGGAAGCTGGGGCCTTGGGCCGGTAGCCTATTGGCGATTTTTTTCTGCGGATCGACCAGGTGTCAGCACAGATCCGGGCAATTGCAGCCTTAAACTGATAAAGTGCCGCCCGTTATTACTTTTGAGGATTGTTTCATGGCGACTAACCGTTCCCAGCGTCTGCGCAAAAAGCTGTGCGTCGATGAATTTCAGGAGTTGGGTTTCGAGCTGAACCTGGATTTCAAAGAAGACCTGAGTGAAGAGGCTATCGACGTTTTCCTCGACGCATTCCTGAAAGAAGCAATGGAAGCCAACGGTCTGGGCTATGTCGGCGGCGATGACTACGGTCTGGTTTGCCTGCAGAAGCGTGGCTCGGTCAGCGCTGAACAACGCGCTAACGTTGAAGCCTGGCTCAAGACCCGCAGCGAACTGACTTCCGTTGAAGTCAGCCCGTTGATGGACGTCTGGTACCCGGAAAAGCCGATCAATCCGATCGCCTGATTTCCCGGTAGGCACATAAAAAAACGGACAAGCCTGGCTTGTCCGTTTTTTTATGCCTGCGATTCCATCAGTCGTAGATGGCTTTCTTCTTCCAGTCGGCGTCGGCCTCGACATCCTTCAGACCCTGGGTCAGTTCGTTGACATCTTCCTCGGTCGGTTTGATGTTGGTGAGCACCATGGAGTTGGCGCGGGCCAGGAGCTTTTCCATGAAGATCAGCTGTTCGTTGTAGACCGCTGGTTCAGGTTGCTTGCGCAGGTATTGCACGCCACGCTCGAAGGCCAGGCGCGCCTGCCCTGGCTGCTCCTGTTGCAGGGCATGCTGGCCGAGGTTGTTGAAGAACTCGATATGCAGCAATACCAGGATATGTCGCACTTCACGGATCCAGTGCTTGGCTTCAGTGGCGGGCAGGAAACCGTCCTGGGCCGCACGAGTGATCTGGCCGTGCAGCGCCTCCAGTAGGAAGCGTACGTCCTTGGCCTTGGCTTCGGTCTGGATCGGGCTGGGTGGGTTGTTGACCGGAATCGATTCCCCCTGGCTGATCAGCGCCGTGAGCTCGGTTATCCGGGTTTTGAACTTGCTATTGGTCTTTTCTATATTCAACAGCCGCTGGTTCACGTTGAGTTCCAAACGTGTCAGCAGTAGCTTGAGGGCCGGGCTCATCAATTGGCCGGGGAAGGTCTCGGTGATTTCGCCGCAGCGGCGCAGACGGTCGGCGAGTTCGACCTTGAATCGGGCCTTCTCCAGTTTGCGGCCTTCGGCCATATGGTTGAGGAAGCCAATGGCGATCAGGAGAAAGATCCCGGCTGCGACCAGCAGGGTGATCATGAGTGGTGTCACCGTTAAGACCTCTTCAAGGTGTAATGCTAACGAGTGTAGTGGCTTGGCGTTTGCGCCGATAGCGTTGATCGACGTGTTGCAGGGAGTCAGGGATAGAGCACATTGCCACTATTTCCCGGGGTGAACTATAGCGTCTTGTAGAGCGCCAGAATATAGGCGCCAAGAGGCAGACGCGAGGAGCGCCGGGAAAGCCCTATAAAGGGGGGCGAAGTCATTGATTTAAATAAATTTATCCTTGGGGGTTGACGACCCCTCGATCCATCCATAGAATGCGCGCCACTTGCAGCGTAAAGCACACAGCGAAGCGCGGCAGGGAGTGAATGTTGTAGTGTGTCCCCTTCGTCTAGTGGCCTAGGACACCGCCCTTTCACGGCGGTAACAGGGGTTCGAGTCCCCTAGGGGACGC